>FR886340.1:0-7226 GCA_000436535.1 Eubacterium sp. CAG:252 | reverse complement strand
AAAGCCGCCATATTCCCTTATAAGAGCGCACATAGCCGATACAAGTATGGCTACAAGGCTTGTTTCAAACATACCTGACACACCGGAGCCTATATTGCCTATAAGTTCGTATACACCCACATTTCCTGTTGCAAGAACTATAACTGTTCCTGACACAATTCCTGTAAGAAGCACAAGAAATACATTAAAACCTGCTATACCTCCGATAAGTACAAGGACATAAGGAATAATCTGTATAAGATTATAATCGTGTGTAACGCTTCCTGCTATATCAGTTCTGAACGACAATATAAGAATAATAATAAGAGTTACAAGTGCCGCCGGAAATGCTATCCAGAAGTTTTCCTTAAACTTATCTTTCATCGCACAACCCTGTCCATTGCAGGCAGCTATAGTTGTATCTGATATAAATGATAAGTTATCACCAAACATTGCACCACCCATAACAGATGCTATACATAACTGTACAGAAAAGCCTGAAGCCTCTGATACTGCGACTGCTATAGGAACTATAAGTGTAATCGTTCCGACAGAAGTACCCATAGCTGTTGACACGAAGCATGAAACCACAAAAAGCACCGCAACTGCAAACTTTGCTGGAATTATATCAAGCATAAAGTAAGCCACGCTCTCTGCGCTGCTTCTTCCTGCCACACCAACGAACACACCAGCCGTAAGAAATATAAGAATCATAGTTATTATATTCTTATCGGCAAGTCCGCCAGCCATTATTTCAAGCTTCTTATCAAAAGATACACTCCTGTTCTGTATACAGGCTACAAGTATCGCCACAAGAAATGCAGCTATAATCGGAATGTTATAAAAACCCATAGGAATTTTCATAACATACTCAAACACAATTCCAAATCCCAGATATAATACTAAAAAAACAAATATTGGCAGCAACGCCACAGCATTTGACTTCTTCACAGTCTGTAATTCCTCCTTTTGCCCACTACATTAATTAATCTTTAATTAAACCAAATTGGGGCAGATATAATATCTGTCCCAATCTTAAACTCTTATATAATATGATACATACGGATTGTTCCGTGATGCAATCCCACTCGCCTATGAGCAAACTCATAAGGTTTTAGACTTTTTGACTCTGGTATCATATTATAATACATAATAATGTACGTGTCAAAAACATTATTTCCTGTCCATTCTTTGTATCCTGCATATACTTTACAGACTTCTTTAATATCTCGGAAGTTATATCATTACCTCTGTCTATCTGCTCATTTACATTTACTATCGCAGATAATATATTTTCAGAACCGGCATTTATCTGCTCAACTGTCGCTGATATCTGCTGCAAATAGTGCACCTGCAAGGACAAGTATCTTTGCACTTATCTTTCTTTTCATATTGCTCCTCCATTCGTATCTCTGATAGTACCTGTTAATTGTTTCTCATAAGCATTAACTTTGTACTATATACTAATTTTATTTTGTGATTAAAAAATGGAAATTATGTGGAAAAATTATGAACAACCCAAAAAATGCAAAACATTCCAAATATATTCATATTTGTGCAAGGTAACTTATAGAAAAAATATAGAAATAAATTGCTATATATAGTATAATAAAATAGTTGTAAAAATATTTTAAAAGATGTACCAATCGGACAAGAATGGAGAATTATATTATATGATTACAAGACGTTTAGTAAGAACAAGACAGCTTCAGCCCGGCATGAAAATCGACCAGGCAGTAGTGGATAAAAGTGGACGTAATCTTGTTCAGAGAGGTTCTATTCTTGATAATTATGTCATTGACTCACTCCTTAAAATGGGAGTTATGATGGTTTATATCCAATCCGGCGAGGAGACCGCAGGAGATATCGAAAAAAGTATATCACCACAGGCAAGAAAGCAGATTGAGCGTCTGCACACAGATGACCGTTCCAAAGTAGAACTCTCCGACAGTGTAAAGACAAGAGTAGCAGAAGGAATACAGTTTATATATTCCAACACTGAGTCCAAAGAACTTGCTGATACAACCAATAATATAGCATCCAACCTGATGAATGCTATCAATTCCACTGATGCCATAGCTGTTGATATAAGCGCACTTAAAACAAGTGATGAGTACACCTTCAAACACAGTGTTGATGTCGCAACTATGTCTATGGTACTTGCAAAGCAGCAGGGATTATCACAGAAACAGATATATGAAATAGGTGTTGCAGGTCTTCTTCACGACATAGGCAAAACCAAAATTCCTCTGGATATTCTTAACAAGCCGGCAAGACTTACTGATGAAGAATTCGCTGTTATGAAGCAGCACCCTGTATTTGGATACCGCATGATTAAAGACAGAGATGAATTCAGCAATGAGATATGCATGGCCGTGCTGCAGCATCACGAAAAGATGAACAGCAAAGGGTATCCTGTTGGATTTCCAAGCGACAAGATAACACAGTACGCAAGAATACTCACTATTGCAGACATATATGATGCCTTAGTCACAGAGCGTCCTTACAAGTCTGCATTTTCACAGCGTGAAGCCGTAGAAATGATTATGTCTATGACAGGTGAACTTGACCTTACCGCTATGAAAAGCTTCCTTGAAAGTATGATTTTATACCCTGTCGACTCTATCGTTGAACTTAGCAACGGTGAGAAAGCCAAGGTTGTAAAGAACAATCCTCACTACATACTCCGCCCTACTGTTGTTGGCATAAAGTCAGGCAGGGTGTATGACTTAAGCATGGATATTAAGTGTGCTAATATTATTATAAAATGATATTCTTATAGCTCATTATAGGTAATATATAAAATATCGTAACAAATAAAAACCACGTAAATATGTTTATATACATATCTACGTGATTTTTTATTTAATGCTATTCCTATGTAACACGCATAAAGTTATGCAATTTCAATTTCTAAGATTTGTTCATTTATAATCTGCTGATTATTTTTTATCCTTGTTCCCAACAGCCTTAAGTATATAATAAGGCGTGAAATCATATTCGAGTGTATCCGGTTTTTCTACTTTAAGGTGCTCCCAGTCCAATATACAAGGATGTGTCTTTGCGTTCATATCCTTGCGCTCAGACTTCTCATACTTAAAGCCCTGAGTTATCATAAATATAGTCCAGCGCCTGTGCTCAATACGCTCAAGCTCCTCTTTGTCAGCTTCATAAGAATATATGTGTTCCTTATTAACAAGCCAGTCCTTTACATTCTGGTGCATAGCCTGTGCAATACTTGATTCCCTGTCAAATATTTTCATCTTATGCCAGCTGCTGTCAAGCACGCTTCCGTCCTGCTCTATACGAAGTGCATCTTCTGTGAGATGTTCTTCAATCTTAAGCATAAACTTATCATCAAGAACTATACCATCAGACTTATACTGGCTTAACACATCATAAAGCACATTATATCTGTGGTTAAACAGCTTTGCCTCATCAACAATTCTGTGGTTGGTAAGTGACTCATATGAGAAAATGTCTTTATTCTGTGTTATCTCAAACAGATTATCTTCATTGTATATCTCAACAATGTTATTCTTACTCTTAGTTCTTATGATTATCGGTGTCTTTACAGCACTGCTACTATCTTTCTTATATAGAAGCTGCTTAAGTTCGATAATCGTATTTGCCATAGAATGAGTATCACCCATCGCAACTACAAGATATGTAAAGTTCATAGCTGCATTACATCTGTCAAATATTTTACTGAACTGTAATGTCTGGGCATCCGTCTTCCAGAATCTTATTACAACCGAGCCATCCATACAGAAACGCTCACTGCCGGCAACCGGAAGTTCAAGCTCATAATATTCTGTCTGCTCACCCAGGAAAATCTCTTCACTAACGAACTTAAGTCCATCCAATATATCAACTGAAAAATGCTTCATAAATGCGCCGATAATATTATCCATATCCTTATCATATACATCTATGCATATCTTTGACTCAGCAGATAATACAGACATATTAAGTGCCTGAAGAAGTGTGCGCTGTCCGAACTCGCCAAAACCGATAATACCCATATGAACATCCAGATTATCCTTTGTATTAGCCATAAATACTGGATGTTCAGCAAACATTTTATTGACTGCCATCTGGTTAATATCGATTATATTAATATCAATTGACTTATTATCAAGGCGGTCATAATACTGCCTTATAATCTCACCCATTGATGAGTCATTACAGCCTATATACATCTGCTGGTAATTGCCATCTTTCGTTTTTCCCAATGTATTAAAGCTTAACAGAAGCTTCATATTGTCTATATTTTCCATTACATTTTCGTCACATAAAAGAAAATCATTAAAACGTGAAAGCTTCAAGCTCTTTAAAACATTAGCCATAGGCATATCGCTATACTTCTGTACAAACTTTATGCCATGATTAAGATACTTTAACTTTCTGTCATCAGTAATACCATCAGCCTCAACAACTGTTACATTGCAATCCTTAGCAAGTGCATATATAAAGTTATTCTTATATACACCTGAACCAAGCACAAGAATAGAATTCTCATGACGGCGCTTAAGAAGACCTTTCACATAGTTCGCCGGCTTTAATATAAGAACTGTCAGGGCACCGATAGTACAGAAAGGTGCGACAATAACAGAAGCACAGTAAAGATATGTAATAATTGTCATAAGTATGCCGCCGCCCGACTCTGCTAAGAATCTTATCGCCTCACTCTGCTTGATATCCGGGTCTATCTTATAAGCTTTTATGGCATTCTGGATATTAAGTGATATTTTTAAAAATGTATTATCCTCACCGTGATAATACATAAGACCTTCGATTATACACAGAACAAATACAACAAGCGCTGTATACCATAGATAATCTTTATACTTGTTTCTCTTCATCTTATGTTACTCCTTTTTTTATTTTTGCTTATTACATATTTCATTTTTAGCCATCACTGCACTAAGTCTAAGAAAGCTTTTGCTTACGCACATAATAACACATATCAACATTTTCAACAATATATGACTGTTTTGCACATTTACATCTATCACAACATATAACTGCTATTTCGGATACTTTTTCTGCTATTTTGGATACATTCATAAAAAAGACCGGCAAACTCCGAAGAATTTACCGGTCTAATGTGTATTTAAAATTTTATACTAAATTGTCGCTAAATATTTTAAAATACAACCTGTCCATTAACAACATTCCATGTTCCATAGATATTATCCGCCTGTCCTGTGTAACTCCAATCTACTGCTCCATTTGATACATAGAACCAACCATATTCATTATTCGCAAGTCCTGTATAACCCCAGTCAAGCACTCCATCTGATACATAGAACCAGCCGTATTCATTATTGGCAAGGCCTGTGTAACTCCAGTCAAGCACTCCGTTTGATATATAGAACCAGCCATATTCGTTATTCGCAAGTCCTGTGTAACTCCAGTCTACGCTACCATTTTTTACATAGAACCAGCCATACTCATTATTGGCTAAGCCTGTATAGCCCCAGTCAAGTGCTCCATTTGATACATAGAACCAGCCATATTCATTATTCGCAAGCCCCGTATAACTCCAGTCAAGCACTCCATTTGATATATAGAACCAGCCATATTCATTGTTGGCTAAGCCTGTATAACTCCAGTCCACGCTTCCATTTTTTACATAAAACCAGCCGTA
Organism: Eubacterium sp. CAG:252; assembly: GCA_000436535.1. Lineage (GTDB taxonomy): Bacteria > Bacillota > Clostridia > Lachnospirales > Lachnospiraceae > Lachnospira. The sequence goes on along the minus strand of FR886340.1, from coordinate 1,594 downwards.
TTCATTATTGGCAAGACCTGTATAATTATAATCTACCGAGCCATTTACATAATAATTCCATACGCCGTTTTCATCACAACATAAGCCGTTTTGTGCTGAAGGAGTAAATGCACTATTCTTAACAACATTGATATGGAAAGTATTATCCTCTGTAGTGACTGAAACTGTCCAATCAGTTACACCGTCAGCCATTTTAATATCTCCAACAGGTTCCAGTCCTGCAACTTTGTAAGACTCTCCAGCTTTACCCATAAGATGTATTTCAGCAGTTTCCCTTCCATGAAATTTTTCAATCATTATTTAAAGCAGAATAAGCGGATAGTGTATAAAGTCATCACCGACTATATATATCTATCCGCTTACTTAATTCAATACTGGAGCTTACGCCACACCTGTATTAATATAACAATAACTCTCTAATATTCCGCAGCTTTCATACTTATATTTGCGCCACATCTGTATTGTTATAACATTATCCCTGACCGTTGCTTTCCTTACTTTCCCTGCTTTCTTTTAGCATAGCTTCAAGTTCAGCTATCCTTTCAAGGTCTTTTGTATGCTGCTCCTCGTATTGTTCTTTTTGTACGCTAAATTGTTCTTTCTGACTGTTGATTTGTTTGTCCTTGTCGTCAAGTTTTTCATGCATTTCCTGCATTTTTTCTTTCATTTCCTTCTTGAGATTTTTCTCCATCTCCTGATACTTCTTCCTGTACTCATCAACCATCAGTACCGCCGTGTTATGGTTGAGTATTCTTAATGCTTCTGAAAACATACCTAACACCTCCTCTGGTCTTGCAAGATACTCATTCATCTCATTAAATATCTCTGATAATTCTGGAAATATGTTCTGAATGGCTATAGCCTCATCCACCGTTTCAGTTACAAACAGCGACAACTCATTCATCTCGTCAAATATCTCTGATAATTCCGGAAATATGTTCTGGACTGCTATAGCCTCATCCACCGTTTCTGTCACAAACAGCGACAGAAATGCAAGTCTGTCCCTTAACATCTGGTCTGTCAGCGGCTTTTCGTACACGTCCTCATCATAATCACATTCCTTAATCTCGATAGTGCCTTCTATAATATCAGAATATCTGTATTTCCTGAAAGTGTCAAGACTAATCATATGGTATTTTTGTAGTAGTGGAAAATTAATGTGAGTGTTGAAGGTTGTCGTTCCAACGTGGAAATATAATTCAGGATTAGCAGAATTTATTAGATTAGAATTGCTGTTTTCAAACAGGACAATAGTATGCACATTCTTCATATCCTTATACGAAAATGTCTTATGTCCAATCGCACTGATACTGTCACTGTCCTGCGAAATGTCATCACTATACCTTGCAGTCGAGGTTGCTGATGAAAGCCTGTGATACTGCCTCATAATCGCATCAGCTGAATAGCAGCTTAACCTTTCACCCGGAAACAGCGAGGCTATCTTTTGCACCTCAATATTGGCAATACTTCCGTCAGACAGTCGTACTATCATGTCCATTATTATAAACGAGTCTTCAAAGCTGGAACTTTCGGATGGCAGTATGTCAATAACAGTTACCTCCTGCCCTATGATGCTGCTTACAAGTCTTGATAA
>FR886339.1 GCA_000436535.1 Eubacterium sp. CAG:252 | reverse complement strand
TCCATCTTTCTATAATCCTTCCTGATTATCGATTATTCCAATTATCACGTTGCATATACCAAGCAACATACATACAATACCAATACTATATGTATGTTTTTTCACTTATTATACGCCGAAACTAGAAGCTATCTTAAATATAAAAATATTTATTTTATATAACTCTATATAATCTGTCACCCGTGAACTTACCACTTCTTCCAAGGAGCTGTACCCGTTGCAAGATACTTCTCAAGCATATCCATCTCTCTCTTGTTATCCATGCACTGCCAGAAACCCTTATGCATATATGACATAAGCTCGCCTTCCTTTGCAAGTTTTTCAAGTGGCTCTTTCTCAAATACAGTATTATCTCCCTCAATATAATCAAATATTTCAGGATTAAGTACCATATATCCGGCATTGATTGGCGCACCATCCATATGGCTCTTCTCTCTGAATGACTTGACTGCATTATCACCACCGATATCAAGAACACCCTTCTGCTGCTCTAACATTACCGCTGTAAGTGTAGCTATCTTTCCGTGGTTCTTGTGGAACTCAACAAGCTTTGCAATATCAACATCACATACACCATCGCCATAAGTCATAAGGAATGGTTCATCACCTACATACTTCTGAATTCTCTTAATTCTTCCGCCTGTCATAGTGTTAAGTCCTGTATCAACTACAGTTACCTTCCATGGCTCACAGTGCTGCTCATGGATTATCATATCGTTAGTTCCTTTAGTGAAATCAAATGTGATATCACTGTTATGAAGGAAATAATCTGCAAACCATTCTTTGATTACATACTGCTTATAACCTGCACATATAATAAACTCATCGAATCCATAGTATTCATATTCTTTCATAATATGCCAGAGAATAGGCTTTCCACCTATCTCAATCATTGGCTTTGGTTTAAACTGGCTTTCTTCACTTATTCTCGTTCCGAAACCGCCTGCTAATAATACGACCTTCATTCTTCTCCTCCTGTTTCTAATCCCTGTCAGAACTTCTCCAGTATTCAAGTGTTTCCTCAAGAGTCTGACGAAGCTCTATAACCGGCTCCCAGCCTACCTCTTTTTTAATCTTTTCAATATCTGGTTCTATTATAGGTACATCTACCGGACGAAGCTTCTTTTCATCCACCTTTACCTCTATATCCTTATCTGACATTGATACTATTTCCTTAAGGATATCTTCTATTGCTACTGCGTGGCCTCTTCCCACATTGTAAGTTTCGCCTCTTTTTCCGCCTTTTACTAAAAGGGCATACGCCTTCACAACATCCCTTACATCTGTGAAATCACGCTTTGCACTTAAGTTTCCAACATATATTACTGGTTCCTGTTTTCCTTTTTCTATGTCTGCAACCTGCTTACAGAAGTCTGCAACTACAAACACAGGTGTCTGGTTTGGTCCGATATGGTTAAACGCCCTCACCATCATAATGTCAAGTCCATACGCATCTGAATATATCTTTCCTAACATATTCTGGCATGACTTTGTCGCTGCATATATATTGCCCGGTCTTAACACATTATCTTCTATTATCGGACATTCGTCTTTCTTTATATGTCCGTATTCCTCACCTGAACCTATAAGAAGTACCCTCGGTTTCTCATCTGCATCCTTCACTGCCTCTAACAAATTCACGCATCCCTTTATGTTGACATCAACTGTCAGTGTTGGATTTTTCCATGAATAGGCAACTGATGACTGTGCTGCAAGATGAAACAGATAATCAGGCTTTTCTTCATTAAGCAGCTCTGATATCTGGTTCTTATCAAGAATATCCAGATTTTTTACAACTGCTCCATCCATAGCAAGTGTTTCTTTTTCTGTTTTTGTAACTGTCACCTCATATCCAAGCTCATCCTTTAAATGTCTTACAAGATATGGTCCGACAAATCCACCCCCGCCGACTACTAATGCCTTCATTAACTACCTCTCTTCTGCTACATCAAATATTGTCAGGACAGATTCTCTGCCCTGACTGTAATTTCGTCTATTTATTAATTAATTGTTAGCTGCTTCTTTCTTAACAAGTTCCATATCGTTCTTTACCATTCTCTCAACTAATTCCTGGAATGATATTTCTCTCTTCCAGCCAAGCTTTTCCTCTGCCTTTGCTGGATTACCGATAAGAAGTTCTACTTCTGCTGGTCTGAAGAAATCTGGATTAACCTTAAGTACAACCTTACCTGTTGCCTTATCCTTTGCTATTTCATTAACACCTTCACCCTCAAACTCAACTTCAATTCCTGCTGCTGCAAATGCTGTCTTAGCAAATTCTCTTACTGTTCTTGTCTCGTTAGTAGCGATTACATAATCATCTGGCTCTTCCTGCTGTAAAAGTAACCACATAGCTCTTACATAATCCTTTGAGTGACCCCAGTCTCTCTTTGCATCAAGATTACCAAGTTCAACACAGTCCTGAAGACCTGCCTTGATACGTGCTACTGCATTTGTAATCTTTCTTGTAACGAATTCCTTGCCACGTCTTTCAGATTCATGGTTGAAAAGAATTCCTGAGCATGCATACATTCCATAGCTCTCTCTGTAATTCTTTGTAATCCAGTGGCCATAAAGCTTTGCAACTCCATATGGGCTTCTTGGATAGAAAGGTGTTTCCTCTGTCTGAGGTATAGCCTGCACCTTACCGAACATCTCTGATGTTGATGCCTGATAGAATCTGCACTCTGGCTTTATGATTCTTATAGCTTCAAGCATGTTAGTAACACCAATAGCATCAATATCAGCTGTTGTACATGGAGTATCCCATGATGTTGCAACGAATGACTGTGCTGCAAGATTATATACTTCATCTGCCTGTGATATCTTCATTGCTGATATAAGTGATACTATATCCTGCATATCTGCGTAGATAAAGTGAATCTTATCCTTGATATGATCTACGTTTCCGTAATCCACAACACTCTTTCTTCTCATAAGACCATATACATTATAGCCCTTTTCAAGAAGAAGCTCTGCTAAGTATGAACCATCCTGTCCTGTTATACCTGTAATTAATGCGTTTTTCATAACTATTAACTATCTCCATTTCTTTGAATTCAAATATAGAATTTATAAATACTGATTCTTTCCCTCTTCTCTAAGCTTAGCAAGCACCTTCTTTATCTCGCCTGCGTTCTCCTTAGTAGAAATAAGTGTAGCATCCTTAGTATCAACAACTATCATGTCTCTTAATCCTACAGTTGCGATAAGCTTGTCTGCACCTTCAATAACACAGTTCTGTGTATTGACTGTAACAACATTGCCATTCACAACATTACCTTCTGAATCATTTTCTTTGATTCTTCCTACTGCAAGCCATGAACCAACATCATCCCAGCCAAAATTACCAGCAAGTGTGTATATATCAGAAGCCTTCTCCATGATACCATAGTCAACTGACTGTGATTCAAGATCAGGGAATTCCTTTTCAAGAGTACTCTGATAATCCGCTGTACCAACTGATGCTTTAATCTTTAATAATCCTTCATATGTTGAAGTCATATACTTCTTAAAGCATGAAAGTATAGTCGATACTTTCCATACAAACATACCTGAGTTCCAAAGATAAGAACCATCTGCAAGATATGCCTTAGCTGTATCAAGATCTGGCTTTTCCACGAACTTCTCCACTGAAAAGCTCTCACCCTCTTTATTATCCTTGTTATACTTTATATAACCATAACCTGTTTCTGGGTAATTAGGTGTAATACCAACAGTTACAAGGTTCTCACCTTTCTCTGCTATATCACATGCATTAACAAATGTATCCTTAAATATATCATTGTGCTTTATAAGGTGGTCTGATGGAAGAACTATCATAACCGCATCTTCATACTTGCTTGCCACATGAACTGCACCAAGTCCTATACATGGAGCTGTATTTCTTCCAATAGGCTCACATAAAATATTCTCCTCTGGAAGACCTGGAAGCTGCTGCTTTACAAGTTCCTTATAATTAGCATTCGTTGCAATATATACGTCCTTAATATCAACTAATGGACTGATTCTCTCAACCGTAAGCTGAATCATTGTCTTTCCATCATCTGTTAATGATAAAAACTGCTTAGGAAGGTTAACTCTGCTTCTTGGCCAGAATCTTTCCCCTTTTCCACCTGCCATTATTAACGCTGTTTTCTTCATGATATACCTCGTTTCTTATATAACTGCATAATTAACTTTTTCATATAGGCGCACTTCACCCTTATATGTTGGAAAATTATATCCCATACTACGCATTTTGTCAATCCATAGCACATTTTTATATATCTTTAGTATAATGATTATTAGCACTGCTTTCCGGTCTTAAATACTTAATCTGCTTTAAGTAGAATATTATACCAAGCACAATCCATACTACAAGAAGTACGTAAGACTCTTTGCCAAAGTGGACACCACTCTCTACTATTAAGTCCGGCCAGTTCTCAAGTGCTGCCGCTGCGATTGTATTTATTATTACCTTTCATATGCTTATTAAGACATAATCCTAAACATCATATATCTTATCAATAGTCTGTAATTCCCTGAATGTATCTATCTCGATTATGTCATCCTCATCACACTCACGTACATGTACTTTATAGTGGTCCTTGCAGAATACAAGTGGAACCTGTTCCCAGTATCTTTCCTTACCACCCGGCTGTTCATAAGTTTCCTTGATATCGTTAGATAACTTATGCCCATCCTCATCATTCCAGTAAGATATGCCTACCATCTGCCAGCAGTCATAACCACCGACCTTCTCCTCAACAATAACATCATCCTTTACCACAAAGCACCAGTCATCTGTTCTGTCCTTCTTAATAGCAAGAAAATCTGATGTGTAATGATACTTTGTTATGATAGATGGATTAGATATAAGTAAATCTGCCTCAAAAACATATGCGTTAGAAAGCATATATCTTGCTACCATTGAAGATGATATATTGTTAGCTTCATTGTATACAGGGTTTTCAAGAAATCTTATCATAGGGTACTTATAAAGAAGCTGATCGAACTGTTCAGCAAGATAGCCCCTTACTATATATATTTCATTGATACCTGCCTCAAGACACGCATCTATAAGTCCATCGATAATCCTTTGTCCATGTACTCTTACAAGTGGCTTTGGTGTGTTAAATGTGATAGGCACCATTCTGCTTCCAAAGCCTGCCGCTATAAATATAGCTCTCTTTGCTCTGTATGGCTCAAGTGCTGACACACCATCATTAGTAATCTGGCCATTCTCTACATACCTTAACTCTGAAAGTTCCTGCATTACCTTGTTGATTGTTCCTAATGAATAGCCTGTATTTTCTTCTATCTGACGCTGTGTAAATGCTTTTCTTTCTTTTTCAAGCAGTACTAATACGTCAAACTGCTTTTTACTTAATGTATGATTCATATCCAACCTCCATAATCTTATGTATGATATCATTACTTGTTCAATACTTGACTTATTTTACCACACTTTGAACTACTTGTCATTGATTTTTACATATAATTTACATTTTATTGTATAACCATTTATATCCTTATGTTGCGTTTTTATGTTAAATATGGTGATTTCTTTGAATTGCTTACACATTAATCAAGAAAGTCCTAAGATGTTAGAATATATCTTAGGACTTTCTTAATTAAATCTTATATTTTCTTAAGTTTTCTATTGAACAGCTTTATTTTTCATTCTTACGTTTATAACTTCGTACATTCTGATAAATCCTCTCACAAGAAGCACTGCAAGGATGAGAACTATAGCAAGATGATAATCAAACACATTTTTGAACAGACTGCACTGGAAGTCCATAACAATAAGAATAAGGGCAAATAATATCAGCAGGTCACTATATGAGTGCTGTTTTGCATTTAAAAATGCAATCGCTGCCGGAATAATGTATATTATACAGTAATATCCTGAATGTGATGGTGTCACGATAAGAACCATCGAAACTGCCATTATAACCTCCCACTTTTCCTTATAGAAAAGTGACTGTATAAGAAGCAGTAAAGCTACAACATACGTTATATTCTTTAATACCTTGATTGAACCCTCTGTCGCCTTGACACCAAGCGCTACAAGTGAAGCTGTCAAAGTAGCTCCTTCTGTACTTACGTACTTATCTACATTAAGTGAGGCATTGTGGAACATTCTTCCTATATTGACAAGTCCGCCATGGAAAAAGATGAATGGCACAATACCAAATATAAGACCATATATTATAACCCTTACGACCTCTTTCCACTGCTTATTATATATGAGCAGTATTCCAAGCACTGCCGGAGTAAGCTTAAATGAAGCTGCCAGTGCAAGTGATATAAGTGCAAGCTCTCTTCTTACTTTATTCTCACTGTCATAATTAAATATATAAAATATTATAAAGAATATTGTCATCAGAAGAAAGTTTGCCCTCTCCACCGTGAATATCACAGGCGATGACAAACAGAAAGCAACCGCTGACATAATCTTTACAGCATTATTACCGTTCTTGCAGCTTCTTATAAGCTCATATATAGCTATCATATTTACAATAAGAATAAGTATAAGTATTATGAGAAGCTTAGTATCTGTATACATATCAAGGAAGTAATTTCTCTCAAAATATGGGTCCATATTCACTATTCTTGATAACATATAAGCCATCAGATACACAATAGCCGGATATGCTCTCTCAGATGCTCCAAGATAATACGTTTCAACGTATGTATTCCTGTTTGCGGAATATCCTATTACATTAGTTATATCCGCAAAAAAATCCTGTGTATTCAAAAAGAATATATCAAACTGTTCTGATGAATTACCAAACAGTATTATCCCTGCTGCCCACGCGATTATACCTGCAAATGCACAGCATATAAATACTATTTCATAGAATTTTTTTGACTTCAGGTACTCACTTTTCATTGCCATTTCTCCTTGCAATAATTATTCTCCTAATATTTTTATGATTTGTATATTTATATGCTATTTATAACTTTATCTATCTGTTTCGTATATTAATTACTTTTTCAGTGTAAGTTCATAATAATATATACCGCCCTGATAAGTTGATGCAGTTTTTCTTTCAGATATATCGTAATAACGGCTTAATACGTCCATTGAAAAGTCTACATTTACTGACTTATTGACATAATATGTCGTTACAACAAACACTGCCTTTTCCTTAAGCTCACCATTCTTTAAAAGCTCATCGCCCTTCTCATCAAGGTCGAATATGAGATAATAATCATTCATCTGCTTTGTATTCTCATTCTGATAAAACACTCTCTTCTGCTTGGTCTTATCCCAGCTAAGATAGTACAGGGGAACATTACCACATATGAACACACCGCCATCATCATAAAGGTATATATCAGTTGTATCAGGGTCATAATCTATGTCTTTAAGCATCTTATCCATAGACTTATCATAACTCTGGTACTGTGTATTATGGATAAGCGACTCACCATAAGTCATAAGCTCGTGCTCTCTTGTCATAATAAGTGTATCCATTGTTACAGAATCTGCATTAGTGAAAACAAGCTTTGAGAGCGGGTCGATTGTGACAAAGCACTCTGCTGCCACAAGAACTATCCAGATACCAAGCAATACCTTTCCGGCATACTTTCTTACTGTGCTGTTACCTGCCTTAGCTGTATTATCACCGGTCACACTCTGCTTATATCCATATACCTCCCTGAACCTGTCAATAACATATATGGCAATAATATACATAAGTATATCGCTTATTATATTATATCTTGTACAGGTTCCTGTTATATAAAGATAAGCAAACATAGAATGTGTCACAAGTGAACCAACAACGCTGCATATCATAAAGCTTTCACTTCTCTTATGTCCAAGCTTCTTAAGATATTCCTTATTCTTTATAATGTATATTGTTCCAGCTATTATTATAAGCACTACAATCCAGTTGAAGTTAAGTATAAACTGCTGTCTGAACTTCATCCATATATAGTAAGGGTTAAGGCCAAGACACTCTGAGCCATGGTTGTTCCACTTAAACAGACCGCCAGCCTCCTGGTCGCCAGTTGCAACCCAGTTATTACCGTACTTATTAAAGTACCTGAGCTGTAAAAGTGCAGCTATTAATGTCGCATATAATCTTAAGTCTGTGAATATAGGCTTTATGCAGTTTTTCTTATCGCAGAGAATATGTCTTACTATCTGTCCAAGTGCGATACCTGCAACAACGACAAGGCCATTTTCCTTTGTCTGGAAACATAATATACTGAGTATTCCCACAAGCACAGGCTTTTCATACATATAGCTGCATATAATCATCACAACTATAAGCGCCATAGTATAATCAAGATTAAGATGTGTAGTAAATGTATACACGAGTGGCGCAAACGATATAAGAAGTGTATACACTGCACACAGGCTCTTTGATGCATACCTTGTAATCTTTACTATTATCTTATAGATACACCACATTGCAATAAGTGTTAGTATAAGATTAATAACTGATATTCCTATTATATGTCTTGGATATATCATTTCACCTATCATATATGTCATACAAAAAAGTGATGCTGAATGTCCGCAAAGACTATAACTATGAAAAAAATCTGCAAGTCCTGAATAAGTAAAATTATTTCTGGCAAGTCCTATTCTATAGTAATATTCGCCTGCATCCCATCTTTGTGAAAGTGTCATTGATGGAATTCTTGAAACTAATACTATAAGCAGCACAACAAGCATTACCCTGTTATCCTTAAACCAGCTTACAAGCTTTTCCTTATTGTATGTCCTTACAAATGCAATAAGTGACTCAATAACTATGAAAGAATATACTGTAAAGAATACTATAAGTCCCTTTGAAAAACGTGATTCATAATCCCACATAGCATTGTTAAACAGAACTGACACAAGCACATATGCAAAAAATACAAACAGACCCGCCGATAACTGGTTAACAATACTTATATATTTTTTAGCAAGTATAGCTGACAGCACATCAATAACCGTTACTATAACAGCCATTATCAATGCCGCCTTTTTTCCCTGATAAAGCAATATATTATTTCCAAAAAGTAATGCAGTCATTAACAGAGTAAAACAATATATGATTAATTCTTTTTTATAACTGATTTTTCCCATATAACTCCCTTGAAACTATTATTAAATCTTTGCACAGCCAACAGCCATTATTATTAATATCTTAATAAGGTTGACAGCAACTAAAGCTATAGCCATTCCCCATAAGCCGAATGCAAATGTCATAGGAATTGCTATTACAACAAATACTATCAGGAATAATATATTAATAACAAGCTGGTACTTTTCATCTGTAAATCTTAACAGTATAACAGTGAGTGTATTAGCTATAAAGTAGAATACCTGACCTAAGTTGGCACACCACAGGTATGGCTTTACAAGGTCAAATATCTCAGCATACATTACTCTTACGAATATAAATGATACTCCGAAGCAGAACACATTTATAATAAGACTTCCTACAACGCTGCCAAGACAGAGCTTAACAAATGTACTCTTCTTTATGCCGCCCTCGTACTTGGTAAGATGTCCGATTATAACTCCGTTAAGAGGTGTTGATATAAGTGAAACCATCTTTCCTATAAGCGTTGCCGCATAGAATATAGTTACCGATGTTCCTCCGTCTATAGCCTGTAATATAAGTCTGTCTGCATTAAGTATAACTGCTGCTATAAGTTCTGTACCAGACAGTATTAAAAGCGACCTCATATTATCCTTAAAGTACTTACTCTTCTTAAAAAGCTGTCCTCTGTATATACCGCCTGTAGCCATAACAAAGCCTACTGCAAGACATTCTCCGCAAAGCATGGCGATAATCCACGAATGTGTGACAAAGAACAGTCCTATACCTGCTAAGTATCCAACTGATATAAGCAGATAGAATATAAAAAATCTTTTGTAATTAAGGTTAAGCCTGAATTCAACATCTGAGTAATATCTGAGCACTGTCACTATCATTAATATAAGATAGCCTGCCTCTGCTATGGCGCTGAACTTATGAAGCCACACAAGACCGCCTATAGAAACAATTACTGAAAGAACAGCTATCATTAAAAGAAATATATTATAATCCCCATTACTGTCCTGCCCCTTCATTCTTGTAACCATTCTTGAATAGTTGGCTGCCGTACCAAAGGTAGAGCCCATAATTGATATGAGTGATATAAGCGTAAGAACAACTCCGAATTCATCCGTTCCTAACTTTTTGCTTAAAAATGGGTATAATGCAAGCTGGATTACTCCATTCATCACAATAAGTCCCATCATGCTGTACATAAAATCGCCTGTAATACCTTTTAACTTATCTGGTATTTTCATATAAATCTCCGTTTCTGTCTATTTTTATACCATATAAATATTACTTACTGTTTATCTGGTTTTACATGCATAGGTACTCTTGTTTCTTCTGGCGGAAGCTGCATATAATCACCATAACATGCCCTTAATACTTTGTCATAGTCTACAGGGCAGTTAAAGTAGTCATCTCCAACCTGAAGAGGTACTGTTTCCCTGTACCAGTCCTTTTCAACCCACTTCTTAAGTTCCGGCATAGGATAATTACTGTAAAAGTAGTGTTTAGTATTTCCCTTTACAGACTGGCTGACTTTAGCATACTTTTCCCTGAGCTTATCAAGTGACTTGTGTCTTCCTATAGCAGCAAAAAATCTTACGCCAAGACCTGTGATTGTTCCGAATTCTGAATAATCAATAGAATCCCTGTGTCCCATACACTGACCATATATAAATGTAAGTCTCATTCTTAATATTAACTGCTTAAATGCTGAATCATAGGCATTATCAAGGATGAAACAGTCGAGCACCATCTTATCCTCATACTTCTTTACTACGTGTCCCTTTACTTTGTCATAGCTCTGAAGAGGCACTGACTCTCCAAGATATACAAGTCTTGCTGGAAAGTCAAAGAACGCATCCTTTACAAGGTCTTTAACTTCCACAAGTTCAAAGTCCTCGCCCCATGCTTCCTTAGGTACTTCCTTAAGCTTTTTGAATTCTTTCCTTGTAAATGCGATATCAATATCATCATCCCATGGTATAAAATCTTTATGTCTTACTGCCCCGATAAGTGAACCCGAGTCGTAATAATATGTAATTCCATATTCTTCACATACCGAGTGAAGCTTTCTCATAAGTATTCTGTTTATCCTGTGTGCTTTTTCTAAATTAGTCATAACCTCTCCATTCTGCTAATCATAAGTTAATTATGTTTATTACTTTTCTTCTTCAAAATTAAGTCTTTCTTCTTCAACAACAAGCGGCCTGTTCATAAGACGCTTATTCATACTGAGTATATACTCGCCCATAAGACCTATGAATATAAGCTGCATAGCACCTAAGAAGCACACTAATATAATAAGTGGTGCCATCCCTGCTGCAAATCTGTTCCAGTATACAAGTTTAAGTATAAGATATACAATTGCCACAATAACACTGACAACCCCTATAAATGCACCAACAAATGTTGCAAGTCTTAAGCCTATTTTTGTATATGATGTAAAGCTTAACATAGCTGCATCATATAATGTAAAGAAATTATTATGAGTCTTTCCTGCTCTTCTCTGTGCCTGTGTATATTCAATTTCAGTCTTTTTAAAGCCTAATTCACCAACTATGCCTCTTATGAAAGGAATAGGATCTTTAAGGTCTCTTAACACCTGCACAAAAGACTTGTCATAAAGACCAAAACCTGTAAAGTGCTCTATCTGTTCAACCGATGACATCTTCTTTATAAGCTTGTAATAGCATGAGCGGAGAAAGTACATAACAGGATTTTCCTTGCTTGATGACTTTACTGCACACACAATCTTATATCCTTCCTCCCACTTTGCAACAAGTCTTGGGATAACATCGATAGGGTCCTGAAAGTCTGCGCATACAGGTATAGTACAGTCACCTGTTGTCTGGAGTATTCCATAATAAGGTGAATTAAACTGTCCGAAGTTCTTTGCATTAAATATTGCTTTTATCTTTGGGTTATTCTTACATAACTGTCTTAACTTAACTCTTGTTGTATCCGTAGAATCATTATCAATAAATAATATCTCATAATCATACTTTGGAAGGTCTTTTGCAAACATATCTATAAGCGCTTCACTCAATGGTACAACATTTTCTTCCTCGTTATAACAAGGTACCATTATACTTATCTTTTTCATAATATCTCCAATCTGATGCTGTATTTTATACTTTTTATCTTTATAATAATACTATGATACCGAGGATGCAAATTAGAAAGATATATCTTTCATTCATAACCAGATTTTTGACTGTTTAACCATCGTATTGTATCATATTATACAAATACAGCACATCTTATTGTATACTAATTATTCCTCATCCATCAAAGGAATAAACATAATCTCCTTAAGTTCTTCTCTTGG
>FR886338.1:158790-216966 GCA_000436535.1 Eubacterium sp. CAG:252 | reverse complement strand
GGACGGTGTGGGATGCTATTTCTTTTTATTATTATGATTGTCTATATATGACAAAGCCGCAAATATTACTAGCAATAGAGTTGATTAAGTGATATTGTCGAATTATAAAAATACATGGTTTTAAAATGATAAGACTTATGATATAATAATAAATTGTATCGGGTTATTTATGCTTATATAGCATAAAGAGGTGAAAAGATAGAAAAGCCCTGAGAATTATATAGCACATTATGTAGTAAAATAACATAGAAAGGCGGGAATGTTTGAAATACAGCATTTTCAAAGAGGTATAATAAGTTATGAAATTAGGAATTGTCGGACTTCCAAATGTAGGTAAAAGTACATTATTTAATTCACTTACAAAGGCTGGAGCAGAGTCAGCTAACTACCCATTCTGCACAATAGACCCTAATGTTGGTATTGTTACTGTACCAGATGAAAGACTTGACAAGCTTGCAGCACTTTATAATTCAGCTAAGATAACACCAGCAGTTATAGAGTTTGTTGATATTGCAGGACTTGTAAAGGGTGCCAGCAAGGGTGAAGGTCTTGGTAATCAGTTCCTTGCCAATATAAGAGAAGTAGATGCAATAGTTCACGTTGTAAGATGTTTTGAGAATTCTAATATCGTACACGTAGACGGCTCTATTAATCCTGTCAGAGATATAGAAACAATCAACCTTGAACTTATATTCTCAGATATGGAAGTACTTGAGAGAAGATTAGCAAAGCAGAAGAGAGCTTCTTATAATAATAAGGATATCGCTAAGGAGTGTGACCTTATAGAAAGGCTTCTTGCTTTCCTTGAAGCAGGTAATCTTGCAAAGAACTTTGAGTGCGAAGATGAGGATGAAGAAGCATTTATGAAGGAATATAATCTTCTTACAGCCAAGCCAGTTATATTTGCAGCAAATGTATCAGAAGATGACCTTGCAAATGATGGTGCAGACAATGAATATGTTGCACAGGTGCGTGAATATGCAAAGAAGGACAACTGCGAGGTATTCGTTATATGCGCACAGATAGAGGAAGAAATATCAGAGCTTGATGATGATGAAAAGAAGATGTTCCTTGATGACCTTGGTATCAGCTCATCAGGTCTTGACAAGCTTGTAGCAGCAAGCTACAGAATACTCGGTCTTATCAGCTACTTAACAGCGGGTGAAACTGAAACAAGAGCATGGACTATCACAGAGGGAACTAAGGCACCGGGAGCTGCTGGCAAAATTCACAGTGACTTCGAGAGAGGCTTCATCAAGGCGGAAGTAGTAAACTATCAGGATCTTTTAGACTGCGGCTCATACACAAAGGCTAAGGAAAAAGGACTTGTTCGTATGGAAGGTAAGGAATATGTTGTTAAGGATGGCGATGTAATTCTTTTCCGTTTTAATGTATAAGATATAAAATTGATACAAAAAGAATATATAAAATATAAGGCTGGATATAAGTTTGCTATATGTGAACTTGTATCTGGTCTTTTTGTATTGTTTGTATAGATATATTTTCATAAAATGTTATTTTGTTACACTTGATTACTTTAAATTATTAAAGTATTCTATAAATATAATTCAAAACTTAATTACATCACAACCAGACATAATATAAGTGGATGCCTGTAGTGCAGGCAGTGTGAAATATCCAATTAAAGCTTCGGGCATTGAACGCTGCGTGTGCTATAGGCATCCACTTATATTACTAAAATCATTCACTATTAAAAAATTGTGCAAAAACTTCTACAAACTACTTGTCTTTTTTATTAAAAAAGTATAAAATTAGCTCTGAAGTGGAACAAAGTAGTAGATAGTGGATGAAAGTGGCGAAGGGAGGAACGGTAATCATGTTCATGGGCGAATATAGTCATACTATAGATGCCAAGGGCAGAATAATCGTTCCAGCTAAATTCCGTGAAAGTCTTGGGGATAACATTGTTGTTACCAAAGGACTTGATAACTGTCTCTTTGTATACACAAGCGAAGACTGGCGTAAGTTTGAGGAAAAGTTAAGAACATTACCTCTTACGAATAAGGATGCCAGAAAGTTTACAAGATTTTTTCTTGCTGGAGCTGCCGAGATGGAGATTGATAAGCAGGGAAGAATACTTATTCCATCGGTATTACGTGAATTCGCAGCACTTGAGAAGGATGTTGTCCTTGTTGGTGTTGGAAGCCGTATAGAGATATGGGATAAGGCAAGATGGAATGAAAGCATAAGCATTTATGATGATGATATGGAAGAAGTCGCAGAGAATATGGAAAGTCTGGGCTTTACCATATGATAGTGCAGGGAGAAGAGTGATATGGAATTCAAGCATAAGTCAGTATTATTATACGAGACGGTTGATGAACTGAATATCAAGCCAGATGGTATATATGTAGATGGCACGCTTGGAGGAGGCGGTCATTCATATGAGATTGCAAGCAGGCTTTCAGACAAGGGCAGACTCATAGGCATAGACCAGGATGAGGATGCAATAAAGGCAGCAAGTAAAAGGCTTGAGCCGTTTAAGGACAGAGTTACTATAGTCAGAAACAATTACTGTAATATGGATAAGGTGCTTAATGACCTTTCTATAGATAAGGTAGACGGTATAATGTTAGATTTAGGTGTTTCATCGTATCAGCTTGACACAGCAGAGAGAGGCTTCACTTATAATGTGGATGCAAAGCTTGATATGCGTATGGACCAGAGGCAGGAAGTAACTGCAAGAGACATTGTCAATGATTACAGTGAATATGACCTTTACCGGATAATAAGAGATTACGGTGAGGACAGATTTGCCAAGAACATTGCAAAGCATATTGTGGCTGCAAGAAAAGAAAAGCCGATAGAAACAACATTTGAACTTAACGACATTATAAAAGCCGCAATACCAATGAAGGTAAGGGCGACAGGAGGGCATCCATCCAAGAGAACATATCAGGCGATTAGGATAGAACTTAACAGAGAGTTAGAAGTTCTTGAGAATTCAATTGATATGATGATAGACAGGCTTAATAAAGAGGGACGTCTGTGTATCATAACATTTCATTCCTTAGAGGACAGGATAGTTAAGGTGAGATTTAAGAACAATGAAAATCCATGTACGTGTCCACCAAGTTTTCCAACATGTGTGTGTGGAAAGAAGTCTAAGGGGAAAGTTATAACAAGAAAGCCTATAGTTCCTTCGGATGAAGAATTAGAAGAGAACAGCAGATCAAAAAGCTCTAAACTGAGAGTGTTTGAAAGGGCATAAGGGGAGGTAAGAGAAGTGAAGAAGAGTAACGTAAAGAACAAGAGAACAGGTTCCGGCGTTTCATCACGTAGTGCATATGAGTATGGAAGTACTGCAAGACAGCTTAATACTGCACAGCCATTAAGACGTGACGAAGAAACAGAGGAATCAAGAGAACAAAGGAAAGCAAGACAGAAGCAGATAAGACGTAATAATAAGATTAACCTTATGTATACAATGGTAGTTGCATCTGTTGCAGCGGTTGTTTTCTTTATCTGTTATCAGTATCTTAATGTACAGGCGGTAGCTAAGGCTAACTCTGATAAGATAATTGAATTAAAGAGTACTCTTAATTCACTTAAGGATGATAATGATGCTCTTGAGTCTGATATTAATGCAAGCATAGATTATAATGCTCTGTATAATACAGCAGTTAATGAGCTTGGAATGGTGTATCCGGGAAAAGACCAGGTTATTACATATAATTCTAAAGAAAGTGAATATGTAAAGCAGTACAAGGATGTTCCGGATGCGAACTAACAGGCAAAATATATTTATAAGAGGTACTTATGGTTAGTGATGAACAGTTAAGAAGAAATAAGTACAGAAGAAAAAAAGTAATGTTAAGAAGAGTCCATGTCAAGGGTCAGGTGGCACTTGGCATGGTTGTTGTTATATTAATGGTACTTGGAGGTCAGGTATTCAGGATTAACTATACACATGGTGATACATACGCAAAGGCAGTATTAGACCATCAGACTTACACATCAACTGAACTTCCATATAAGAGAGGACAGATACTTACAAGTGATGGCACAGTCCTTGCGTATAGTGAGAGAGTGTATAATCTTATTCTTGATGTAAAGCAGATGTTATCAGATGAGGCTTATAAAGAGCCGACATTAAGTGCGCTTGTGAAGTGCTTTGACCTTGACAGGGGCGAGCTTGAGACCAGAGTTGCCAATAATCCTGACAGCAGATACCAGAAGCTTCTTAAAAACCTTACATCTGACGAGATAGAAGAGTTTAAGACTCTTGCTGACGATAAGACAGAAGGCAAGAATATAGAGGGTGTATGGTTTGAGGACAGTTATATAAGAAAGTATCCACTCGGCACATTTGCATGTGACACAGTAGGTTTTGCAAGTGCTAACAATGGTGGAGAGCTTGGTATAGAAAGCCAGTATGATGATGAACTTACAGGAACTAATGGAACTACTTACAGTTATGTAGATGAGGGTCTTGAGGTTACTGAAACACAGAAAGCTGCTGTAGATGGCAACAATATTGTAACAACGATAGATTATAACGTACAGTCTGTTATCGAGCAGTGTATTAAGGAATATAACGAAGAAAAGCCATCTAAGAACACGGCAGTAGTTGTGGCTGACCCATCAAACGGGGAAATACTAGGAATGGCAAGTTATCCTACATTTGACCTTAACAAACCAAGAGATATAAGCGGCTTGTATACAGATGAGCAGATAGCTACGATGACAGATGATGGTTACAAGAATGCATTGTATTCACTCTGGACGAACTATTGTGTATCAGAAAGTTATGAGCCGGGTTCAACATTCAAGCCGGTTACGGTTGCATCAGCCCTTGAAGAGGGTGTTGTTAAGGATGGAGATACATATGTATGTAACGGATATGAGATGATAGGTCCTGACAGACTTAAGTGTCATGTATACTCATCAGGCGGACATGGTACACTTACAGTTGAGCAGGCTGTTATGAATTCGTGCAACCCATATATGATACATCTTGCATTAGAGCTTGGTAATGCCAAGTTTTCAGAATATCAGTCACTTTTTGGCTTTGGACAGACAACGGGCATAGACCTTCCGGGAGAAACAACAGGTATTGTCTATGGTGATAAGATGACAACTATAGATGCTGCATGCAACTCATTTGGACAGACTATCAATGTCAATATGATGCAGATGATGGCTTCATACTGTTCTATCATTAATGGTGGAATGTTATATCAGCCACATGTAGTAAAAAGAATAGAGTCTGCTAATGGTGAGGTTGTTAAAGAAAACAAGGCAACTCTTATAAGACAGACAGTTACTATGTCAACATCAAAGCTTTTAAGAAGATATCTTAAGAATACAGTTGAGTCAGGAACAGCCAAGAAAGTAGCTGTTACAGGATATTCAGTAGCAGGAAAGACAGGTACAGCGCAGAAGTCACCAAGAAGTGAGAACAAGTGGCTTATATCTTTTATAGGACATGCACCTGCGGATAATCCTAAGTTTGCTATATATGTAATAATTGATGAACCAGATGGAACAACAGGAACATCCGGAAACTCAGCAGATGTTCTTCAGCTTTCACATGATATATTAGAAAAGCTTCTTCCATATATGAGTGTTTATAAGGATGCACTTGATGAGCCTGTAGACACAAGTAACAGTGAAGATGAGCTGACAGTAGGTGATGTGCCAGAAGGTTCAATATCAAACACTACTGAAACAAATCAGACGATGCCATCAGTTGATTAGTAATAATAAGTATAAGAATAACCCTGAGTGAACTTACATAATATAAAGTAAGTTTATTCGGGGTTATCGCATTTTATGAAAGAAAGAATAGAATTGAACGAGGATGAGCGGTATTCGATATATGTAAGAACAAGACATAGAAAGAAGCTTCTTACGATAGTGGTAAGTCTTATTGTCATAATGACCCTGCTGGTGGTGCGTATAGGCTGTATAATGACAGTCGAGGCTGAATATTACAGCAGGAAGGCGATAGAGCTGCACGAAAGAGAACGTGCCATAAAAGCTATGAGGGGAAGGATACTTGATACTAATGGTGTTGTGCTTGCAGATAATAAGACAGTGTGTACAGTATCCGTTATACATAACCAGATAAAAGAGGCAGACAAAGTTATTACCATGCTGTGTGATGAACTGTCAGCAGATGAGCAGATAATAGCCAAAAAGGTTAATAAAGTATCTTCAATAGAGATTATTAAAACCAATGTCGATAAGGAAATTGGGGACAGAATAAGAGAATATGGCTATTCTGGTGTAAAGGTGGATGAAGACTATAAAAGATATTATCCATATGATACACTAGCTTCAAAGGTCATAGGCTTTACGGGAAGTGATAATCAGGGAATAGTAGGACTTGAGGCAAAGTATGATGCATATCTGTCGGGGGATAGTGGAAAGATACTCACACTTACAGATGCGTGGGGAAGTGAGCTTACCGGAGAAAGAGAGGGCAGGCTTGAGCCGCAGGCGGGGTGCGACCTGTATACAAGTATAGATATGAACATTCAGTCATATGCGCAGCAGCTTGCAGAAAAGACACTTGTTAAGAAGGGGGCTAAAAGAGTATCTATAATAGTAATGAACCCACAGAATGGTGAATTATATACTATGGTAAATGCGCCGGAGTATAATCTTAATGACCCATATACGTTAAATTATGATGATGACGGCACGGAAGGGAGCAAGATGGATAAACTCAACAATATGTGGCGTAATTTCTGTATCAATGATACTTATGAGCCGGGTTCAATCTTTAAGATGGTCACAGCAACGGCAGCGCTTGAAACAGGTGTTGTCAGCCTGTCTGACTCATATACGTGTGGAGGTTCAACTATAGTTGCAGACAGAAAGATAAGATGTCATAAGACTACAGGACATGGCACACAGACATTTACACAGACAGTTATGAACTCCTGTAATCCCGCATTTATAGAATGGGGAAGACGTGTGGGTGTTGATAACTTCTACACGTACTTTAATAAGCTTGGCTTTACATCAAAGACAGGAATAGATATTGCAGGTGAGGCAGGTGCTATTATTCATAAGAAAGAAAATGTAGGCGAGGTGGAGCTTGCAACTATGTCTTTCGGACAGTCATTCCAGATAACGCCTATGCAGATGTTAAGGGCAGCAGCGGCTATTGTCAATGGCGGCAGTCTTGTGACACCACATTTTGCAGTAAAGACCTGTTCAAGTGATGGAACGACCTACAGTGAATTTGCTTATGAAGCTTCAAAGGATGCCATAAGCAGTACGACAAGCGATACAATGAGAGATATATTAAGGCAGGTTGTTGAAGAGGGCGGCGGAAAAAATGCGTATATAGAGGGCTTTTCCATAGGTGGAAAGACGGCTACATCGCAGAAGCTTCCAAGAGGTTCAGGAAAGTATATCTCATCATTTATAGGCTTTTCGGATACAGATAATCCATCAGTTATAGCGATGTGTCTTATAGACGAACCACAGGGAGTATACTATGGAGGTACTATAGCAGCCCCGGTTATAAAGGAATTGTATGAAAATATACTTCCATATATGGAGAAAAAGTAACAAAAGGCTTTGTATAATGGCTAAAAGCCTACTTTACATATGAGAATGCTTAGAGTAAAATATAATAAGCTTTTTGTAACTGATAATACAAAGATAGCCTGTATACATAGGCAGATAGGAAGAGTGATTATGGAATTAAAAGGTAAAAAGGTAATGGTTGTAGGTACCGGAATAAGTGGAATAGGTGCCATAGATTTACTTAACAAAGCAGGAGCAGACTGTATTATATATGATGCCAATGAAAAGCTTACAGAGGAAGCAGTAGCAAAGAAGCTTAATGGCAATAAGGCACAGATTATTATAGGAGAACTTGCAGATGATATAACAGAAAAGGTTGAACTTCTTGTTATAAGTCCGGGTGTGCCGGTTGACAGTCCTCTTGTCAAGAAGTTTGAAGAGGCAGGAGTGCCTGTATGGGGAGAGATAGAGCTTGCTTATAACTATGATAAGGGAAGAATAATAGCTATAACAGGTACTAACGGAAAGACGACAACGACAGCACTTGTCGGACAGATAGTAAAGGCATACAATGAACAGACTTATGTAGTAGGTAATATAGGTAATTCATATACCGGTGAAGTCCTTAAGACAAGTGAGAATTCATATACAGTTGCAGAGATAAGCAGCTTCCAGTTAGAAACAGTACACAGGTTCCATCCGGTTGTAAGTGCTATTCTTAACATAACACCAGACCATCTTAACAGACATCATACTATGGAATGTTATGCACACACAAAGGAAAGAATAGCAGAGAACCAGACTAAAGATGATGTGTGCGTACTTAATATGGAAGATGAAGAACTGTATCGCTTTGGAAGTGAATGTAAGGCTTCTGTAGTGTGGTTTTCAAGTAAGAGAAAGCCGGATAAAGGCGCTTATCTTGATGGTGATGACATAAGATATACAGATGGAACACAGGATAAGCTTATGCTCAATATCCATGATATGAATCTTTTAGGAACACATAACTATGAAAATGTATGTGCAGCCATAGCGATGACAAAGGCTGTTGGTATTCCTGATGATATCATAATAGAGCAGGTGAAGTGCTTTAAGGCAGTTGAACACAGAATAGAATATGTGGCAACAAAGAAGGGTGTATGGTATTACAATGACTCTAAGGGAACTAATCCTGAAGCATCTGTTAAGGCTATAGAAGCTATGGTAAGACCAACTATACTTATAGGCGGTGGATACGATAAAGGTTCAGAGTTTGATATGTATGTCAAAGCATTTAAAGATAAGGTTAAAATGCTTGTGTTACTCGGACAGACAGCAGAAAAGATAGCTAAGACATGTGATAAGTACGGTTTTAAGAATTATGTATATGCAGAGTCACTTGAAGAGGTAGTATCAATATGTGCAAAAAATGCAAGTGAGGGTGATGCGGTATTATTATCACCTGCATGTGCAAGCTGGGGAATGTTTGATAACTACGAACAGCGCGGAGATATGTTCAAGGAATATGTCAACAAGCTTGATTAATAAGATATCAACATTATTAATATTTATTAATTAAAAGAGGAAGAATATGGCGAAAAAGAAGAGGAAGAATGGATTTTATTTTGATTACAGTCTTCTGTTTGTTCTTATATTTATAGTTGGCTTCGGACTTACTATGGTATATAGTACGAGTTCTTATACGGCACAGATTAATAAGGGCGATCCGGAATATTATTTCAAAAAGCAGCTTGCTTTTGATTTACTTGGGTTTGCTGTTATGTTTCTAATAGCCAGATATGCAGATTATCACTGGCTGAAAAGGTTTGCACCATGGATTTTTATAGTATCACTGCTTACAGTTGTTGCTGTTGTATTCTTTGGAAGTGAGAGCCACGGTGCCAAAAGATGGATATACATAGGACCTATAAGCTTCCAGCCGGCCGAACTTGTTAAAATCGCGGTTATTATAATGACGGCGGCGCGGATGTGCGCGGCGGGGACGAAGATAAAAACGGTCAGTAAGAATTTCAAGATATTTGCAGGATGTGCCATTTTGCCAGCAGCAATGATACTTGTAATTACATCCAACTTAAGTAGTGCGATTATCATATGTGGAATTGTGTTTATTATGTCGTTTGTTGCGTATCCTAACTACAGACTTCATGGTGGAATAGCAGCTCTTATAGCTGCAGGTTATGTCGGACTCAGGCAGGTACTTAAAAATGCAGTGGCATCAGGCAGTGCGCTCAGTGAGAATTTCCGTCTTGCAAGACTTTTAGTGTGGGTTAATCCGGAAAAGTATATAGATGGCAAGGGATACCAGACTATGCAGGGACTTTATGCTATAGGTTCTGGAGGACTATTTGGTAAAGGACTTGGAAAGAGCATGCAGAAGCTGGGTTTTATACCAGAATCACAGAATGATATGATATTTTCAATAATATGTGAGGAATTAGGACTGTTTGGTGCAATATGTGTAATACTCCTTTTTATAATAATGTTATGGAGAATTATATATATATCACAGAATTCACCAGACCTGTTTGGTTCACTTTTAGCAGTCGGTGTATTTGCACATATTGCTATTCAGGTAATTGTTAATATTGCGGTAGTAACCAATGTATTTCCTAATACGGGTGTAACATTACCATTTATAAGCTATGGAGGAACTGCAACGCTGTTTTTACTTGCTGAACTTGGAATAGTATTTAATATAAGTAGTCAGATTAGGTTGGAAAGATAGTATATGGCAAAAGTCAAAAAGAAGAAAAACGGCTTGCTGATATTTCTTATTATAGTAATTATCCTTCTTGTAGCGGGAATTGCGGGATATGTCTACTTTCAGGCAGATGAAATAACATATGTTGGCAGTTCCCACTATTCAGATCAGGAAATGAATGAGAAAATATTTGGAAGTGACAAGCCGAATGTAGTGCTTTATAAGCTGTTTGGGAATAAGAAAAAGACAATTCCATTCATACAGAAGTATGAAGTAGAGGTACAGGGACCAAGAAAGTTGTATGTAACTGTATATGAGAAGCCAGTTATAGGTTATATAAGATATATGGGCTGCAATATGTTCTTTGATAAGGATGGTATTGTAGTTGAAAGTTCGACAGAAAGCTATGATAAAGTTCCTGAGATAATAGGACTTAAGTTTAATGCTATCGTGCTTGGGTCAAAGTTAGATGTAGGGGATGATGAGATATTCAGACAGATACTTGACCTTACGCAGAGTTTTGATAAGTATGAACTTGGTGTGTCAAAGGTATACTTTGACTCATCGGATAGTGTAATACTGTATGTTGATGATGTAAAGGTGTATCTTGGAAAGAGTGATGATTATACGGACAAGCTTTTTGAGTTAAAGCAGATGGCATCAAAGTTTGCAGGGCTTAAGGGAACACTTTATATGCAGGACTATACAAAGGATAGTAATGCTATAATATTCAAAAAGGATGATAATTAGCGGATATACAGCATTAGAAAAATGTGAAGCATTTTTGATATCTGCTATGAATAATAGTGTATTGAATGAATAAAAAAACAAAAAAATAGTTGATATTTACTACGAAAAATTATATCATTATAGGTATGTATAAGTATAGAAGGAGGCAATAACCTTGTTAGAAATAATACAAAATGAATCTAATTTATCAGCAAAAATTATAGTCATCGGTGTTGGTGGTGCTGGTAATAATGCTGTAAATAGAATGATAGATGAAAGTATAACAGGTGTCGAATTTATCGGAATTAATACCGATAGTCAGGCACTTCAGTTATGTAAGGCTCCAACTGCCATCCAGATAGGTGAAAAGCTCACAAAGGGATTAGGTGCAGGTGCACAGCCTGAGATTGGTGAAAAGGCTGCAGAAGAGAACGTGGAAGAGCTTACACAGGCAATGAAGGGTGCAGATATGGTTTTTGTTACATGTGGTATGGGTGGCGGAACAGGTACCGGTGCTGCACCAGTAGTAGCTAAGATTGCAAAGCAGATGGGTATTCTTACAGTAGGTGTAGTTACCAAGCCTTTCAGATTTGAGGCAAGAACACGTATGACTAATGCTGAGGCAGGTATTGAGAAGCTTAAGGAGAGTGTAGATACACTTATTGTTATTCCTAATGACAAGCTTCTTGAGATAGTAGACAGAAGAACAACTATGCCGGAAGCTTTAAAAAAGGCTGATGAGGTATTACAGCAGGCAGTTCAGGGTATCACTGACCTTATTAATGTTCCTGGACTTATTAATCTTGACTTTGCTGATGTTAAGACAGTTATGGTGGACAAGGGTATTGCACATATAGGTATCGGTGCTGCTACAGGAGATGACAAGGCTATCGAGGCTGTTAAGCAGGCTGTTGCCAGTCCTCTTCTTGAAACAACTATCGAAGGTGCATCACATGTTATTATTAACATATCTGGTGATATCGGACTTGTTGAGGCGAATGATGCTGCAAGTTATATTCAGGAACTTGCCGGTGATAATGCAAACATTATATTCGGTGCGGTATATGATGAGAGTGCAACAGACAGTTGTACAATCACTGTTATTGCTACAGGAATAGAAGGTCTGAATGTAAATAATGCTATGGCAAAGTTTTCACCTAAGGCGCAGGCTCAGACACAGATGCCAAGACCAGCTGTAAAGCCTTCCTATACATACCAGCAGCCACAGGGAACAGAAGGTATGGGTACAACATCAATGCCTGACCCACTTCCAGGACTTAAGCAGCCAAATCCAGTGACAAGCAATGTAAAGCCTAATGGAATTACAATACCTACTTTCCTTCAGAAGAATAGAAAGTAATGAAGATTTAATTATTACATATATTAACAGGACAGAGTTATAGTGATATACTTTGTCCTGCTTTTTTGTTTTGGTTCTTTGTCAAGGGTGAGTGGGGTAAAAAAACATATTGGAAACCTGATGCTACAGTATCGGGTTTCTTTATTTTTAGTATATTTTCTATGAAAAAGTGGTGAAACACTTCTTATATTTTCTAAATTTTTTGATGTATTTTCTGATTTATGCATTATTAAAGTGATTTTTATGCATTTTTTCTAATACAGCCCTTTGTCCGACAAATTTTGCACCGACACTTATGTATACTCTAATTGTTCAAAAGATTTATATAATCTTTTATACAGAACAGAGAATGTAGTGATGTATGGGGGTGAGAGCGGATTGTAATATATATAGATATATTATTTGGAATTAATTATTGTATGGATTTGATTGTACTATTTATTGTAAACAGAATTATGCATTATTATGCATCTGTTGCAAGACTACTGCTTTCTTCCACTTTAGGCGCAGTATGGTCGGTCATTGCAGTGAGTTTTCCGGATAAATATAGGCTATTCGTTAATTTGTGCACATATTTTATTGTTAGCTGCCTTATGCTTGTGGTGATAAATAGTCCGTTAAGTATTATAAGGGCAGATAAGAGTAACATGGATAAGTATGCTTTAAGGAATTATTTTAAGGGACTGCTGAAGGGTATGATTGTTATGCTGTCTGTTGCCTGCCTTACAGGTGGCGTTATGCATATGGTTGTGTATTATACATATGCAGGATGGATAGTAAGAAATATACTGGTTACAGATGGTCAGCTTGTGTTTGCAGGGGGAGTGTCAGTGGTGGTGGTTATACTGCTTTCTAATATGCTTCGTATGCACAGGAGAGATATAAGTATATATAAAGTTACCGTTGTTATAGGTGATGAAAAGATTATGCTACAGGGAATAATAGACACAGGAAATCAGCTTGTCGATGTATATGCGGGTAAACCTGTAAATGTGATGGATAAATCATATTTTGAAGGTGTTCTTTATCAGATAAATGATTACGAGAGATTAAAGTATCATATTATACCATACACAACTATAGGTAATAATGAGGGGATGATAGAAGTTATTACATCGGATTGTATGTACATATCTAACAGTAATGAAACGAAGGCTTATAAGGGTGCGCTGATAGGACTTTCCGACAGGAAAGTATCGCAAAATGGGGAATATCAGGCACTAATCAATGGACATATGAGTTAATGCGAATGTAACAGACATAATAATCAGTCTTTGCATTGCAGGGCAGGAATATGTTGGCGGTGCATCCGTATTCCTGTGAGTGTAACAGCGCCGTAGAAATGAGGAGAGAAATGGTGATAAAAGTGGCAGTTGCAGATCGTTTTCGGTTTAAGATGGTACCATCTATAAGAAATCTTTATATGTTAGGAACAAGAGAGGTTCACTATATAGGAGGGGCAGAGGTATTACCGGCACCGCTTGATGCAGAGGAGGAGAAAAATGTACTGGCGATGTTAAAGACTGAAGATGACGATTATGCCAAGAAAATGCTTATAGAGCACAATCTTCGTCTGGTTGTATACATAGCAAAAAAGTTTGATAATACAGGGGTTGGAGTAGAGGATTTGATATCGATCGGAACAATAGGACTTATAAAGGCAATCAATTCGTATGACCGTGATAAGAATATAAAGCTTGCTACATATGCCTCAAGATGTATAGAGAATGAAATTCTTATGCACCTTAGAAGAAGCAGCAAGATAAGGGCAGAGGTATCCATAGACGAACCGCTTAACGTAGACTGGGATGGCAATGAACTTCTGTTATCAGATATTCTTGGT
The DNA here is from genome assembly GCA_000436535.1 of Eubacterium sp. CAG:252. GTDB lineage: Bacteria > Bacillota > Clostridia > Lachnospirales > Lachnospiraceae > Lachnospira. Next base: position 202,824 of record FR886338.1, on the reverse strand, counting down.
ACAGATGATGATGTATGTTATAAGGATCTTGAAAATGAGGTTGAGATGAAGGCACTTAAAAATGCGCTCGGCAATCTGTCAGAGAGGGAGAGAATTATAGTCGATTTGAGGTATGGGCTTAGTGACAAGGATGGAGAGGAAAAAACACAGAAAGAGGTAGCAGATATGCTAGGAATATCCCAGTCTTATATATCAAGACTGGAGAAAAAGATTATAAAGAGGCTCAAGAGGGAGATGGTAAGGGCCTGTTGATTAAAATGGTTATTGTCAGGAGCCATGCATGGCATTTGGGGAATTGGCTCTTAACAGTAACTTAAAAAGTTATAAAATATTTCATATAATATAACATTTTGCTTGACATTCTCAGCCGTGTCTATGAAAATAGAATAGTATAGCTGGTATAAGGGGAAAAGGCTTTATATTTATTAAAACAGATATGGAAAGAATGATATGAAAAGTAATAATTCAGGAATTAGATGGCACAGAATATTTGGATTAGCCTCTATTATAGCAGTCCTTATATTTGCAGCTATGTTATATGCCGATTTTGGAACGTCAATAAGACCGGCAGCAGGTACTGGTAAAGCCACAGAAGATACTTCTGCTTCTGTGGGTGCTGCTAATGATATGTCTGGAAATGATACTGATACGAAAAAGCAGGGGGCGTCAGAAAAGGCAGTTGTGTGTATAGATGCATCACACGGTGGAACTGATACGGGACAGTATGATGGGAAGAATTATGAAAAAGACCAGGTGTTAGAGCTCGCTAAGCTTATTGAGAGCAATCTTAGTGCGTATGGTATAATTGTTGTTATGACAAGGACAGCAGATGAAAATGTAGATTATTCGGCACGGATTAAAAAGAGCAGTGCAGGAAAAGCAGCAGCACTTGTGTCACTTCACAGAGATGTTGCTAAGAAGAAAGGCACAAGCAGTGGTGTCAGCACGTGGATATATACATCATCGCCAAAGGACTCTAATAAGCTGGCAACGGATATAATAGATGCATTTAAGGAGATAGGTGTTGGTACAAATGGGGTGAATACAGGTACTCCAGATGATTCATCAAAGGATTATTACCTTAATCAGCATAGTTCATCAGCAAGCTGTATAGTTGAGCTTGGTAATATGTATAGCAGCGAGGATAACAAGCTGGTAACAACAGACAAGGAAAATACAGCTAAGGCAGTATCAGATGGAATTATAAAATACTTAGAACAGGCAGGTTATATTAATGGCTAAGATTAATCAGAAAAACATAAGAAACTTTTGTATAATAGCGCATATTGACCACGGTAAGTCAACTCTTGCGGACAGAATAATTGAAAAGACAGGTCTTCTTACAAGCAGGGAAATGCAGGAGCAGGTGCTTGATAATATGGATATAGAAAGAGAGAGGGGAATTACTATCAAGTCGCAGACAGTAAGAACTGTATACAAGGCGAATGATGGTGAGGAATATATATTCAACCTTATTGATACTCCGGGTCACGTTGACTTTAACTATGAGGTATCAAGGGCGCTTGCAGCCTGTGACGGAGCAGTGCTTGTAGTAGATGCGGCACAGGGTATAGAGGCACAGACACTTGCCAATGTATACCTTGCGCTTGACCACGACCTTGAGGTATTTCCTGTTATTAACAAGATAGACCTTCCAAGTGCAGAACCAGACAGGGTTAAGGATGAAATTGAAGATATTATCGGAATAGAGGCTCAGGATGCACCACTTATATCAGCAAAGAATGGTATTAATATCGAAGAAGTTCTTGAACAGATAGTAACCAAAATTCCAGCACCTACAGGTGATGCTGCTAATCCACTTTCAGCACTTATATTTGACTCATTATATGATGCGTATAAGGGGGTTATTATATTTGTAAGAATAGTAGAAGGTACTGTAAAGAAGGGTACTAAGATAAGGATGATGGCGACAGGTGCGGTTGAAGAAGTAGTTGAGGTAGGTTACTTCGGAGCCGGACAGTTCATACCTTGTGATGAGTTATCAGCAGGTATGGTTGGATATATAACAGCAAGTATCAAGAATGTTCAGGATACAAGAGTAGGTGATACAGTCACAGATAATGACAGACCAGTAGCAGAGCCGCTTCCGGGTTATAAGAAGGTTAATCCTATGGTTTACTGCGGTTTATATCCGGCAGATGGTGCAAAGTATCAGGACTTAAGAGAGGCACTTGAAAAGCTTCAGCTTAATGATGCTTCACTCCAGTTTGAGCCTGAAACATCTATAGCGCTTGGATTTGGTTTCAGATGTGGTTTCTTAGGACTTTTACATCTTGAGATTATACAGGAAAGACTTGAAAGAGAATATAATCTTGACCTTGTAACAACAGCGCCGGGCGTTATATACAAGGTGCATAAGACTAATGGTGAGGTTATAGACCTTACTAATCCATCTAATATGCCAGACCCATCAGAGATAGACTATATGGAAGAGCCTATGGTAAGTGCTGAGATTATGGTTACAACTGAGTTTGTTGGTCCTATTATGAAGCTTTGTCAGGAGCGCCGTGGTGTATACAATGGTATGGAATATATAGAACAGACAAGAGCACTTCTTAAGTATGACCTTCCGCTCAACGAGATAATATATGATTTCTTTGATGCGTTAAAGTCACGCTCAAGAGGTTATGCTTCATTTGATTATGAGATGAAGGGATATGAGAAATCTAACCTTGTCAAGCTTGATATTCTTATCAACAAGGAAGAGGTGGATGCGCTTTCATTTATCGTATTCGCAGGCAGTGCGGAGGAACGTGGAAGAAAGATGTGCGAGAAGCTTAAGCAGGAGATACCTAGACAGCAGTTTGAGATACCTATTCAGGCGGCTATCGGAAGCAGGGTTATAGCAAGAGAAACAGTCAAGGCACTTCGTAAAGACGTACTTGCAAAGTGTTACGGCGGCGATATTTCGCGTAAAAAGAAGCTTCTTGAAAAGCAGAAGGAAGGAAAGAAGAGGATGCGCCAGATTGGTAACGTAGAGATACCACAGAAAGCATTCATGAGCGTATTAAAGTTAGATGAAGAATAAAAACGAACTGGGGATATATATACATATCCCCTTTTGTGTACATAAGTGCATATACTGCGACTTTCTGTCATCGCCTGCTGATGTGCATACAAGAAAGCAGTATGTGAGGGCACTTATCAATGAAATATATCTTACCAGAGAGGGCAAATGTGCCAATAAATTAATTAAAAATGTATTGCAGGGCGATAATACATCATATGAGGATATGGAAGAACCGGCAGTTAATGGTCTGACAAGTGATTATGCGTTATATGATACTGTCTGTATGGCTGATTATGAAAAAACAATAATGCAGGAAGATATTTCAGGTTGTGTAGATGATATTAAATCTGAGAATGGGCATATAGTAACATCAATATTTATAGGCGGAGGGACTCCATCTGCCATTGATGCAGAGGATATAAGTGACATTTTAGATGCTGTAAGAAAGAATTATAATGTAAGTGATAAAGCAGAGATAACTATAGAATGTAATCCGGGAACTATGGATAAGAAAAAGGCTGTGATATACCGCAAAGCTGGCATAAACAGGATAAGCTTTGGCTTGCAGAGCACCGATAATAATGAGCTTAGGATGTTAGGCAGAATACACACATATGAGCAGTTTATGGAAAGCTATAAAATAGCAAGAGAGGCAGGTTTTGACAATATCAATATTGACCTTATGTCAGCACTTCCGGGTCAGACTATGGAGAGCTTTAAAGCTGTGTTAGAAAAGGCATTGTCGCTTGGAGCAGAGCATATATCTGTATACAGTCTTATAGTTGAGGAGGGAACGAGGCTGTCTGATAATATAGACAGTTTTCCACCAATACCGTCAGATGATGAGGACAGGCAGATGTATTATATGACAAAGGAAATGCTGTCTTCATACGGTTATGAACAGTATGAGATATCAAACTATGCCCAAAAAGGTTATGAGTGCAAGCATAACTTAAAGTACTGGGAAAGATGTGATTATCTAGGCTTTGGTATAGGTGCAGCTTCTTTGTATGGAGGCAGGAGATATACTAATATATCGGATATTGGCAGATATATGGATGTGTTGGCAGAAATTACAAATGCATTAGATAAGAGCTATGTAAATGAATTATTACAGATAAGAACAGATATGGAAGAACTGTCAAAGGAAGATGAGATGTCTGAATATATGTTTCTTGGTTTAAGAAAGACAAAAGGAATAGATATAACAGACTTCAAAGAAGAATTCGGAACCGATATAAAAGATATATTCGGTGAGGCAATCGAGGATAATATAGCCCGCGGACTTCTTATACATGACGGCAACTGCTTATACCTTTCCAAGAGAGGAATAGATATAAGCAATACCGTTATGTCAGATTTTATATTATAATAATGTCACTATTAGTGGTGCATAGTTACAGTATGCAATAATTGATGTTATAACTCGGGTGCTGCGATGAGTTTAGTAAACTGGCGTGGCGTTATTCCTGTAAATGTCTTGAATTCCCTCTGAAAGTGTGCCTGGTCAGAATATCCAAGACCAGATATGTAAGCGCTGTTATTCTGGCTGTTGTTGGAGAGCATATTGATAAGAACTGTCTGAAATCTTATCATTTTACAGTAGTCCTTAGGAGTTACACCAAGAGTTTCGTTGAACATCCTGAGGATATGTCTTTCAGAGTAACCAAGCTTTGTGGCAAGTTCTGATATGTGGATACATCCATAAGTCTTTTTAATGATATCAGTAAGAGTAATCATATTCTCTGGAATATAGCAGCACTGCTTGCTTTCAGAAAGAAAATCTTTAAACATGGCGGCGCGTGTATTAAGGTCGCTGTGTTTTTTTAGTTGTTGTATAAAACTGTATTCGTATGAGCTTTCTGTTGGCGTGTATTCAAATATTTCATCGGTCATACTGGATGGATATGTGTCAGCAGGGACTCCTTTTGCAAAGTAGGAACATATATCATCAAAGCATACACCAAAGTAGTGTTCATAATTTTTAAATGAATAATTTCGCCTTTTGGTTACAGGACCTATGCAGTAAAAGACAGCAGCATTATCAGAATGGTTGTAGCCCATTATCCATTGAGTGTGGGTTGATGGGAAAAGAACAGAGCTGTCGGGTACAATAGATTCTGAGCTTGTTTTATCCGCCTGATATATAAACATATTCGTGGAAACTGCATTTTCAGGATGTACATTTTTAATAAATATTGAGTCGACACTGACTTCAGGATTAAATATCATTGGCTGATATATGTGATTATTCATAAGTATTCTCCAATCTTTATATTATGTGGTGTTTATAAAATAATGATAAAACAAATATTAAAAAAGTCAATAAAAATGTCCGATTTTTTCAATAAATATCAAAAAAGAGTTGTATAATAATCAACATAATTGAAAAACAGAGAACACAAAGGCGTGTGACTACCAGATAGAGTAGTTGCATGCCTTTTTTCTTTGTCTGATTATATTCACACATAAAGACCTGAATCAAAGTGATGGTGATACAGGAATTTATATTACGGAAGGAATATCAGTCAAGGAGTTACGGCGCGGGTAATAAATGTTTATCTGTATTTCAGTTGTCTGATGAAATCTGATCACCTTCATTGGGCTTCCATATAAAAAAGGGAGGAAAAAGATATGGCAGTAGAACAGATAACGAACTTAATAAGTGAGCAGACATTTGGAATATGGTTCCTTATAGGTGCCGCATTGGTATTCTGGATGCAGGCAGGATTTGCAATGGTAGAAACAGGCTTCACAAGAGCTAAAAACGCAGGTAATATTATTATGAAGAACCTTATGGACTTCTGTATTGGTACAGTAGTGTTCATATTCATAGGATTTAGTTTATTACTCGGTGAAGATTTATTTGGTTTCATTGGAAAGCCTGGATTTGATATATTTACAGCTTATGATAATTTTGATTTTTCAAGTTTTGTATTTAACTTAGTATTCTGTGCAACAACAGCAACTATTGTATCAGGAGCTATGGCAGAGAGAACAAAGTTCCTTTCATATTGTGTATATTCAGGTGTTATATCAGCACTTGTATATCCAATTGAAGCACACTGGATATGGGGCGGCGGCTGGTTAGCACAGTTAGGCTTCCATGATTTCGCAGGTTCATGTTGTATACATATGGTAGGTGGTATCTCAGCTATCATAGGAGCTAAAATACTTGGACCACGTATCGGTAAGTTTGTTAAGGATGAGAAGGGTAAGGTAGTAAAGGTAAATGCGTTTCCCGGACACAGCATCCCTCTTGGAGCGCTCGGTGTATTCATATTATGGTTCGGCTGGTATGGCTTCAACGGCGCTGCTTGTACTACAATCGAAGATCTTGGATCAGTATTCCTCACAACAACAATAGCACCATCGGTAGCAACAGTAACATGTATGATATTTACATGGATTAAGTATAAAAAGCCAGATGTTTCAATGTGTCTTAATGCATCACTTGCAGGTCTTGTTGCTATAACAGCTTCTTGTGATGTAACTGATGCAAAAGGTGCTTTCGTTATTGGTATTGTAGCAGGACTTCTTGTAGTATTTGGTGTATGGCTTCTTGATTATAAGTTACATATAGATGACCCGGTTGGTGCCGTAGCAGTTCATATGATGAATGGTATCTGGGGAACAATAGCAGTTGGTCTTTTTGCAACAAGCAAGGCTCCAGGATATGCAATTGCTATGGAAAGTGGTGCAATCAAGGCAGAAGGCTTATTCTATGGTGGTGGTTTCACACAGTTAGGACTTCAGTTATTAGGTTTTGCATCAGTAGCAGCATGGGCAGTAATATGTATGACAATAGTATTCCTTGCTATTAAGGCAACTGTCGGACTTAGAGCTTCTAAGGAAGAAGAAATCAAGGGACTTGATATATGTGAGCATGGTCTTACAAGTGCATATGCAGGTTTTGAATTCGGTGCAGCAGGAATGCCAGATATAGATATAACATATGATGATGTTGTATCAGTTGGTTCAGAATCAGTTGAAAATGCAGTTCCAGCCATGGTTAAGACATCTTCTGATATACCAGATGACAAGAAGATTACTAAGGTTGAAATTCTTATGAAGCAGGAAAGATTTGAAGCTTTAAAGAAGGCTATGAACGATATCGGCGTAACTGGTATGACTGTTACACAGGTTCTTGGATGTGGCGCACAGAAGGGCGCACCTGAATACTACAGAGGTGTTCAGATGGAAATGCAGCTTCTTCCTAAGGTTCAGGTTGAAATGGTTATCTCTAAGGTTCCAGTTATGGATGTTATCAATGCAGCCAGAAAGGTTCTTTACACAGGTCATATCGGTGATGGTAAGATATTCGTATATGATGTTGAAAATGTTGTAAAGGTTCGTACAGGTGAAACTGGTTTTGATGCTTTACAGGGCGAAGATGATTAAAATATTGGATTAGAATTTATAAGGTGTGGATGTCAGATAATGATTTGGCATCCACACCTTTTTTGTGGTTGGTTGGTGGACTTCAATTTTTTATAATTTTTGTATGTTTTTAACTATATTATTGGTGAACAGATGATATAAGATACGGAATTATGGCACCAAATGAAATGTTTAAAATTATTCATTCACATTAAATACAAGAATATTGAGGAAAAAGCTATTCTTGAAATAATGTATTGATAACTATTGCCGATTATAATATATTTTAAATGATATGAGGTTGATGATTTCACAATTTCATTTAGAAAAATTTAAAACCTTAAGGCTTTTCATTTCGTCTAATTAAGTGAAAAGAAAAAATAACCAATGTAATCAAAGAAAAAGGAGAATAAAAAAATGGAAGAAATATTGTTTGGCATATTTGTATTTGCTTTGGCACAAGTAATGGGAGTATGTCTTTTGTCGATACCATTTGCAATATACGGGATGGTAAAGCGAAAGCAGGCGGACAAGCATAAGGAGGGAGCATTTCCATATATGAAGTATTATTCAATTGAGGAAGCACGTAAGTATGCACCTTATGTTGCAGTGTCTCTTGCTATGAAATTGGGTATACTGGAGGGATGTATCAATGTAGTTTCAGCTCTGATTTTATTTAGTGATTATGATGGAGCATTCGAATCAATACTTGCAATAATAGTAGCGGCCATTATACTGCGTATTGTTAATAAGTTTAAGAAAAAGAAGGAACTGCCATTAAAGGAGCGCTTTGGCGATGAATTCAAGTCAATGAAAAAGAAAATGTATATGATGGGAATTGGAGAATGGCTATGGATGATTCCATTGGCACTTACAGGTATTGGTCTGATAGCTATTGTGATTATGTTTCCTGTTATACAGAGTGCTGCAGAGAGCGATGAAGAAAGAAAACGAAGATATATGGATGAAGCAATGGATGATTATTGGTATGATAAATGATATAATAGATAGTATGTTGAATAATAAATAATTAACTATAAATGAGCAAATTCGCTAAGTTTTTTTCCTATCCCAGATGAATAAATCCTCCATTTTTAAAAGTGCCAATGGTATGTATGAAAGCCATTTACGGCAAAGGTGTTGATTTTTTCAAAATTCAGCCATAGTCAGACATAATAAAAAGGGAAGCGGTGGTGTATACATCATAAGATGCACTTGAAGTTTAATTGAGATAGTTCTTAGACTTTTCTTTAATAACCCAGCTATCCACAGACACGGATGTCTGTGGAAGTGAGATATGGGACATGGATGTCCCGTATCGAACGGTAGCGGAAACTACCATTACGTATATGAAAAGTCTTAGAAATATCCAATTGAAGCTTCTGGCATCGTTGATGTATGCGCACCTGCTTTTCTCATATATGCTGTCGTCCGTATGTTAAGAATGTGTGTTAAACAACAATATAATATATTATTGGAAATCACATATATCAATCATAGCTTCAAGCATTTCTTTTTCTTCTGGTTTTTTCTTAGTAAGTCTTGCAGCAGCTACGATAGGTATCCACTTATCAACGTAACGCTTATCAGTAGAAGTCTTTTCACAGAACATTGCTATGTACTTATCAGCAAGTGCTTCATCGCTAAGCTTAAGTGTAAGATATGTGTTGGCAGCATCAGCAGAAGCATTACCTTTAGTAGCATGTACCCAGTCAACAGCGGTAATAGCGATTATCTGGTTTTTATCGTCAGTTTGTACGATAATATTCTCCAGACAGTAATCACCATGGCATAACTTAGTGTGGTTAGGAAGCTCTGAAAGTCTTGAGTCAAGCTCGTATTTGGTATCAGCAGGAATATTAAGCTCATTTATCTGTCGCTCAAGCTTACTCTTCATATCGACTAAAAGAGGATTGCTGTGCTTATTGATAGCTATCTGGTAGTTGACCATAGCCTCGATGTATGCATCAGCATTTTCCGGATGTTTGGCTAACAGTTCTTTTAATGTTTCACCCTTGACATATTCACTTGTGATAGTCCACTTTCCATCGACTACAGATACGTTAAGAAGTCGTGGTATATCAAGACCTGTATCCTCAACTCTTGCAGTGTTAAGTGCTTCGTATAATACATCTGACTTACTGTAAGATAGTGCAAATACCTTCTCAGCCTTATCCTTATCAACATATACTGACTTTAGAGCACCTTTATATATACATTTTTTCATAATAACCTCATTTCTGCGCACGTCTTTATATAACGGGAGTGTAATATGTGCGCATATACAAGTCCCGTTTATGTGTTAGTTACCATAATGTTTTAATATAAATAATAAAATTAATCTTGTTATAATTTGCTTAATATAGCGCAGGTGTCAAAAGTAAACAAAGAGGATGTTGTCTTATATGCTGGAAAATTAACTTCTGACACCAACATTATTATATACACTAAATATGGTAGTAGTGTTATTGCTAATATTATATTACTTAGTCTTTATATCCTCAGGATTAACTTCTTTTCCATAATAAGCCTTAAGATACATAGCCTTTATTTCGCTCATAAGAGGATATCTAGGGTTAGCACCTGTACACTGGTCATCAAATGCATTTTCAACCATCTCATCAAGTGTAGCAAGGAAGTCTTTCTCATCAACGCCGTAGTCTTTGATAGTCTTCTTAATTCCAACCTTATCCTTAAGCTCTTCAATAGCCTTTAAGAAGTTCTCAAACTTCTCGTCATTGTTCTTACCGGCAATACCAAGGAAGTTAGCACATTCAACATATCTTTCCTTGCAGTGAGGATAAGCATACTGTGAGAATGTTCCCATCTTCGCAGGAACCTCTGCTGCATTAAAGCGCATTACATCTGTTATGAGAAGTGCGTTTGCAATACCGTGAGGTATATGGTGGTAAGCACCAAGCTTGTGAGCCATAGAGTGGCATACACCAAGGAATGCATTGGCAAATGCCATACCAGCCATAGTAGAAGCAGTAGCCATCTGTTCTCTTGCCTTGGCATCATGTGCTCCATTCTCATATGCTGCTGGAAGATATTCAAATATATTCTTCATAGCCTTAAGTGCAAGACCATCAGTATAATCAGTAGCCATAATAGATGCGTAAGCTTCAAGTGCGTGTGTAAGTGCATCTATACCAGAAGATGCTGTAAGTCCCTTAGGCTGATCCATACACATATCAGCATCGATAATAGCCATCTTAGGAAGCAGCTCATAGTCAGCAAGAGGATATTTTATGCCAGTTTTTTCATCAGTGATAACTGCGAAAGGAGTAACCTCTGAACCAGTACCAGAAGAAGTAGGAATAGCTATAAAGTAAGCTTTTTCACCCATCTTAGGGAATGTGTAGATACGTTTTCTGATATCCATAAATCTCATAGCCATATCCATAAAGTCAACTTCCGGATGTTCGTACATAACCCACATAATCTTGGCAGCATCCATGGCAGAACCACCACCGATAGCTATGATACAGTCAGGTTCAAAGCTGTTTATAGCTTTAGTTCCTTCAATAGCACATTCAAGAGTAGGGTCTGGTGCAACATTGAAGAAAGTTGTATGTGTTATGCCAAGTTCATCAAGTTTATCAGTAACGCACTTAGTGTAGCCATTCTTATATAAGAACTGGTCTGTAACAATAAATGCTTTCTTTTTGCCTAATACAGTCTTTACCTCGTTAAGTGCAACAGGAAGGCAGCCTTTCTTGAAGTATACCTTTTCAGGTGCTCTGAACCACAGCATATTTTCTCTCCTCTCAGCAACAGTCTTAATATTAATAAGGTGCTTTACACCTACATTTTCAGATACAGAGTTACCGCCCCATGAACCACAGCCAAGTGTGAGAGAAGGTGCTAACTTAAAGTTATAAAGGTCACCGATACCGCCCTGTGAAGAAGGAGTATTAATAAGAATACGGCATGTCTTCATAGCTTCCTCAAACTTGGCGAGCTTATCAGTTTCGGTTGAAGAATTAATATATATAGAAGAAGTATGACCAAATCCGCCATCAGCGATAAGGCGCTCGGCTTTGCTTAATGCATCATCAAAATCCTTTGCCTTATACATAGCAAGAACAGGAGATAACTTTTCATGTGCAAATTCTTCTGAAAGGTCAACAGAAGTAACTTCACCAATGAGAATTTTAGTACTTTCAGGTACTTCTATGCCGGAAAGCTTTCCAATATTATAAGCACTCTGACCAACAATCTTAGCATTTAAAGAACCATTTATAATGATAGTCTTTCTTACTTTATCAAGCTCAGTCTTATTAAGGAAGTGGCAGCCGCGCTTAGTGAATTCCTCTTTAACCTGCTTATATATAGAAGAGTCAACGATTACTGACTGCTCAGAAGCACATATCATACCATTATCAAATGTCTTAGAATGGATAATAGAATTAACTGCAAGTATAACATCAGCAGTGCTGTCAATAATAGCAGGTGTGTTACCGGCACCTACGCCAAGTGCAGGCTTTCCAGATGAATAAGCTGCCTTAACCATACCAGGACCACCAGTTGCAAGTATAATGTCAGCTTCTTTCATAAGAGTATTAGTAAGTTCAAGACTAGGGATATCAACCCAGCCGATTATGCCCTCTGGAGCACCGGCAGCAACAGCAGCCTCAAGTACAACTTTAGCAGCAGCTATAGTGCTTTCCTTAGCACGAGGATGTGGGCTTATGATTATACCATTACGTGTCTTTAATGAAATAAGAGTCTTAAATATAGCAGTAGAAGTTGGATTAGTTGTAGGAATAACAGCGGCAACAACACCGATTGGCTCTGCGATTTTCTTGATGCCATAGGCTTTATCTTCCTCGATAACACCGCAGGTCTTAGTATCACGGTATGCGTTATAAATGTATTCAGCGGCATAGTGATTTTTGATTACCTTGTCTTCGACTATTCCCATGCCAGTTTCCTTGACAGCCATCTTTGCAAGAGGTATTCTTGCTTTGTTAGCGGCAAGGGCAGCAGCAGTAAATATCTTATCAACCTGTTCCTGTGAATATGTCGAGAAGATACGCTGTGCCTCTTTTACAGAGCTTATAAGCTCTTCAAGAGACTGGATGTTGTCAACTACTAAAGATTTTTCTTTACTCATGATTAGTTCCCCTTTTCTTAGATAATCATACATATACTTTGTTGGTAATGTATAGTGTTACATAAAATAACTATCTTAATAAAAATAAGATTGATAATTAATTAACAATCTCTATGGGCATAGCTTATCATTTTTATATGCGGATGTCAAGAAAATATTACAGATTTGTTAATTTAGTGGTTTTTTACTGACAGACGGACGACATAAGATACGGGAAGGCTGTCACCAATAATACTTTGGACACCAGAAAGCTGGTTGGCTGCTTCTAATACTTTCCATATAGATATCGGATATGGACGATACCGTTCGGACGCGCCATCCGTGGCGCGGCCTTACTTGCGCGTACATCCGTGTACGCGCATATCTGTATATAGAGGGAAAGTATAAGAATTAGCACAACCAGCTTTCAAGTGTGTCCTCCGTATTACTGGCAACAGCCTTCCCGTGTCTTATGTCTGACATTGGCATAATTCACTGGTAAATAATCAACTAAATTAAGAGGAGAAGGAGAAATGTGGAAGAAACGTATTTAATAATGTATGTAAAATTATGTAAGATTTTATATTCTGGTATTTATAGTTTAGATAGCGTATTTTACTAAGTTCAGTTTATACATTAGTGTATTTGTAGAATTGCATACAAAGCCAAAGCCACAATTCCGCTCCACCTGTGCTCATTCCGCTGATTTAGTCAGACATTACTACGTAAATTAAGCCACAACTTGATACAATATAAGTAGAAAAGTGGTATGGAAAGAAGAAAATAAAAAGTAGAATAAGCCACAACCAGACATAATATAAGTGGGGAGGAGCTGGAAATACATCTTAAGATGCACTTGAAGTTCAATTGAGATAGTTCTTAGAATTTTCTTTAGTTACCTAGCTATCCACAGACAAGGATGTCTGTGGAAGTGAGATATGGGACAAGGAGGTCCCGTATCGAACGGTAGCGGCAGCTGTCAATACATATATGAAAAGTCTTAGAAATATCCAATTGAAGCTTCTGGCATCGGTGATGTATGCCCAGCTTCTCCCCACTTATATTATGTCGTCCGTTCGTCACTCAAATGTATACTAAACAGCATCCTCCTCTTGACAATACATTAATTGGTGCTACAATAGTTGCATATACAATAATTGGAGGTGCAATTAATAATGCTGAGAAGAATTTTTTCTTATATGAAGCAATATAAGAAATACGCATATCTGGCGCTTATATGTATAGCAGTTGAAGCGATGCTTGAGCTGATGGTGCCTATGATTATGGCAGACCTTATAGATAATGGGGTTGCTAATGGCGATACACATTACATATATGTCAAGGGATTGCAGATGGCACTGTGCGCACTTATAGCGCTTGTGCTTGGAATAGGAAGTGCAAGGTTCCAGTCGCTTGCAGGACAGGGACTTGGCGCTAACATAAGAAAGGCTGAGTATGAAAAACTACAGTCGTATTCATTTTCTAATATAGACCACTTCCGTGTATCTTCATTAGTTACACGTCTTACAAGTGATGTTACCAATATACAGAACTCGGTTTCAACAGGCATGAGACCATTCGGAAGAAGTCCAGTAATGCTGATATTTGCATCATCAATAGCATTTACAATCAACAGGACACTTGCGCTGGTGTTCTTCGTGGCGCTGCCTATACTTGCAACACTTCTTATCATAATTATTATGAAAGTAAGACCGTTGTATGGGAAAATGCAGAATGCCATTGACCTTGTAAACAGAAGTATTCAGGAAAACTTAACAGCGATAAGGGTTGTTAAGTCTTATGTAAGGGGCGATTATGAAGTTGATAAGTTTGAGCAGGTAAATGCTAATCTGAAAAAAGAGTCCGAAACAGCATTTGGAATAGCTGTTCTTAATATGCCAGCAATGCAGTTTGTTATGTATGGAACAATTATTGCTATTCTTTTTGTCGGAGGACATCTTATCAATGCCGGACAATTAAAGATAGGTGAGCTCACAAGCTTTTTAAGCTATGTTCTTCTTATTCTTAATTCACTTATGATGATGTCAAATGTATTTCTTATGATGACACGTTCGCTTGCATCTGCATCAAGAATTGTTGAGGTGCTAGATGAGAAGATAGATATTACAGATGAAAAGTCACAGGATATAAGTGTTAAAAACGGTGACATTGAGTTTGACCATGTATGGTTTAAGTATAAAAATGAGGCTAAAGAATATGTACTTTCTGATGTTTCATTTCACATAAAACCGGGACAGACGGTTGGTATCATAGGACAGACGGGTTCTGCAAAGACTACACTCGTGCAGCTTATACCAAGATTATATGATACAAATAAGGGAACAGTCAGAATAGACGGAATTGATGTTAAGAACTATCCGGTAAGACATTTAAGAGATGCAATAGCAGTTGTGCTTCAGAAGAATACATTGTTTTCAGGTTCTCTTATATCTAATCTTCGCTGGGGTAATGAAAATGCTGCGAAAGAGGAGATTGATGAGGCGTGCCATATTGCCTGTGTAGATGAATTCCTTGACAGACTTCCCAATGGATATGAGTCAGAGATGGGACAGGGCGGTGTCAATGTTTCAGGTGGACAGAAGCAGCGTATATGCATAGCAAGAGCTATATTAAAGAAACCAAAGGTGCTTATACTTGATGACTCCACAAGTGCAGTAGATACTGCAACAGAGGGCAGAATAAGGGAAGAACTTGCAAAGAAGCTTCCTGATATGACAAAGATAGTTATAGCCCAGAGAATATCATCTGTTAAGCATGCAGACCAGATAATTATTCTTGACAGAGGCTGTGTAAATGCTATTGGAACGCATGATGAGCTGTTAAAGAATAATAAGATATATCAGGAAATATATGAATCACAGAAGGAAGGAGCAGACTTGTAATGGCTAAGTATGTTGGATATAAAAGACCTAAAGATACTAAGAAAACTATAAAACATCTGCTTGTCTACCTTGGACATTATAAGTGGATGTTTATGCTTGTTGCACTTCTTGTACTGTTAAGTGCAGGTGCCAATGTCACAGGAACTTATCTTGTAAAGCCAGTTGTAAACCGTTTTATAGTACCGGGAGATATGGAAGGGCTTCTTAAGGCAGTTATTGCCATGGGAATTATGTATGCGTGCGGAGCATTGTGTACATTAGGTTATAACCGCATTATGGTAAAGGTGTCACAGAAGGTTATACAGGATATAAGAAATGACCTTTTTGCACATGTACAGAAGCTTCCTTTGAAATATTTTGATGCACATACACATGGTGAACTTATGAGCAGGTTTACTAATGATGTGGATACTGTGCAGGAGGCTATGAATAACAGCTTTGCGATGATTATACAGAGCTTTATAATGCTTTTTGGTACACTTATTATGATGATGGTGTTGAGTATAAGGTTATCTATGATAGTTGTTGTGTTTCTTATTATAATGTTTTTCTTTATCAAGTTTAACAGTAAGCACAGCAAAAAGTACTTTAACAGACAGCAGGAGGAGCTTGGTAAGATTAATGGTTTTGTTCAGGAAATGATGGCTGGACAGAAGGTTGAAAAGGTGTTTAACCACGAGCAGAAGAACTTTGAGAAGTTCTGTGAAATGAACGAGAGCTTCAGAAAAGAGTCGACTAATGCTCTGGCTTTTGCAGGTATGATGATACCAACTATAGTCAGTCTTTCCTATCTTAACTATGCGATATCTGCCTGTGTCGGTGGTATATTTACATTAAAAGGACTTATGGACTTAGGAAGTCTTTCATCTTATCTTATATATGTACGCCAGAGTGCCATGCCTCTTAACCAGTTCACACAGCAGGTCAATTTCCTGTTATCAGCACTTTCAGGTGCAGAGCGTATATTTGATATGATGGATGAAGAACCGGAAGTTGATGAGGGCAGCGTAACATTGTGTAATGCCGTTAAGAATGAGGATGGAAGTCTTACAGAATGTAAGGAATATACAGGTACATTTGCATGGAAGGTGCCTGCTAATCTTAATACTTACTGGAATTCAGAAGCTTATAAAGAGAAGCTTAAAAAACAGATTATAAATGAAGTTTCAGATATGGAAGTAACCAGGGTAAATAATATAGTATATCCTGCAGATAAAGACAATAAGAAAGGCAGTGCTTTAGCGGACGTAAGTGATGGTACCTATCTTGTAGAGCTGCGTGGAGATGTAAGATTTAAAAATGTTGTATTTGGTTATGTTCCTGAGAAAACGATACTTAATGATGTAACTCTTTATGCAAAGCAGGGACAGAAGATAGCATTTGTTGGCTCAACCGGTGCAGGAAAGACGACGATTATCAATCTTATAAACAGATTTTATGATATACAGTCAGGTTCAATAACTTATGATGGCATAGACATCAAGGATATAAAAAAGGACGACTTAAGAAGGTCACTTGCCATGGTTATTCAGGATACACATCTGTTTACGGGAACAATAGCTGATAATATCAGATATGGAAAGCTTGATGCAACTGACGAAGAAGTAAGAGATGCGGCTGTAATAGCAAATGCTGATTCATTTATAAGAAGACTTCCAGATGGCTATGATACAATGCTGTATTCTGACGGAGGTAACTTATCTCAGGGACAGAGGCAGCTTCTTGCCATAGCAAGGGCAGCGATAGCAAAGGCACCTGTGCTTATACTTGACGAGGCTACAAGCTCAGTTGATACAAGAACTGAAAGACTGATAGAGAAAGGCATGGATGCTATTATGGAGGGAAGAACAGTATTTGTAATAGCACACAGATTGTCGACAGTACGTAATTCCAAAGCTATAATGGTTCTTGAAAAAGGTCAGATAATAGAGCGTGGAAGCCATGACGAACTACTTGAACAGAAGGGCAGATATTATCAGTTGTATACAGGACAGTTTGAACTTAGTTAAAGCTTAATATGTGCAAAAAATGTGTGCAGAAATGAGGATTGGTATGAAATATGGAGAAGTAAGGAATTATCTTTTTGATGTGGAAATGTTAAGAAGACGGCTTCTAAGACCGCATTTTATAAAGATGGGACTGACGGTCGGACAGGGACAGCCAAGGATATTATATGAATTAAGAAAAAGTGGCAGGATGACACAGAAGGAACTTTCGGATGCGTGTCTTATAGAGGTAACTACGATGTCAAGAACACTTGACAGACTGGAGAAAATGGGGCTTATAATAAGAGAGAATAATCCGGAGTGCAGGCGGTCGTGGATAATAAAGCTCACGAAGGAAGGTGAAGCTAAAGCTGACGAGGTGTCCGATTTATTCAATATGGCAGAAGATATATTCTGTCAGGATATATCGGAGGAAGAGCTTTCTAATATGTGTGCGACACTTGAAAAGATTGAGAGAAATCTTAATAAAGCCATAAAGAAGCAGGATGAAACAGCGTAGTTCTGAATAATAACAAATAGATAAGAAAGAAGATGTAATTTTGAGTAATATTAATGATATTGGTGGAGCTGATAATAGTACAGATAAAAAGAAAGCTGTACATGGGAAAAAGAATAAGCTGTTATACAGGTGGATATTTTACATAGCAGGACTTGTTATTCTTGCACTTGGAATTATGCTTAATACAAAGACTAATCTGGGTGTATCGCCAATAATATCAGTTCCATATTCAATATCTAATGTTATTGGATTTAACTTTGCCAATATGACACTTATCGTTTATGTTGTATTTGTAATTATAGAAATGATTCTTCATACAATATGGCAGTTTGTTGACAAGTCAGCCAACCAGCTTGGAATGTATCTGTTAAGAGATGTGCTGCAAATTCCCGTGAGTATAATATTTACAAGGTTCCTTAATATATTTTCAGGAATGATACCATCTGTAAATAATAATATGCCCGTTCAGATTATGCTTCTTATAATTGCGGTAATACTGACAGGAATAGGTGCTGCGATGTCACTTAATATGCGTATAATTCCTAATCCGGGTGATGGTATAGTGCAGGCGATAAGTGATACTACCAAGCTTAATAAAAGAAAAGGAAAAGGTGTAGGTTTCTGTAAGAATTGTTTTGATATAACAAATGTTACAATAACATTTATAATTGGATTATCAACCGGACATTTTCTGTTAGGACTTGGTGTAGGTACAATACTTGCAATGATTGGCGTTGGCAGGGTGATTGCGGTGTTTAATAATCTGTTTATGGATAAGATGAACAAGATTGCTTTTGATTATGTGGAGTAGGGCTGCATGACGAATTATCATGGAGAAATATTTCTGCCCCTCATATAATTAGAAATGAGTAGTAGATATTTTTAGAATTATACTTTATAATAGGATGTGGCTGGTGGGAGAAATTCCTGTCATCTAATTATAATTGAATTGTTTAATGGTAATTTTTAATATTTACTTAAACAAATGCGAATCAAAAATATTAATCAGTGTGAGAAGTTTATGAATATATTTATTATTATTTCAGATATATTTGCAAAATTCCCACACTTAGATGTGTGCCATAAAGTGATGTGGTGCGGAAAGGTATGGTTGTGAATATGAAGTATGATGTAATTATTATAGGAGCTGGCCCGGGTGGAATATTTTCAGCGTATGAGCTTATGAAAAAGTCACCGGAAATTAAGGTAGCAGTGTTTGAAGAAGGTAACACATTAGAGAAAAGAAAATGTCCGATAGACGGAAAGAAAGTAAAGTCATGCATCAAGTGTCCTACATGTGCTATTATGAATGGTTTCGGTGGTGCAGGCGCATTTTCAGATGGAAAGTATAATATCACTAATGATTTCGGTGGAACGCTCTACGAATATATCGGCAAGGACGAAGCCATTGAACTTATGAAGTATGTTGATACAATAAATACTTCCCACGGCGGTGAAGAAACACATATGTATTCAACTGCCGGAACTAAGTTTAAGACACTATGTATGCAGAATAAGTTAAAGCTTCTTGATGCATCTGTAAGACATCTTGGAACTGATATTAATTACATAGTTCTTGAAAATATGTATAATGAGATGAAAGACCACATTGATTTTTACTTTAATACACCTATAAGCAGCATAGAGGTCATTGATGGCGGATACCGTGTATTCTATAAGGATGAGCATATGGACTGTGAAAAGTGCATAGTGTCAGTTGGACGAAGCGGCAGCAAGTGGATAGAAAAAGTCTGTCAGGAGCTTTCAATTCCAACTAAGTCAAACAGAGTGGATATCGGTGTGCGTGTTGAACTTCCAGCAGTTATATTTGCACATCTTACAGATGAGTTATATGAGAGCAAGATTGTATACAGAACAGAGAAGTTTGAGGATTTAGTGCGTACTTTCTGTATGAATCCTAACGGAATTGTAGTAAATGAGAATACAAACGGAATTGTAACTGTAAATGGACATAGCTACGAGGGAGCTGAGAAGCAGACTGAAAATACTAACTTTGCACTTCTTGTTGCAAAGCATTTCTCAGAGCCATTCAAGGACAGTAACGGATATGGTGAAAGTATTGCAAGACTTTCCAATATGCTTGGCGGCGGTGTTATCGTCCAGAGATTTGGTGACCTTAT
This sequence comes from Eubacterium sp. CAG:252, assembly GCA_000436535.1. Taxonomy (GTDB): domain Bacteria; phylum Bacillota; class Clostridia; order Lachnospirales; family Lachnospiraceae; genus Lachnospira. The sequence goes on along the minus strand of FR886338.1, from coordinate 182,766 downwards.
GAGAGGAAGACGAAGCACAGAAAAGAGAATAGAGGAAGGTCTTGTTAAGCCTACTCTTGCAGCTACTCCGGGTGACTTAAGCCTTGTACTTCCTAAGCGTATTCTTGATGGTATTATTGAGATGATATATGCGCTTGATAAGATAGCACCGGGAACAGCAAACGATGATACTCTTCTTTATGGTGTAGAAGTTAAGTTCTACAATATGGAAGTTGAGATTGATAACAATCTTGAAACAAGATATAAGGGCTTATACATAATAGGAGATGGAAGTGGTGTAACACATTCACTTTCACATGCCTCAGCAAGTGGTGTTTATGTTGCCAGAAAGATTATAGGCGATAATAATTAAGTAATGAGCGCAAAGAAAAAGTAAGTGGATGCGCAGCAGACATTTACTTTTTCTGCGCAATTAACGAACGAATAATCATGCGAAGCAGGATGGGCGAGCACGGAATTCGTGAGTTCAGGACGGATGATGAGTAATTATGAGGTAATGGCACTGTCGGGAGGAATTCTGGCAGTGTTTTATTTCTAATATATGAATATTAATTTTTAAATATGATGAATTTAAAAAATGTGTTTCAAAGGATTTTAAGTGTTTTTATAATATGGGATTTAGTGAGAAAAATTATCAGAAAGAGATTGGGAATATGGAGAGATGGAAAGAAGTATTTGCTGGTATAATTCCGAAAGCAGTTTATCAGATGCAGTTGATAAATGGTGAAAAACAAGGACTGACTATAGAACTGTCAAGCGGTCATACGTGTGTGAGGATTAGCTTTGGCGCAGTTTTGGCGGTTCGGATGTTAGATGAGGGAATTGTACAAAGCGGTATTTATTCTGATAGTGAAATACAGAAATACAAACGTAATGATTTTCAGAATATAATTTATGAGGTACAGGGTGGTGAATTTGCAGAACAAATAAATAAAATTTCTGATGGCTATGGAGAGGTTTTAAAATTAAGACATTATGTTGTTATTACACAGAATTATAATGTCGATATTGTAACTGAATGGGAGCCGAAAATTGAGGTTTTAGAGATGTGATAATTTAGAGGGAACTGGCAGGGATAAGACTAAGATAGTATTAATAATTGATTGAAAAAATATGAGCATTTAGGAGAATTAAGATGAATATAGAAACACACAGTGGGAAATATGAAAAAGAAATATATTAATTAGTGACTATGATTTTAAAGGAGGTGAATTCATATGGCAACTTCAAGTATAACTAAAAGTTTTGTTATAACCGGACGTGAACAGGTGGAAATGTTTACAAATGCAATAGAGGCATCATATCAGGAATCACTTACAAGAACTGAAAATGATGTAAAATATAGAGAATTAAAGGACCCTGTTGAAATTAATAACTTTATGAAGAAATGGAAAGAACAAAATGAATAATGAATTTCTAATATTAAATATTAGAGAGTATCTGAAACAAGGAAAAGATGAGGAAAAAGAATTAGAACGAATTTTTTCTTCATTTTCGTGTGAAATGAACTCTGATGTAGAAAAATTTTTACTACAACAATCTATGGACTTTACTAAAAAGAACCAGTCTGTTACATATATCGTTATATCCCCACAACATAATAAAATAGTTGGATATTTTACAATAACTATAAAGCCGATAATTATAAATGGTAATTGCTTTAGTAATACTATGAAAAAGAAAGTGCCTGCTTGTTATATCTAACCTATAAATGATATAATCTATTAATATTTATAATGATTTATATTAATGGAGGAAATATTGTGTTTCGTAAGATGAGAAGATTTAAGCAGGAACTTAGTAAAGAGGAATGTATAGAAATATTAAAGAGTGAGCCAAGAGGCGTGCTTTCTATGATAGGTGATGACGGTTATCCGTATGGAATTCCTATGACACACTGGTATTGCGAGGAGGATGGAAAGATATATTTTCATGGTGCAAAGGAAGGGCATAAGCTTGATGCTATAAGAAAATGTGACAAGGTATCTTTCTGTGTATATGATAAGGGATATCGCAGGGAGGACGAATGGTCGTTAAACATCCGAAGTGTTGTAGTGTTTGGGCGTATGAATATAGTTAGTGATGATGAAAAGGTAATTGAGGTGTGTTCTAACTTATGCAGGAAATTCACGGATGATGAAGAATACATAGAGCAGGAATTTAAAAAAGCAGGCAGCAGAGTGTTGTGTGTGGAATTAAGTCCAGAGCATATAACGGGCAAGCTTGTTAATGAATCGTGATGGCAGAGCAGATAATTTATTATATAAAGAGTGTAAAAAGTAAAACGACAAAAAAATACATTTGTTTTTTATGTGTTATTAATGGACAAATAGTTATAATAATTAAGAATGAAGGGATTTAGAACAGATATAATAATCTGTTTTAAGTCCTTTTTTGCGTTAAATATATAGTTCTAAAGTTACAGAATTAACCCAATTACAAAGTAAAGTTTACAACCAGTATTTTTATAATTAAATAATCTTGTTATTGACAATTATATTATTTGTATTATAATGAATAATACAAATAAGACAAAGCATAATATATAGTATAAAAAGAAAGAGTGAATTATTATGATTATCGAATTAGATATGAACAGCAGTATTCCAATATATGTCCAATTGCGTAACCAGATAGTTATGGGAATAGGACACGGTGAGTTAAAACCGGGTGAGAGTCTTCCGACAGTAAGACAGTTGGCAGAGGATGCTGGTGTTAATACGATGACGGTCAATAAGACATATCAGATATTAAAGACAGAAGGATATATAAATATAGACCGAAGACACGGTGCAGTTGTTGCTAAAAATATTGATATGGATATTGTGTTCCGGGAAAAGTTAGAAGCAGAACTTGAACTATTGTCAGCAGAGGCAAGTATAACGGGAATGGATAAAAAAGATTTTCTTAATATGTGTGACAAGATATATTCTAAGATGAAGTGTGTAGAAGAGAAGTCGGTTGTAACTGAGTAAATTATAATATATTAAATTAAAAGCAGCAGTTATATAAAGGTTAGCATCCCCCTGTTGCGGATTGGAGCATATATGGGAACATTGGGAATAGTAATGGCAATTATGATGCTTGTAACCAATTTATTTGTAATATTGGTTGTGAGATTAACAATGGTATCTAATTTTGATTATAAGGCAGGAATGTATCTGGGAGTTCATATACCAGCAGATAAAAAGGAAGATGCCGAAGTAACTTCGGTTGTAAACAAAACAAAAAAACAGTTTAATGTATTTAACAATGTTAATATGGTATTATCGGTTGCAATATGTGGTATATGTGTTGTAGATATGATTATATTTGTATTCGTATATATATTGTGGATAATCATATATATTGTAGGAATACAGCTTGTTATTATAATTGGACACAGGAAAATATATGATATTAAGCTGAAAAATGGATGGCTTATTGAAGCACAGAAAAAAGTATATATTGATACAAGACTTTCCTCTTCTGTAAAGAACCCTTCCATTAGTATGAGGTATCACTGGATATTCATAGGGCTGACGGTTGTCTTATATATACCGGTTGTTATTGTCAGACATTCAGATATGCTGTTTAGGGATATGAGCATATATTTTATAGTATCAATTATAGTAGCAGTTGCATTGTATATATTTAATATATATGTTAATTCCAGTGAGCGCACAGTATATAGTGAAAATTCAGATGTCAATATAACAATGAATCAGATATATAAAAAATATGTATCGCTTGGACTTGTAATTATGAGTCTGTTTAATACAGTTGCATTCAGCTATATTGTTGCAGAGTATATGCTGCATGGCATTTTGTACGGCGGAGATGTTATTGTATATACAATAGTAGACCTTATTGGAAGTATAATAATGCTGGCGTCTTTTGTTGTGGCAAGAAGAAAAAGGACAGAGGTGCTGGCAGCCGATGATACACCATTATATGTAGATGATGATGAATACTGGAAGTACGGTTTTTATTACAATCCCAATGACAGGCATATCATTGTAAAAAACAGAATGTATGATATGAATTATGCATTTAATTATGCAAGCAGAGGCGCACAGATTCTTGTAGCATTACTTACTGTTATTATAACGGCATCAATTATATTTACAGTGGCAGCACTTATTCCTTTTATAAATATAAAGATGGATGTTTACATAGCTGATGATACTTTTATGGCAGAGGGAGGAGGCTATAAATGTAGTATAAATATCGGTGACATACAGGAAGTACAGCTTTTCGATGAAATGCCTAAAGATAACTTTACAAGGACTAATGGTGGCTCTACAGATGAATATGATGTAGGCAATTATAAGGGCAGGACATATGGCAAATGTATGCTTTTTATATGGGATGATTATTCTCCGGTGCTTATGATAAAGAGCAGTAATAAAACGGTGTTTGTGAATTCCAAGGAGGATGGATATATAAGGCATATGTATGATGAACTGGTAAGTTATGCTGGTAAATAGATTATTTTAATATTTTGTAAAATGCATTTGTGAAGCGAATATGAATGACAGTTATTATCTATATTATAAAAATTATGACCTATTGAGAATAATATTTTAAATTGAGCTGTCAGATATTGAAAAAATTGTTGTAAAGAGGATTTAAGAAAGATAAAATATATGGCTTGACTTAGAGTGAACTCCAGGTGTTAGAATAATATTAATCCGTGTTATGGGTATCATATAAATGTGGTGTCAGTTAATGGGACAGCCCACAAAGAGTTATATTTATATGCATAATATATAATGATGTAAGTGTCAAAAGTATAAAAAGTCGTTTCTGCTTGCAGAAAAAGACTTTTTTACTTGGGACACGCTAAACACCGAAAACGGAATAAAATGTCGTGAATACGGCATTTTATGAAAGTTTGAGGTGTTTAAGGATTGCGTGAATTGCATAGCAATGTAGCAATCCTGATACATCAGTGAGTGGCAAAATTTACTTTTGACACTCACATCATATAATAAAATAATACGGGTAATATCAGAGATAATGGAGAGAATGGCTATGTATGAATTAATTGAACGTATAAACGAAGCCGCAGATGTTAAGAAATTCACAGTTGATGAGCTTGACAAGCTTGCAGTAGAAATAAGAGAAGCACTTTTTAACAGACTTACAAAGATTGGCGGACATTTTGGACCTAATTTTGGTATGGTTGAGGCAGAGATAGCATTACATTATGTATTTAATTCACCTACAGACCAGTTTGTATTTGATGTTTCACACCAGAGTTATCCTCATAAGATACTGACAGGAAGAAAAGCAGGTTATATATATGATGAGCATTTCTTAGAAGATTCAGGATATACTAATCCGGATGAGAGTGAGCATGATTTATTTAATGTCGGACATACATCTACATCAATTTCACTTGCCTCAGGCTTAGTTAAGGCAAGAGATTTAAAAGGCGAAAAGAGAAATGTTATCGCTATTATAGGTGATGGTTCATTATCCGGTGGTGAGGCTATGGAAGCGTTAAATGTAGCAGGGAGTGAGCTTAATTCCAACTTTATCATAGTTGTCAATGACAACGAAATGGCTATCGCAGAAAATCACGGTGGAATATATAAGAACCTTGCAAAGCTCCGTGAAACTGAAGGAAAAGCTGAAAATAATATATTCAAGGCATTTGGTCTTGATTATATGTATGTCGAAAATGGTAATGACATACCAGTACTCATTGATACATTTAATAAGGTTAAAGATATAGACCATCCTATAGTTGTCCATATCCATACTAAGAAGGGACTTGGCTACAAGATAGCAGAGGATAATAAAGAGGCATGGCACTGGTGCATGCCTTTTAACAGGGAAACAGGTCTTCCGACAGTAAATTTTGGTGATGGTGAAGATTATACATCAATAACAGCCGATTATATTGTTAAGAAGGCAAAGATGGATAAAGATGTGCTTGTTATTACTCCGGCAATGCCTATGGCAGTAGGACTTTCACCTGAATTAAGAGAAGAACTTGGAAACCAGTATATTGATGTGGGAATAGCAGAAGAGCAGGCAGTTGCCATGGCATCGGGAGCTGCTAAGAATGGTGCAAAGCCGCTTGTTGTAACTAATATGACATTTATCCAGAGAACATATGACCAGATATCACAGGATGTATGTATCAATAATAATCCAGTTACAATATTGCTTAATTATACAAGCTTTGCAGGGCTTACAGATGTTACACATCTTGGTATCTTTGGAATATCAGCATTTTCAAATATACCTAATCTTGTTATTCTTGCCCCAAGCTCAAAGAGTGAATATCTTAATATGCTTGACTGGTCGCTTGACCAGAAGGAACATCCGGTTATGATACTTATTCCGGGTAATGAGGTTACAGACCGTGAGGCAGATAAGGATTACAGCAAGATAGGAAAGTACAAGGTGGAGCAGCAGGGAGAAAATGTTGCGATACTGGCACTCGGCGATTTCTATCAGATGGGTGAAAGTCTGGCAGCAGCAATTAAAGAAGAATTAGGATTTACACCAACACTTATTAATCCAAGATTTGCATCAGAGGTTGATAAAGAATTACTTGAACAAATCGGACATAATCACAGACTTGTTGTTACACTTGAAGACGGTATCGTTGATGGCGGCTTTGGTCAGAAGATTGCAACATTCTATTCAACAAGTAATGTCAAGGTTAAGAACTACGGACTTGAAAAGAAATTTTATGACCGTTATAATCCGGCAGAGCTTCTTAAAGAGCTTGGCATGACTAATGAGGCTATGGTTGCAGATATCAAAGAATTAATTAAATAATTAATATTATTCCTTCTTGATTGTGGTTGTGTATAGTAATGTATGTAAATATTATATAAGTGTCATATGAAATATACATTTTACATGTCATTTTTTTGATAATATAATAACAATCAAAGAAAAGGCTAATTATTACGTATCGCTATATATTAACCTTTATGGAAAGCGAGGAATGATTATGTTATTTAGAAAAAAGACAGTTAATGAAAAGATAGAACATCTTGTTAAGAAAAATGATTTCTATGAACTGGCTGATTATGTACATGGAACAAAGGAAGAGAAGATAGACCTTGCAACGGCACTTGGAGCTAATGATAATAACAGCAGTGTTGACCTTTTGTTAAGGCTTATAGATGATAATGATGAAGATGTTATATTTGCGGCGTGTGAGTCATTAAGGAAGGTTGGCTGTGAACATAATACAGCAGATTTACTTGAGAAATTAAACAAAATTCCTAAGGAAGATGAAAAAGTCAGGGAAGAGATAAGCAGGACTGTTCAGGAACTGCATCACAGATTATAATAAATATTCAAAATAAATGTTTTATAAATGAGGCTTTAATGGAGGGCATAATAATGTTTTCTGTTAAAGTCTCATTTTTTTATAAGATTGCTTTTAATAAGTAGTAATAAATATTGGTGTAAATAAGAAAATAGTGTATAATAATTGTCAGTTAAATTATTGCACTTAGGATAAATACTAAAGTGATGTATGAGAGGGTAACAAAATGAGTAGAAAAAAAGACAACCAAACGGATAAAAAATGGAAATAAAATGGAAAAACAAAAAATGAAACGGTTAAAATATTACTATTTTACGGTTGACGAATGGAAATATGCACTATATAATCAATATACAGAACAAATGTTTTACTGACCTATGTTTAATGATGTTTTGTTATTTGGAGGTGCGTTTTTATGACTATTGAAGAGATGAAAGACAAGAAGAAGGAAAAGGGATACAGCTATGAACAGATGGCTGACTTATCAGGTATACCTTTAGGGACAATACAGAAGATATTTTCAGGAGAAACTAAGAGCCCACGTTATGATACTCTTATAGCTTTGGAACAGCTTTTTACAGAACCGCTTGAAGTCAGGGAGACTGCTTCTTGTTACAATGCAGACAGGAATGGCAGTTATACGTTAGATGATTATTATGCATTGCCGGATGACCAGAGGGTTGAGCTTATTGATGGATATTTTTATACTATGTTATCGCCAACCTTTGGACATCAGTCTATTGCTGGTGAGATACACCGTCAGATTGCCAATTACATAATGGATAATGGTGTAAGCTGCCGTCCTTTTATTGCACCAGTGGATGTGCAGCTTGATTGTGATAACAAGACAATGGTTGAACCGGATGTAGGAATTGTGTGCGATACTTCCAAGATTAAGAGGTTTGGCATATACGGGGCACCGGATTTTCTTGTGGAGGTTATATCACCATCTACTAAGAAAAGAGATTATACACTGAAGCTGTCAAAGTATATAGAGGCTGGCGTGCGTGAATACTGGATAGTAGATGCAGCTCAGGAGAAGATTCTTGTATATTTCTTTGAGAGTGATAATTATCCGGTTATATATGGTTTTGATAAGCCTGTTCCAGTGAACATATATGAAGGTAATCTTGCAATCGATTTTACTAATATAGCAAAATGGCTTAAGGATGGAATGGAGTAGGATAGCAGGAGCAGCGTATATTTATTCGTTAATCTCCGGTATGAGATTACTGTAATACTTTGTTTTGCCAGTTAATACTTCGTTGGTTAAGCCACTTAATATAAAATAGTTGTAAAATTCAATATTTAAAAGACCAGCATTGGCTGATATGTTTTGAAACTAACTACTACACCACTGCTGACAAAGAATTATATTAGTCATGCTGGTCTTTTATTTTGATGTCATTATGGAATTATAAAAGTGCAATCGTCAACAACTTATTGACGATTTGAAGTAGTTTTTATCCGGTTGTTGCGAAATCTTAAAAATACTTCTTTAATCCGTTTTGAATATTCTGAATTAGCTTTCTTACAATACAGTAAATTAATTAATAAGTTTACTATCTATTTTCCTGTAGAGATAAATGGGCTTATAGCACCTGCCATCTGTGCGATAGGCATACTCTGAAGCCATATATGTCCGGGACCTGTTACAACTGTATTAAACAGACCTTCACCGCCGAACATAATATTTTTAATTCCAGGAACAGTCTTTATATCTATCTGGCAGGTAGCTGACATGGCAGCAAGATAGCCGGTATCTATGATAATCTGCTGTCCCGGTCCAAGTTCATATTCTTTGATGTATCCGTCAAATTCAAGAAAAGCGATACCATAACCTGATAACTTCTGCATAATAAAGCCTTCACCGCCAAATAATCCGGAGCTGAAACGCTTCTGAAAGAATACGGAAAGCTCAACGTCAACAGTTGAAGCTAAAAATGCCGATTTCTGTGCTATTATTTCTTGACCGGGTGCAATGTTAAAAGCTTTAATACTTCCGGGAAAGCAGGAAGCAAAAGCTATAGTGCCATTACTGCCGATAGCAGTATATCTGTTCTGGAACATGTGCTCGCCAGAAAATGCACGCCCGAACATTTTGCCAATACCGCCATTAGATGATGTTTCCATCTTCATATTAGGGGACATCCATGACATTGCCCCTTTTTCGGTAATCATAGTTTCACCAGGCTCAAGAACACAGGTTACGACTGGTAGTGGTTCTCCTTCAATAGTATAGTTCATATGAAATCCTCCTCATAAATAATATATGGTAATCCTGCTTATAGCTTATGAAAAATATAGCAGGCAGCCATGCTAATCCGTAGTAAAATTAATGTTACGATTACTTGATGCAAATATAATACTAATATATAATATTATAAGGTATATGTCAAAGTAAAAATGGGATGATAGTCCAACGATATGCGAATATTGGGTAGAGTGCTATGTGCCGGTGGCACATGTTTAGCATTGACCGAAGCGGGGCATAGATGTGGGAGTGCGTAGCACTGAACAATTAGCAGGTATCATAGTTGGGAAATTTTGACCACAACATCATTTATATAAATGAGCAAATCTGAAAAATTATAACAACCAAGAGAAGTAACATAGAAAATAAAAAGGAAAATACAGAATATGACTTTACAACAATTAAGATATGTAATAATGGTAGCAGAAACAGGCACGATAACAGAGGCGGCATCAAGACTTTTTATATCACAGCCAAGCCTAACCAATGCAATTCACGAGCTTGAAAAGGAAATGAATATAAAGATATTTGACAGAACAAATAAGGGCATACACATTTCAAAGGATGGCGAAGACTTTTTAGGATATGCAAGACAGGTGTTAGAGCAGGCTGCATTGTTAGAGGACAGATATAAGGGTGGCAATGGTGGAAAGCAGGAATTCTGCGTATCTACACAGCACTATTCATTTGCTGTCAATGCATTTGTTGACCTTATAAAAAAGTACGGACATGATGAGTACGACTTTAGCATACGTGAAACGCAGACTTATGAGATTATTGAAGATGTGGCTACGATGAAAAGTGAGATAGGCGTTATATATATGAACGATTTTAACAGGGTTGTGCTTGAAAAGGAGATTAAGTCGCATAATCTTGTATTTAATGAGCTTATGCAGGCAGAACCGCACGTATTTATAAGCAGAAAACATCCGTTAGCAGGCAGAAGTAAAGTTACGATGAGTGAGCTGCAGGATTATCCATATCTTTCTTTTGAGCAGGGAGAACATAATTCGTTTTATTATTCAGAGGAAATATTCTCGGTTGAAGAGAAGAAAAAGAATATAAGAGTCCGTGACAGGGCAACTCTTTTTAATCTGCTCATTGGACTGAACGGTTTTACAGTGTGCAGCGGTGTTATAGATGAGGAGTTGAACGGCAAGGATATAATTGCTGTGCCACTTGATGGCGAGGGTGGTATGCATATAGGGTACGTCACGCATAAGAATGTTTCGCTCAGCAGGCTGGGGGAGATATATGTGGAGGCATTGAAGAGGTATATTATGTAAAGTGACCATAGCTTTAAACTATGGCAAACATAAAAAACTAAGTATTATACAAGGTGTAAATCAGATGCTATATTAAGTGCAACGAAAACAATATAAAAATTATTGCAGGTTCAGATAATGTATCAGGTTACATTTATATATTTAAAAACTGAACCTGAAATATCAGTTAAAAGGAAAGGCAGAACATATAATATGGCAAATACACCATTTAAATTCGATCACGTAGGAAGTTTTTTAAGACCAGAAAGTTTAAAGAAAGCAAGAAGAGATTATGAAGCTGGCAATATTACAGCAGAAGAGTTAAAGAGCGTTGAGGATAAGGCTATAACAGAGCTTATAAAGAAGGAAAAGGAAGTTGGACTTCATGCGATAACAGACGGAGAATTCAGAAGAGCAACATGGCACCTTGATTTTATGTGGGCATTTGAGGGAGTTGGACATTCCAAGACAGAAACAGGACTTCCATTCCACGGCGAAGATGCTATGATAGATGATACATATCTTACAGGAAAGGTTGTATATAAGACACATCCATTTATAGAACATTTTAAGTTCGTACAGCAGTTTGAAGATGAAAATACAGTTGCAAAGCTTACGATACCAGCACCAGCACAGTTTTTAGAGCAGATGATTATGCCATTTGCATGGGGCAATACTAAGAAGTTCTATGATACACCTGAGCAGGTAGCAGACGATATAGCTGCTGGATACAAGGAATTCATAAAGGATGTATATGCCGCAGGCTGCCGTAATCTCCAGTTTGATGACTGCTCATGGGGAATGGTGGTAGACCCATCTGCATGCAAGCTTTTTGGAACAACACCAGCAGGGCTTGAGAAGATTAAGAATACACTTCTTGACATCAATAATAAGGCTATAGAAGGAAAGCCGGAAGACCTTGTTATTAATACCCACGTATGCCGTGGTAACTTCCATTCCACATATGCGAGCAGCGGAGCTTATACAAGTGTTGCATCTACACTTTTTGCTAAAGAAAATGTAAATGCATATTATCTTGAATATGATGATGAGCGTTCAGGCGGATTTGAGCCACTTAAGAATGTTACTGGCGATAAGAAGGTTGTATTAGGACTTATAACAACCAAGTCACCGGAATTAGAGGATGAGCAGACTGTTATTGACAGAATAAATGAGGCTGCAAAGTATATACCACTTGACAGATTATGCTTAAGTCCACAGTGTGGTTTTGCTTCATGTGAGATAGGAAATAAGCTTACAGAAGAAGAGCAGTGGGCTAAGTTAAGACTTGTTAAAAAGATTGCTGAAAAGGTGTGGGGATAAGGCATTTCATTTATTATTAGAAAAAGCAGTTGTATATTAAGTAAAATAAATTTAAAATAACAAATCGCACGGTTTTATTGATAAAATCGTGCGATTTGTTTATAAAATAATTAACAACTGATTTATGATTTTTCGAAAGGAGAGGATAATGTTTGTAAGTATTCTGGAGGCTGAGAAGGATAAAGAATAACAGGTAATAAAATATAAGCCGTAAATGTCAGATAAGATTGACATTTACGGCTTATTATTATGTATACATTTCACCAATCAATTAACGCACATTAAATGCTTTAATTCCCGGATATACTGCTGAAGCACCAGATGGTGCAGTACCACGTCCAACAGTTCCATCTTAATAAAATATTAATAAACATAATAATATACTAACAGATTAAAAAAGCTATATTAAAGGAGGTTCTATAGAAAATGTAGACATTTTTAGTAAAAATATTGGCATTTTTGAGAGGCTTATAGAAGGAGTTATGCGTGCTAAAGTGCGGTTTTATGGGCATAGCTCCTTCTTTTTAATCAAAAAATTAAAAAATACTCTTAAAATGTCTACATTTTATTTCAACATATTATTACATTATATTCATCATATTATTAAATTGTACTTTTACAGATAATATATACAACTGTCTTGTCAGTTGTAAACTTGTGTAGTATACTTTGTAAAATTTGAAAATAAAATTTAAAGGAGATACACATGTCTATAGTAAGTGATATTGAAAAGTTGAAGAAAGAGAAAAACGCAGTAATTCTTGCGCACTATTATGTAGATGATGATGTACAGGATGTTGCTGATTATATAGGTGATTCCTTCTACTTAAGTAAGGTGGCGACTAAGGTGAGTCAGGACAGGATAATATTTGCAGGTGTTGAGTTTATGGGTGAGAGTGCCAAGATACTTAATCCTGAAAAGAGAGTGTTTATGCCGGATATTAATGCTGACTGTCCGATGGCGCATATGGCTGATAAGGATGAGATACTTAAGCTTAGTGAACAGTATGACGACCTTGCAGTAGTCTGTTATATCAACTCTACAGCCGAGTTAAAGAAGTATTCCGATGTGTGTGTCACATCTTCTAATGCAGTTAAGATAGTTAAAAATCTGCCTAATAAAAATATATTTTTTATACCTGACAGAAACTTGGGACATTTTGTTGCAAAGCAATGTCCTGATAAGAACTTTATATTTAATAACGGCTGCTGCCCAAGACACGTAGTTATCACACAGGATATGGTTAAAAAGGCGAAAGAGGAACATCCTTTAGCCAAGTTTGCAGCCCATCCGGAGTGTACAGAAGATGTGCTTGAGCTTGCTGACTATGTGGGAAGTACATCCGGAATAATTGATTATGTTGTTGATACGGATGCCAAAGAATTTATCATAGGAACAGTTGATGGTGTATTTAACGAGATAAGAAAGAAAGCACCTGATAAGAAGCTGTATACAGTAAAGCCAGACCAGGTATGTGTCAATATGAAAAAAGTAACGCTTGATAAGGTGTTAGATGTTCTTGAAAATGATACTAATGAGGTGTTTGTTGATAAAGAGCTTGCTGAGTGTGCGATGAAGCCGCTTAACAGAATGCTTGAACTTGCAGCTAAGTAAAATTTATTATCGAAAGATTATGTAAATTTTGTGGTTTTTAATCTGCTTATTTATAGTATTTATAAATAAGCTATATAATTTAAAATGTATATTAGAAATGAGGAGAATATGAAAACAGATGTATTAATAGTAGGTTGTGGCTGTTCAGGACTTTATCTTGCGCTCAATCTTCCAAGAGATAAGAAAATTCTTATGATAACCAAGTCTGATGCACAAAGCAGCGATTCTTTTCTTGCGCAGGGTGGTATGTGTATGTTAAAGGATGAGTCGGACTATGACAGTTATTTTGAGGATACGATGAAAGCTGGACATTATGAGAATGATAAAAAGTCAGTTGAGATAATGATTCGTTCTTCCGCAGATGTAGTTAAAGACCTGATAGCAGCAGGAGCGGACTTTAAAAAAGATGAAAATGGCAATCTTGCATACACAAGAGAGGGGGCACACAGCAGCAACAGAATTATATTTCACGAGGATGTGACTGGCAAGGAGATAACAAGCCATCTTCTTAAAAGAGTAAGAGAGCTTCCTAATGTTACACTTCTTGAAAACACACGTATGCTTGATATAATAACTAAGGATAATGAGTGTCTTGGAGCAGTTATAAGGCTTGAAAGTGGTCTTATAGAAAATGTTATAGCGGATGCAACAGTGCTTGCGGCAGGTGGAATAGGCGGACTTTATCGTCATTCAACTAATTTCAGACATCTTACAGGTGATGCGGTTGCAGTTGCGATTAAGCATAATGTTGCAATTAAGGACATTAACTATGTGCAGATTCATCCGACAACATTTTATTCTAAGGATGAAAAAGACAGAAGCTTTCTTATATCAGAGTCAGTGAGAGGCGAGGGAGCAAAGCTATATGATAAGAATGGAAACAGATTTGTCAATGAGCTTCTTCCAAGGGACCTGCTCACACAGGCGATATATAAGCAGATGAAAAAGGATGGCACAGACCACGTATGGGAAGATCTGCGTACTATTCCAGAGGATGAGTTAAAGACACATTTTCCTAATATCGTGCAGTATTGCTATGAACACGGATATGATGTGACAAAGGAGTGCATACCGGTTGTTCCGGCGCAGCATTACTTTATGGGTGGAATAAAGGTGGATTATGAGAGTAAGACATCTATGGACAGACTTTATGCAGTAGGGGAAACTGCCTGTAACGGAGTTCACGGAAGAAACCGTCTTGCAAGTAATTCACTTCTTGAAAGCCTTGTGTTTGCTAAAAGAGCAGCTCACAATATGGCGGAAAATGAGCTTATTGACATATTAGCACCGTCAGCAGATGAGTATGTTGAAAATTCAGATAAGAGCCAGTATCAGGACGAGGAAAAGCTGGATGAATATTATGGAGAACTTATAAGACAGAAGATAGATGAAGCTGACAAAGCTATGAAGACAGCGTAGAATAGGAGATTATAAAATGTTTGATGAAGTTACATTAAAGTTAAATGCAGACCCACTTATATTAAGTGCGTTAAAAGAAGATATTACAAGTGAAGATGTTTCAACTAACAGTGTTATGCCAGTGCCTAAAAAGGGAGAGGTTAATCTAATATGCAAGCAGGATGGTGTTATATGCGGACTCCAGATATTTGAGAGAGTATTTACATTATTAGATGAGAATACAGAAGTTGAATTTAAGGCAGCAGATGGAGATAAGGTAAAAAAAGGACAGCTTCTTGCGGTTGTAAGAGGTGATATTAAGGTGCTTTTATGTGGAGAAAGAACAGCGCTTAACTATCTTCAGAGAATGAGTGGTATAGCTACATATACAAGTGAGGTGGCTGCACTTCTTCACGGCACGGGAATAAAGCTTCTTGATACAAGAAAGACAACACCTAATAACAGACTTTTTGAAAAGTATGCTGTTAAAGTAGGCGGAGGAAACAATCACAGATATAATTTAACGGATGGCGTGCTTCTTAAGGACAACCATATAGGTGCAGCAGGAGGGGTCAAAGAGGCTGTAAAGATGGCTAAGGAGTACGCACCATTTGTAAGAAAGATAGAAGTTGAGGTTGAAACTCTCGATATGGTAAGAGATGCAGTAGAAGCAGGGGCAGATATAATTATGCTTGATAATATGGAGCATGATACTATGGCAGAAGCTATGAAGATAATAGACGGTAAGGCAGAAGTTGAAGTGTCAGGCAATATGACAAAGGAAAATCTTGAAAAGCTTGCCGGACTTTCTGTGAATTATGTATCAAGCGGGGCACTTACACATTCTGCACCTATACTGGATATATCACTTAAGAACCTTCATCCAGTAGAATAATCTTGTAATAACCCAAAGTATAATGTATCATAGTTGTGCAGTATAAATGTTATATAGTTTAAGAAAGCAATAGATTTGCTATACATATATAGCAAAGTAAATGTTATATTTATGAAGTAAGAAATTATGATTAAAATGTATTTGATATTTACATCATAATATAAATAAACAGTATGGTAGTTAACAGGGGTGAGCATAGTTATGAATGGACAGTTAAGACGGGAAAAGATAATAGATATTCTTAGCAGGAGTGATAAGCCGGTGTGTGGTGTTGCACTTGCAAAGCAGCTTGATGTAAGCCGTCAGGTAATAGTACAGGATATAGCGCTTATAAGGGCAGCAGATTATGATATATATTCAACCAACAGAGGATATGTTATAAAAAGTGAAAAGGAACATACAAGGATAGTCAAGGTAAAGCACGCTGAGAGTGATGTTGAAACAGAGCTTAATGCCATAGTTGATATGGGAGGCTGGGTTAAGGACGTGTTTGTATATCATAAAGTATATGGTGTCGTTAAGGCTGACCTTGACATTCATTCAAGACGTGACATAAAAGAATATATGAAGCAGATAAGTAATGGCAGTTCATCACTTCTTATGAATGTAACTTCTGGATATCATTATCATACAATAGTAGCACAGGATGAGAAGACTCTTGATATTATTCAGGAGGAGCTTATGCGGTTAGGTTTTCTTGCAAAGCTTCAGGAGTATGAACCGGTTGACTTCTGGAGTAAAAAAGAGTAGAATACATTAATGAATTGAATATAGTTAGATAATAACAAAAAGGGAGTAGTTGCATATATAGTATAATAATGTATTATATATGTTATGGATTTCGTCAGTACGGTTAACACCCGGAATTCATAGAACTTATTATTATGTTGAACAAGACTTTTTGTATGCTTTTAGCGAGCATACAAAAAGTCTTTTTTTATTATTTACGTGGTCAAAGTTTAAAAATACATAAAACAAACTAATAATATTTAATAAGGAGGCAGCTATGAAAGAATATTACAGAATGACACCTAAGGAAGTGTGCAAGGCACTTAATACAAATGAAGATGGACTTACAGAACACAGAGCAGAGCAGATTATTAAAGAAAAAGGACTTAATGTTTTAAGTGAAGCCAAAAAGAAAAAGCCGGTGGAGATATTTTTTTCACAGTTTGCAGACCTACTTGTTATTATACTTATAATAGCGGCAGTAATCTCTGCATTTTCAGGGAACATAGAAAGTACCATTGTTATACTGATAGTTATAATTATGAATTCCATACTGGGAACTGTGCAGTATGTCAAGGCAGAGAAGTCGCTCGCATCGCTTAAGGCGCTGTCATCACCACACACCAAGGTAGTGAGGGATAAAAAGATAATACAGATAAAATCACAGTATGTAGTGCCGGGAGATGTGATGCTTATAGAAGCCGGTGATATGGTGACCGCAGATGGCAGGATACTTGAAAGCTATTCATTACAGGTAAATGAAAGTTCGCTGACAGGAGAGTCAGCAAGCGTTGATAAGGTAAGCAGTGTTATAGATGATGAATGTCCTCTTGCTGACAGGGTAAATATGGTTTATTCAGGAAGTCTTGTGTCATATGGAAGGGCAAAGGTGCTTGTGACTGAAACAGGTATGAATACACAGATGGGACATATAGCAGCCCTTATGAATAATACAAAGGAAAAAAAGACACCACTTCAAAGAAGTCTGGACGACTTTGGAAAGAAACTGGCATTTATAATTATGATAATATCTGCCATAGTTTTTATATTAAGGCTTATACAGAAAGAACCTGTTATTGACTCACTTATGTTTGCAGTGGCACTTGCAGTTGCGGCGATACCTGAAGCGCTCAGTTCAATAGTAACTATAGTTCAGGCAATGGGAACACAGAAAATGGCGGCAGATAACGCTGTTATGAAAGAATTAAAGGCGGTTGAGAGCTTAGGCTGCGTATCAGTCATATGTTCAGATAAGACAGGAACACTCACACAGAATAAGATGACAGTTCAGGATGTGTATATAGATGGACACTGCATAAAGCCGGATGAGCTTGATCTTGGCAGACAGCTTCACAGATACCTCATATATATATCAGTACTTAGCAATGATTCATCCATACAGGACGGAAAAGGAATAGGCGACCCGACAGAATACTGCCTTTTAGAGATGGCAAGAAAAGCTGGTCTTGAAAGGTATGGAATTCTTGAGGATGACATAAGAAGAATAATTCCAAGAATGGAGGAGATACCATTTGACTCAGACAGAAAGCTTATGAGTACAAGGTGCAGGCTTCATGGAGTTCCTATGGTGCTGACAAAGGGAGCAGTAGATGTGCTTCTTGACAGGACTATAAATATAATGGAAGGTGAGAAGGTAAGACCGATAACTGATAAAGATAAGCAGGCTATATTACAGTGTAACAGACATTTTTCAGAAAATGGATTAAGAGTGCTCGCATTTGCAATAAAAGAAACTGCCGAGGATGAGAAACTGACAGCAGATAATGAGAACGGATATACATTTATAGGGCTTGTATCTATAGAAGACCCACCAAGAAGTGAGTCAGCAATGGCGGTTAAAGAAGCTTCAGATGCTGGTATAAAGACGGTTATGATAACTGGCGACCATAAGGTTACGGCAGTGTCTATAGCTAAAAGGATAGGTATATATAAGGATGGAGATATGGCACTTACAGGTCAGGAGCTTGATGCCTTAAGTGATGAGCAGTTAGATGCTGTTATCGAAAATGTTTCGGTGTATGCAAGAGTGTCGCCAAAGGATAAGATAAGGATAGTCGAACACTGGCAGAAAAGAGGCAATATCGTGGCTATGACAGGTGATGGTGTAAATGATGCACCAGCCCTTAAAAAAGCCGACATAGGTGTTGCGATGGGAATAACGGGAACAGAGGTGTCTAAGGATGCTGCAGCTATGATACTTTCGGATGATAACTTTGCAACTATTATAGGTGCAGTTCTTAACGGAAGAAATGTATACAGAAATATTAAAAATGCCATACAATTTCTGCTTTCAGGTAATCTTGCGGCGATAATAGCGGTGCTGTTCTGTTCGATAGCCTCACTTCCAGTACCTTTTAAGCCGGTTCATCTGCTTTTTATCAATCTTTTAACAGATTCACTGCCTGCGCTTGCGATAGGAATGGAGCCGGTAGACAAGAGCCTTTTAAAAGAGAAGCCAAGAAATCCGAAGGAGGGAATACTTACTAAGGACTTTCTTATAAGACTGGCATTTTACGGGGGACTTATATCGGTAAGTACACTTACAGCGTTTTATATAGGGTTAGGCACTGACAGCGGATTAGCAAGTACTATGGCGTTTGCAGTGCTGACACAGGCAAGGTTATTTCACGGCTTTAACTGTAGAAGTGATAAATCGCTTGCAGCAATTGGCATTAAAAGCAATATGTGGAGTGTCGGTGCATTTGTTCTTGGAACACTTCTTCTTATGCTGGCACTTATGCTTCCAGTGTTAAGACCATTTATGGAGGTATCGGCACTTGATATGACACATATAGGTTATATAGCTGTGTTATCGGTTATACCTACTGTAATAATACAGATAATTAGGCTTATAAGAGGAAAATAATTAACTTATTGATGAAAATTTGATAAAAAATATTGATTATAACAACACAACTGGTATAATTATAAAAGCAATAATTAAGGAGTTGTGATGAATAATTTTTACTATAAAGAAGGAATTACATTTATTAATGATGAAGACACAGCTATATCCAATGATATACAGAAGATGGTTGTAGATACACTTGTCAGAAATTCGGCAGTAGGGGTTGTAAGCGGATTTTATGAGGAAGGGTATCCTATATATTTTATAAGCCAGTTTGCGCTTGCCAGTGTGGGATATGACTCTTATACTTTAAAGAATGAGATGGGTGGAAAGTATATAGAGTGTGTATGTCCCACGGACAGGGCGTATTACAGCCGTTTTATGGAATGGAAGGGTGATGCGCCAAAGGAAATCGAATACAGGGTAAAGAATAGTAAAGGCGAGTATATATGGGTCAGGGATGTAAGGGCTGATTATGAAGCAGAGGACGGAAGAAGACTGTGGATTAGTTCAATACGTGTCATCCAGAATGAACATATGGCAAGGAAGGAGTTTATATCGACTATTTCGCATGATATAAGGTCGCCGCTCAATGCTATTATGGGTATGGCACAGCTTGCAGGAAAGAACATTAATTCCAAAGAAAAGGTGCAGTCTTATATTGACGGTATAATTACATCGGCAGAAAAGTTTATGTACCAGATAAGTGAAGTACTTGATATGAATGAGTTAGAAACGACTGTCGCGCGCCTTGAAGAAAAGGAATACAATATATGCAGTCTTGCCGATAGTGTGATAAAGGGCTGTAGTGCAGCTGTTAAGGCGCGCGGACAGCAGATTGTGACAGATTACTCTGGAATAACTGATAAGAATGTTATATGTGATGGCAGAAATATATCCAAAGTGTTAGACGGTCTTATAAGTAATGCATCGGAATATTCACCTAAAGGTTCGTGTGTAACGATAAAAGTAGTACAGAAGGATAACAGTACATATGAGTTCAATGTTATTGATGAGGGTGAGGGAATTCCTTATTATGAGGTTGACAGACTGTTTGAGCCATTTGAGAGAATACAGGATGCGAGGTCGGCAGCAGATGGTACACATATGGGACTTGGACTTTCTGTTATTAAAAGCATAGTGGAACTTATGAATGGCACGATAAGTGTTAAAAGCGGTACTGGAAAAGGTTCGTGCTTTACAGTAAGGCTTATGCTTAAGGCAGCCGTAAGCGATGAGTGTGTAACGGATAAGCAGCCTGCAATGGTTCTTATAGTTGAGGATAACCAGAAAAATGCAGAGATAATGCAGGAATTTCTCGCTCTTGAGGATATAGGTTCGGATATTGCCTACAACGGAGCTGAGGCAGTTGATATGTATGAAAGTACTAAGGGCAGAAAGTATGATGTTATACTTATGGATATACATATGCCTGTTATGGACGGTTACGAGGCTGCAAGAAGGATAAGACAGTTAGAGGAAGTAACCAATATTACAACGCCAGTAATAGCAGTTACGGCAGATTCGCTTCCAGAGGATATTAATCAGGCTATGAAAAGCGGTATGAATGGGCATGTTTCAAAGCCTGTTGATTATGATGAATTAGTTGACATAATAAGAAATGCAAAGCGAGGTTAGGAATGTTTAGCAGCAGATATAAAGAACCGGTCAGGCTTATAGCACTCGACCTTGACAGAACAACATTAACGTCAGACGGACATTTATCAGAAGCTAATAAGCAGGCGATAATGTTGGCTGTCATCAAGGGTATTCATGTGTGTATAGCAAGCGGACGTGCATTTGACACGCTTCCGGAGGAGGTAGTATCTATCCCCGGAATAGAATATGCGATTACAAGTAATGGCGCGGCTGTATATGAGATAGCAGATAAAAAATGTCTTAACTCTTATGTTTTAAAACCATCTTCAGTAGATAAGATTATTAGTAATACTATAGATTATCCAGTCACATATGAAGCATTTATAAGGGGAAAGGCTTATGCTTCAAAGGAGTATATGGACGACCCTGTAAAGTTTGGCGCAACACCTAAAGCCATAGAATACGTAAGAAGCACAAGAACTCTTAAAGAGGATATAACTGGCTTTATATATGAACATAAGTATGAGCTGGACAGTATAGATATAGTGCTTGATGATGATGAGCTTAAGCGCAGGATAATAGAAGAGTTGTATAGAGTTGATGATGATATATATATAACAAGCTCAGTTAAGCAGCTTATAGAAATATCATATAAGGATGCCGGAAAGAAGTCGGGGGTGAAGTTACTTTCTGAAAGACTTGGAATTGCAAGGGAAAATATAGCGGCATTCGGCGATGCTGACAATGACTGTGATATGATTGAATATGCAGGTGCCGGGATTGCCATGGGTAATGCATGTGAGTCTTTAAAGGCTGCGGCTGATTATGTGACACTGTCTAATGATGAGGACGGGCTGGCGTATGCTTTTTATAATATACTTGGAATTGGTTATTTTGTTGATGAAAATCAGAGAAAAGCTTCACAAAGCACTTCATATTTTGAATTCCAGAAAGGGCATTACACTACATGCTGGTGTGAGAATTCAATAAATATCTGTACATGGCTGTGGGATGAGTATGAAATGTCAGGGCTTATACGTCAGGTTATTAAAGATTTTGATTACTATGGAATAACAGAAGTTACAAAAAAACAGTGGAACAGGCTTGTTGAATTAAGTAAAGCAACTTCGGCTAAGGCAGAACCGATACTTACGGAGGCGGCTTCGTGGGCTGAGGAATGTTTTAAGGAGAATGAAGTCTTTACTATTATTGGGATGTAATACGATTGTATTTGCGGGTTGATTAATTGGCAGAAAATGTGTATTATATAGTATTGTGTTGTTTTATTATGACAGATAATCAGGAAGTCATATTGTATTAAAGCGGTGATTATCCAGTAAAGTTCACTCGCTTAAAACAGATATAAAATAGATAAACGGAGGATTAATATGGATAACCAGAAGTTAGCAGAGTTATTGTTTCCAGAGGTAGTTAATACACCAGAGTATTATGAGGAGAAGTTTCCATACAGAAAGCTTCCTAATAAGGCAGAAGTTACACGTATGGCACCTAGCCCTACAGGTTTCATTCATCTTGGAAACCTTTACAGTGCGCTTGCAGATGAGAGAATTGCCCACAGAAATGGCGGTGTGTTCTATCTTAGAATAGAAGATACAGACGAGAAGAGAAAAGTTGACGGTGCTGTTGAAACAATCATCAACGTATTAAGATATTTTAATATCGAATTCGATGAGGGGGCAGGTTTTGATGACTCTGACCCAAGAAATGCATACGGACCTTATTTTCAGAGACAGAGAGTTGAAATATACCATACATATGCCAAGAGCCTTGTAGAAAGAGGACTTGCTTACCCATGTTTCTGCACAGAGGAGGAGCTTGATAAGGTAAGAGCAAAGCAGGAAGAAGATAAGGTACTTACAGGATACTATGGTGAGTATGCAACATGCCGTAATCTTTCATATGAAGAGATAGAGGCTAATATCAAGGCAGGAAAGCCTTACGTACTCAGACTGCGTTCACAGGGAAGCCCTGACAAGGAAATTACATTTGTTGATGCAATCAAGGGAGAGATTAAGCTTCCAGAAAATATACATGATATTGTACTTTTAAAGAAGGATGGTATTCCAACATACCACTTTGCACATGCAATAGATGACCATCTTATGAGAACAACTGTTGTTGTACGTGGTGGAGAGTGGCTTGCATCAGCTCCTATCCACTATGAATTATTCCACCTTCTTGGATTTAAGATGCCAGCATACGCACATACAGCGCATCTTATGAAGTTTGATGAGGAAACTGGCGGAAAGAGAAAGTTATCAAAGAGAAAGGACCCAGAACTTTCCCTTGATTATTATAGAAAGGATGGATATCATCCATACACTATGAAGGTATATCTTCTTACACTTCTTAACTCTAACTTTGAGGAGTGGCATGAGAAGTTCCCTGATAAGGATATTAATGAATTCCCATTCTCTGTAGATAAGATGAGCCAGTCTGGAGCACTTTTCGATAAGGATAAGTTACACAACATTTGTAAAAATGAGTTATCTAAGCTTTCAGAAGATGAGTTATATGATTTCTTATATGACTGGGCTAAGGAAAATGCACCAGAAAATGTAGATATGTGGTTTGCTGATAAGGAAAAAATGTTACAAATTCTCCGCCTGTATATGGGTGTAGGTGCAAAGAGAAGAAGAAAAGATTTTATGTATGCAAAGCAGATATTTGAGCTTATTTCATATTTCTTTGACGGAGCTTCTAATGACGAAAGAGATGAGTTCAGA
>FR886338.1:148732-158764 GCA_000436535.1 Eubacterium sp. CAG:252 | reverse complement strand
GATGAGTTCAGACTTGATGAGGATATGGTAAGCGATATATTAAAGACATATCTTTCGAAGTATGACCACAATGATGATAATTCAGCATGGTTTAACAAGCTTAAGGAAATAGCTGATGAGCATGGTTTTGCATCTGATATGAAGGCATACAAGGCTAATCCTGAAAGCTTCAAGGGTAACGTATCTGATATAGCTGAGGTTGTAAGAATAGCAGTGACAGGACGTGCCAATACACCTGACCTCTGGACTATTGTTCACATTATGGGTGAAGAGCAGATGAAGGAAAGAATACAGAAGTATATAAAGTAATCACCAAAAAGGAGAAATGAGGAATATTATGGGAAGAGAAGATGAAGGTCTTAAGCAGTTAGGAAGTAAGACTAAGTATAGTATGGACTATGCGCCTGAGGTGTTAGAAACATTTGTTAATAAGCACCCTGATAATGATTATTTCGTAAAGTTTAACTGTCCTGAATTCACAAGTCTGTGTCCTATAACAGGCCAGCCAGACTTTGCAACAATATATATATCATATATTCCTGATAAGCTTATGGTTGAGTCAAAGTCACTTAAGCTGTATCTTTTCAGCTTCAGAAACCACGGCGATTTTCACGAGGACTGCGTGAATATCATTATGAAAGACCTGATAAAGCTTATGGAACCAAGATATATAGAGGTGTGGGGAAAGTTCACACCACGCGGAGGCATATCTATAGACCCTTACTGCAATTATGGCAAGAAGGGTACAACATTTGAAGAAATGGCAAGACAAAGACTTATGTGGCACGATATGAATCCGGAAAAAGTGGATAACAGATAATAAAAGATAATAGAGCACAGGCTTCATCTGATGTAGATTGGATGAAGCCTGTTTTTTGTTTTTTTGGGGTTCTTTGTCAGGGGGGTTAGGTTTAGAACCATAAATGTTACTGTTCAGAGTCAATCTTGAAAATGCTGCGTGTTTCCTTGATGCAGCGTATATGACATATAAAATCTGATAATATATATTGCTTTTTTTTAAATGTAGTGTTATTATAATAGCACGTAGTAATCAAAACCACATAGCAAAGTAACTAAAACTTTAATATTTGCTTTGGTTTGCTATATAAAGGATTGGAGGAATGGTATTATGGAAAAGCTTAAGGAAAATGTTTCACATAGGAAGATAAAAGAACCGGGAAGTGCTATTACACATTTTATTGCGATGATTATGGCGATTTTTGCAGCAACACCAC
Source organism: Eubacterium sp. CAG:252 (assembly GCA_000436535.1). GTDB lineage: Bacteria > Bacillota > Clostridia > Lachnospirales > Lachnospiraceae > Lachnospira. Next base: position 157,529 of record FR886338.1, on the reverse strand, counting down.
TTATTATAAAGGCATTGTCAGCACCGGATATGATACATGTTATATCATTGTCAATATTTATAGGAACTATGATTCTTTTATATGCGGCAAGCACAACTTATCATGCAGTTGATGCAACACCAAAGATTAACAAAATTCTTAAAAAACTTGACCACTGTATGATATCCGTTATGATTGCAGGTTCATATACTCCTGTGTGTCTTGTCGTGCTTCATAATACAACTGGTTATGCACTCCTTGCACTTGTATGGGGAATAGCAGTTGTAGGTATAATATTTAAGTTATGCTGGGTGACATGCCCAAGATGTATATCTTCAGCACTCTATATAATCATGGGCTGGGCGTGTGTTTTATCATTTACGCAGATTATCAATGCACTTCCAAGAGCTGCTTTTATGTGGCTTCTTGCAGGTGGAATTATATATACAATAGGCGGTGTTATATATGCGCTTAAGTTAAAGGCATTTAATGCTAATCATAAGTACTTTGGCTCACATGAGATATTTCATCTTTTTGTTATGGCAGGAAGCATATGCCACTTTGTTATGATGTTTAAGTATGTTGCTGTTCTGCCTATTCATTAATTGCCAAGTTACTAATGGGATAGGAAATGATTACCAGAGATAAACGATTGCACACCATAGTCATAATAATTAAAGATAAACTAAGAATGTTCTTAATGTCAGAAATATAGGTATTAAGAACATTTTTGTTTTAAATGTTAGTTATATCTTTGTTGTTTGTTAATACACAGTATGCGTATACCGATAATTATGTTAAACTAATAAAAAGACCAGCTGACATTACTGACAATGCCAGTTGGCATTATATATTATCAGTGTATTGAATATTTTAATATATCCAGATATCTGTATAATTGACAATAAGCTATCTTAAGTAGCTATAGACATTCTCTATTAAGTGTGCAGGATATATGCGGAATATGAGTGGATATATCCTGTACGGAGTGTGATTATAATTAGATGATAAGAGGACTATGATAATGAAAACAAAGGATATTACACTTACAGGTCTTATGGCGGCACTTATATTTATAGGAACATTTTTCTTTAAAATTCCTTCACCGTTCGGATATAATCATTTTGGTGATGGTTTTATGCTTCTTACAGTGTTTATGCTTGGTTATAAAAAAGGCGCATTTGCAGGTGCTATCGGAGCAGGTCTTGCAGACCTTATAGGCGGCTATACTGTGTGGGTACTTCCTACGATTGTCATAAAGAGTATGTGGGCGCTTATTATTGGTTTATTTATGGTGAAGCTTGGAAAGAATAATAAGATTATGCCATATGTTGGTGTAGGTGTCGGAGCAATATTCCATATATGTGCTTATACATTAGTGAGAATATTTGTGTATGGTACATCGGCTGCATTAGTAGCTCTTCCGGGACTTATATTCCAGACAGTAAGCGGAGTTGTGATATTTGCTGCGTTATATGTCTGTGTTTCCAAGGCTGGAATTAAAAAGGTGTTTGCAAATTAAATAAAATGATAATAGTAATAATAACATAAAATGTGGAAATGACATACTTTGAGTATATGTCCGGATGGGATATATATTCGGGGTATGTCATTTTTTACAAAAAAACGGTTATTTTTTACATTGTACGTTTCTTATTGTCCTTTTATGTTATTTTCTATGTAACATAAAAAGTTATATATGGTTACAATTAATAAACGGAGGTGTTTTTATGATTAAAGTTAAGAAGAATATATTGTGATGGTGTAGCAAGTGTTAGTAATTTTGTTGTTGAATGGGGATATGATTATGCCGGATTAAGGGCTAATTGTGTCGAAGATGATTTGACAGAGCAGACTGGATATTTTAGAGCGTATTAATGTATTGTAATGTTAAAACATATATAACTTTTTATGTGAATTAAATGGAGCTGGTAAAATGAAAAAATACAGGATAGAAATAGGCTTGAGTATAATTCTGTTTATTAGTGTAGTTGTACTTATTGTGAATATTATTATAAAAGCAAATAATGGTGGAAAAGATGTTACCGGAGAAGAAAAGTACACATTACCATCTTCATATAACGGTGAAAATGCAGATGAGTTATATGATGGAATGAAGGCTATAAGTGATGATATATTTAAAAAATATTTTATAAAAGATATTGGTGAAAAGGTTTCATATGTAAGGGCTGTAGAAACTCCAGGTATAAAGGTTGTTGGTGAAAGCGTGGAGAATGTAATTGAAGAAAGACAGGTAAATAAAGTTAATTATCAGAGTGAATATAATGGGAATATAGCACCAGACGGGTATGAATATATAATAGTTAATATTACTGTATATAATGATGGCACCTATAAAAGAATAGTTAGCCTGAGTGATATGAGCCTTGAATATAATATTGACTGGAGTACATCTTCATATTTGTCGGATGAGAATTATGGGGAAATGATTCACAGGGAATATGATGAAAATATGCTGTTTTATACATCCAGAATAATCAGCGAAAGAGAAAAAAAGATAGAAAATATAGTCACAGATGAAGATACAGGGGAAGTATACATAGATGCTGGTACAAGTGTTACATATAATGCCGTGTGGCTGATTAAAAAAGAACATGAACAGAGTCTTGTGATTAAAAAATTATATAATAAAAAACAGAGATATAATACGGATTATATAATAAAAATAAGTTAATTATGATGGGATATGTTTGTACGCATAAGGAGAAAATATGTTAAATGTAATAAAGATAGAATTAAAAAGAGCAATTATAAATAAGAAGTTTGTAATAGTAATTCTTTTGGGATGCATTATGGCAGTACTTGCATTTGTTGATACTCCGGGATTTACGATTGCCATTAACTGGTATAAGTATATGCATAATGACGAAATGGCTTCTATGATAATTAATAAGATGAATGAAGTGGATACACCACTTGAAATATGGATGCCAAGATATGGCGCATCAAGTACATTTTATAATGTATGGATTGCAGTATTACCGATACTGGCGGTTATTCCATATGCTACGGAATATTTAAAGGAGAAAAAGAGTGGACTTATTAATCAGTTTATGGTGCGTATGACAAAGAAAAAATATTATATGTCAAGATATATAGTAACATTTATATCAGCAGGACTTGTAGCAGTTATACCATTAGTGTTCAATCTTATGGTAGTTATGTGCTTTCTTCCATGGGGAACGCCTATCCGTGCTACGGGATTATATCCAGTAGTTACAGGGAATGTTTTTGAGAATGTATTTTATAATTATCCGTTACTGTACGTTATTATTTATCTTATATATACATTTGTTGAATTCGGATTGTTATCGTGCATATGTCTTGCATGTGTATATATAGAAGATAACTGGTTTGCAGTAACGCTGACACCTTTTATACTATATTTTTCAGAACATGTATTTCTGACGATTGGTCTGGGACTTAAACATATGTCATTACTTGGGTTGGCTAATATGTATAATGTTTATATAAATAATATTAATATACTTATTATACAACTGGCAGGGCTTTTTATTGTAAATATGCTGTTTTTTATAAGAGTCAGAGGGGATGTGCTATAAGAATGAAAGTTATGAAAAATAAAAAAATATCAGTTAACAAAATATCTGCTGGATTAATGATTGGTGTAATTCTTGTTATGGTTATAAGAATTGTTTATGTAAATATTACATATCCCAGTACTGATATGAAGATAATTAAAGATAGTGATACTCTATATAAAAAAGATTATTCAGTAAAGGTACTGTCAGCAACGGATTATACAAGGGATGAGTGGAGTGACAGGCTTGGACAGCTTGGTATTCTGCATGAGGAGGATGTATATAATATTCAATATTATAAAGAGGAAAAGGCTTCTGATACACAATATCAGGTGTTATATAATCCCAGGGATAATTATAGTGTCATAGAGCTTGAACTTGAGATAACAAATACTTCTGATAAAGAGTTGTATCTTGAAATGTCTGATTTGTTCAATCTTGAACAGGGAATAAATACAACACCAGAATATATAAATAATTATTATACCGCCGCCTTAAATAAAAAAGTATATGATAAAGATATAGATATCAGCCTTAATTCTTACGAAACTGGAAAGTACATACTTGTATATATATGCAATGACTATAGTACTGACTATTATATCCAGAGTATAGAGCTTGGTAATTATCAGGTTATGAAAATACTGCCAGTACAATAAAAAGGGGATGTTGTGTATGCGAAAAGCTTATGTGAAAAATAATCAGATTGCTTTATATGGCATAATGTTAAGAGAAGTGTTTATTATGTATATTATAATATCGGTTTCTATTATAGTTTCAGCATATATGATATATAATCAGATGGAAAATATGAGCCGTATATATAGCTGTGCGCTTGATGGAATTGTTGTGTGGTGTACATCAAGTATGCTCAATCTGGGACTGCTTCCGGTCATTATTTCGGTATTTTTACATATGCATTATGACATATATATGAGAAATGTATGTGTTATAAAACAGAAAAGCAGAACCGGAATGTGGTTTAATGAGCAGAAACTGTCACTTATCATATGTTCTGTTGCATTTACTTGGTCTATGATACTGTCTTTTGTGCTGGCATATATTATGAATAAGGGAAACATATATGCCAATGTATCAGATGATTTATTTTTTACTAACACATATTATGGAATAATGTTAAGTCAGTGTACAGATATTCAGGCAGGTCAGGAAACACTCATACCTGCAATTAATATAGTGTGGGTCATAATCAGAGTGTGGCTTATAAATATGTTACAGTTGTATATGGTTGTTATGGCAGCAGATGTCATATACTGGCTGTCTGGAAAAAGACTGTTTTCGACAATAATCTTAAGTGCTATGTGTATGATAACTGCAATATTTCCAAAGTCCAGAAGATATGCTTATGTTTTAGGAATAAAGGTTAAAGCGTATTCTTATTATCTGGAGGTACTTAATATTAATGTATGGCTTAAACATATATTTATAATGCTGGTAATTATATTATTAACGAATGTTGTGATGTCGTTTGTTGTGAAAAATAAAGATATGGTAATGTGATAAATTAAAATAAAGATGCCAGGGTCAAAAGGTCTAATCCCACATGAGCTTGCTCATAAGTGGGTGAAAGACCTTGGGACCTGCCCCAATATGAGCATAAAAGTGGGATGACAATCCCGCGATATGCGAATATTGGGTAGAATTGTGGGAATGCGTAGCACGAAACAATTCGTAGGCATCAAAGTCTGGGATTTTGGCAATGACATAAAATAAATGAAATATTGTAACAGAATGTAAGCCGGATAATCCGTGTATGCAGGAGATGAGTAGATAAAATGATTGGATACAGTACCAAAAATAAAATTATATATGTTATACAATTAGTATTTATCATTGCTATATCAGTCAGCGGTGTTATATATACACGAAAATATTGTGATATGCGGCAGGGAATGTGTATGTATTCATATATGGATATATATATTAATTCTGTCTGCACTGATATTAATGTTATAGCCGCTTCGCAGATATTTTTAATTATTTATCTTATCAATATGGATTATATTCTGTCGCCTAATATAATTGTAAGATTAAATGAACGTGAAAATATATTGTGGAGAATATTAAGAAGTGGAGCGGCAGAGTCCTTGTTATATGGAATAATTTCACTTATAGTATGTGTTCTGACGGGGACATTAATGAAAGAACAATATTCATCAGGAAGAATTTGCAATTATGACATGCTTAATAGTATATATTATATGTTTACAGGAAAAACGGATGCTCATATATCATTAGCAGTGTTAAGGATAGCCGCTATTCTTATATGCAGTATATTTTTAAGATATATTATTGGAATAATAGTGAGTTTAATAGTCAGAAAAAAGAGCTATATACTGGTTATAAGTATAATTATAAATGTGTTATTATCAGTCAGACATATATTTAATATAAATGGGGAAACGCAGTATTTTATTTATAAAATATATACAGATACTACAGAAAGCCTGATTGCTTTATCGGTGATGATGATTGTCATAGTTGTATGTATCATATCAGCAAAGATACTTATAGGCAAAAAAGACTGGATATAGAAATAAAAAAAGCACTAATGGAGGTGTTATACAATGAATATAATATCAGATAAAGTATATCGGAATACATATGTATATTATATTAAAAGAGTTGTAATAAGAAGTATACCTGTGTATGTAATAGCGTTATTGCTTGGTGTAATGGTATGTGTATATTATAAGGGAAGTTATTCATCTTATTACAGCAGTAATGCTTCTATTAAAAAAAAGCAGAGTGAATATGAAGATTATCAGGAAAATATGGGTAAACCGTTAAAGATGGGTGATTATATGCTTTATATATTTAAGGGAATTGAACCTGTAGATAAAAATGTGTCAGCAGATAAAAAGATTGAACTTCCCGTTACATATCTTGCAATAGTTATAATGTGTGCATTTATTGTCGGGATTAATGTGGGAGATAAGGACGATTATGTAGTGTTGTGTTTTTCAAAGTCAAGGAGAGTATGGCTTACTGGTAAGCTTTCCGGTATGTATATTGGCGGAATTATAATAATTATGGAGCTGCTTTTAGTGGCGGCTGTAATCTCAGGAGGAAAAACAGGCTTTGCAAGCTATGACACTGCATATCTTGTGAGATATGATTATAATAGGATGACCAATTTTTTTGCGGTAATGGCAGTAATATTTAGTATGGTTATGTCGGTAGTTATGCTTATTACATTACAGTTTATGATATCGGTTGTAATTGGACAGATAGAAGGATATATAAGTATAATCGCATTATCTGTGGCAGCTATATTTATTAATTCATCTCTTATACCGGGTAATGGGTTGATGCTTATAAGATACAGTTATTTCTTAAGTGGAGGATATAATGTTATATTTATATGCGTATATGCTATAATAGTTACCATTATTTCTTATGTGGTAAGTAACATATATATGAAACAAAAAGATATATTATAAAAGTTCTGTTTTTGCATAAATGTAAGACAGTCAAAAGAAGCACAGAAATGGGGATTAAATATGAATAATATGAGGATAGCAGTCTGTGATGATGAAAAACAGATAGTTGAGCATATAGAAAAACTGATTATAAGATACGCCAATTCTTTTAATATGGTTATTAATACAGATATATTTTTAGATGGACAAATGCTTATATCAGAGCTTTCCAGTGGAGTTCATTATGATATTGTTATTCTTGATATATGTATGCCTGAAAAAAGCGGGATTGACATAGGTGTATATATAAGAGAAGTTATGAACGATAATATATCACAGATTATATATATATCATCAGAACGACAATATGCAATGGACCTTTTTAAGGTACAGCCGCTGGACTTTCTGATCAAACCGGTTGAGTATGACAATCTTGTAAACGTGTTTAATAAGGCAGTACATTTGCTTGGAATATCTAATAATGTTCTTACATATGAAAAAAATTCATCGATAAACCGTGTATTACTGTCAGATATAAGATATATTATGAGCAGTGGCAGGAAGATAATAATTAAGTTCGCTGATGGCGGACAGGACTCATTTTATGATAGTATGGACAGGATATATGACAGCCTTAAGGATAATTATTTTATAAGAGTGCATAAGTCATATATTGTTAATTATAATTATGTCAGGAAGATATATGCGTCAAAGGTGATAATTGATAATGGCGAAGAAATACCAGTAAGCAGGAACAGGCGTGGTGAGATAAATAGAATATGTATGCAATAACAGTAGTTTTATTAATTACAATGCAGTTAATGTTTATTAACCTGATTGTACATAGAATATGTGATTATGAATATAAGGCAGTAAGATGTATACTTGTAAATGTTATAAGTGTGGTTGTACTGTCTGATGCAATAATTATTGATAAGGGATTATGGTGTCTGATCGCAGCTAATGTATTAGTGTTTTTAATATTTGCATTTGCAATGAGTGCAAAAAGCAGTGTGAGAGCAGTCGATACCAAAGATAATTATATTGAATATAATAAGGCGGATTTTTTATATCTTGTAAAGCTATATACAATATCAGTTGTCACAGCTATAGTTGTTATGCTTCTTATAACAGCAGGAAGTAATGAAATGCTATGGTATTATGATAAAAAACCGCTTATAGGCATGTGCCTGTATACAATGCTTTTATATAGCAGTTATAGATTGTATAGTATGATGTCTGAATACAACAGATATGTGATAGGTTATACATTTATGATTACTATATATACACTGGGAATAATGATAGTTATAAGGTGTTTTACAAAACAATATGATGTGCTTGTAATAATAGTTATATGTATGTATATCGTGCTTGCTGCGGCTATTGAGATAGTATCAGGAAGGCAGATACGTGATATAGAAAATGATATACTTAATAACCAGAAAGAATTCTATGCAGAACAGATGACTGTGGTAGAGGAAGCTGATAGAAGAACGAGGGCTATAAGACACGATATGAAGAACCATATAAATGTTATAGAAAGCCTTCTTAAAAATGGTAGAACCAAAGAACTTCAGGAATATATAGAAACAATGCGTGCGGATGTGTATGAGTTATCCAATAAGATAAATACGGGCAATTTCGAGATAGATGCGGTTATTAATAATAAGATAAGTATTATGGGTAAGCTTGGCATAAGACTTGAGGATAATATTGTGATACCTGATAATATGGAATTTGAGCCGTATGATATGGTTATTATTATAGGTAATCTTCTTGATAATGCAGTTGATAATTACAATAACAAGC
>FR886338.1:121323-148684 GCA_000436535.1 Eubacterium sp. CAG:252 | reverse complement strand
AGTAATGAATATGGTGGTCATAGTAATGGTATTGATGATGGCGATTGCATAAAAAAAGAGAATTTTAATGATAATTCAATCAGTCTTACTATGCGTTATAATAAGGGAATGTTAAAGCTGGTTGTTGCAAACAACTGTAACAGCATAAGTGAAGCTGATACATACGAATATCATAACAGAAGAATACTTAGTAGTATTACAACGGCAAAAAAAGATAAGAAAAATCACGGCTATGGTCTTAAGAATGTATACCGCATAGTCCGGAAATATAATGGAAGTATGATGGTAAAAAGAGAAAAGGACAGGTTTGTTGCGGAAGTTGTTATAATAGAGGAGTAAAATAGCAGCTTATATATTAATGAGCATATTTTATGGAAAGTACTTTGAAAAATACATCATATATATAGAAAATTATAAGTTATTATGCTATCCTTTTAAGCTGTGTCGTGTATGCTGTATACAATATGGCACGGACAAAAAGATAAAAGATGATGAAAGAAAAGGAAAGTATATTATGTTATTAACAGATGTTGCGAAAGTGGCAGAAGCGGCAAAGAATAAGGCAGAGCTTTGCAACAACCACTTTGGAAAGTACTTTATGAGAGCGGTTATGGCGGGATTTTATATAGTTGTTGCAACTATATTATCCAATGTAAGTGCAGCAGTGCTGTATTCTACATATCCGCAGTTTGGAAAGCTGTTAGGGGCGTTTTTATTCTCACTTGCCATAGTTCTTGTGGTATTCTTAAATGGTGAGTTATTTACAGGTAATAATTTCGTTATGGCAGTAGGAGTGTATAATAAAACTGTATCAGTTAAGGATATGGTTAAAGTGTGGGTTGTAAGTTATGTTGGAAATTTTGTTGGGGCTTTTTTATTATCAGCGATGTTTGTATATAGTAAGGCTTCCCACGCTATAATGGTAGATTATTATAACAGCTTTATATATTCAAAAATATCAGCAGGTGTACCGGAGCTTTTACTTAGAGGAATTCTTTGCAACTTCCTTGTATGTATGGCGGTGCTTGTTGGAACTAAGTTAAAGAGTGAAAGCGGAAAGCTTATTATTATGTTTTGCATTATAATGTCATTCGTAGTTGCCGGTTTTGAACACTGTATAGCTAATATGAGTACATTTTCTGTAGGATATATGCTGCTTGGCAATATTGGAACGACGGCAGTTATAAAAAGTATGCTTGCTGTTACTATTGGCAATATACTTGGTGGGGCGGTGCTTCTTGGAGTTCCAGTATGTGGAAGTGAGATATGGGACAGGACGTCCCGTATCGAACGGTAGCGGCAACTGCCGCCACATATATGAAAAGTCTTAGAAATATCCAATCCACTTTCTGGTGACTGAAGCATTATTACTGAAACAACCCTCATTCCTTGTAGCGTCCGTAGAAGAAAAGCGGTAGCACATATATGCGCCGCCGCTTTCCTTTTTATTATGTCGTCCGTCTATTAAAAACTCATACCAGCAATCCCACTAATTATTAACTCCATGATGCACATCCTCCGTAGAAGGTGTGAGTGGCAGGAATGTATATCCATTTGCAAGACCCCACTGAATAATACGTTCAACAGCATTAACACTGAAGTTCTTAATATCATGCTGTAAAACCACCGATACATTGTGGCTCTTCATTCCATTTATAACATTCTGATAAACTGCATCTGTGCTTGTAGTTTCACCGGCATCACCGCTTGAAACATTCCAGTCAAAGTACTTATAGCCCTGGTCAGTAACATCTTTTGTAAGCTCGCTCATAATACCGCTGCAGTACTTCTTGCTGACAGTATTAGAACTTCCGCCAGGAAATCTTATAAGCTTAGGGCGCTCACCAGTCTGTGCATAGATAATGTCAGACATTTCATTTAAGTCTTCAAAATATGCGCTTGTGCTTGAATATATCTTCTGATAGTCGTGTGAAGCGCTGTGGATAGCTACTGTATGACCAGCGGCGGCTTCCTTGGCTATCATATCCTGATAACCGCTGTTTACATTCGTTACAAAAAATGTAACCTTTACATTATATTTATCAAGGATATCTAATAACTGCTGTGTAAATGCACCAGGACCATCATCAAAGGTCAGGTAGACAACCTTGCTGCCAGAATTAGATGTACTTGCCTGCTTGACGGCCTCAACATTAACAGTTCGTTCAATAGATGATTCATTGCCAAACTTATCGGTTGCAGCATAAGTCAATGTGTATGTTCCAGCATGATAAGTTGATAAATCTCCAGAAACGGTAATGCTTTCAGAAATGTCATTGCCGTAAGAGTCGGTAGCAGTACAGCCAGGGTCATCAAACTTGGTTCCAGCTTTGATAGTAATTTCAGCATCACCATTAAGTGTGAGTTCTGGTGCAATTCCGTTATTGTATTCTATTACACGCTGTACAGATGTTTTATTACCAGAGGAATCACTTACAGTATAAGTTATAACATTATCAGATTCCGTTTTAGTAACTTTACTTGTAATATCACCATCATAGTTGTCAGTAGCGGTAAAACCTTCTTCCTGATAGGTTTCGCCGGTTTTAGGGTAGTAGCCAGGTACTTCGTCTAGCTCGATGACAGGTGCCTGTGTATCAACTACTTTAACATCTCTTGTTTTTTTGGCTGAAAATATGCCTTTTTTTGCCTTATAATGAATGTGGTAAGTACCAAGCCTTGAAGTATCCACATTGCCGCTTATATCAACGGTCAGAGGTATATTTCTTGAGGCAAACATATTATAGGAGGCAACGGCTCCATCTTCATTATATGTTTCACCATATTCAATCGTTTCCTTTGCTTTACCGTTCAGACTGATATCGATATTAAAAAGTGAAAGAAACAATATAATAAGGAAGAGTAATGCAACAACTATGCCAGTAACAGTTATTACAAGTTTCTTATTCTTTTCAAAGAATTCTTTAGTAATCATAGGTCTAATCTCCTAACTTATTATTGTAGCTAAAGTATTATATTACTTTTTTTGAAAAAAATTAATACTTAAACGAAAAAAATCTTAAAAATTCTTAAGAAAAATATTCCAGAGATAAAATGCTATAAAATGTATCATCAGGAAAACAAGGATGAATGTGTTAATAATGTAACAATATTGGGTTAAAATGCATTAATTAAACAAATGGTAAATGATAAATCTGAACTTTAAAATAAAATATAAATCTTTTATGAAAAAAATATCATTTATTTGATAAATTACAAAATTACATACAATAGATTTGACATAATGACTTTACTTTTTTGTCGAATAATACTAAAATATTGATAAGAGAGATTATTATCTCATATTTCGATTAGGAGGTATATATAACAATGGCTAGAGAAAAACAGTCAATGGATGGTAATACAGCCGCTGCTCACGTTGCGTATGCGTTTACAGAAGTAGCAGGTATCTATCCAATCACACCTTCCAGCCCAATGGCAGACGTTGTTGACCAGTGGTCAGCAGCTGGAAGAAAGAATATTTTTGGTAATACAGTAAAGGTAACAGAGATGCAGTCTGAAGCAGGTGCTGCTGGTACAGTGCATGGTTCACTTGCAGCCGGTGCCCTTACAACAACATTCACAGCTTCACAGGGTCTTTTACTTATGATTCCTAATATGTATAAGATTGCTGCTGAACAGCTCCCTTGTGTATTTGATGTATCAGCTCGTACAGTTGCTACACAGTCACTTAACATTTTCGGTGACCATAGTGATGTTTATGCATGTCGTCAGACAGGTTTCGCTATGCTTGCTGAAACAAACCCACAGGAAGTTATGGACTTAAGCCCAGTTGCACATCTTGCAGCTCTTGATGGCAAGGTTCCATTCATCAACTTCTTTGATGGTTTCCGTACATCTCACGAGATCCAGAAGATTGAAAAGTGGGACTATGAAGACCTTAAGGAAATGTGCCCAATGGACAAGGTTGAGGAATTCCGTGCTCATGCACTTAATCCTAACAAGCCAGCTATGCGTGGTTCTCATGAGAATGGAGATGTATTCTTCCAGCATCGTGAAGCATGTAACACAGTATATGATGAACTTCCAGAAGTAGTAGAGAAGTACATGAAGAAAGTAAACGAGAAGCTCGGTACTAACTATGACTTATTCAACTACTATGGTGCTCCAGATGCTGACAGAGTTATCGTAGCTATGGGTTCTATCAATGACGTTGCAGAAGAAGTTATTGATTACTTAACAGCTAAGGGTGAGAAGGTTGGTCTTATTAAGGTAAGACTTTATCGTCCATGGTCATCTAAGGCAATCTTAAAGGTTCTTCCTAAGACAGCTAAGAAGATTGCTGTTCTTGACAGAACTAAGGAACCAGGCTCACTTGGTGAACCACTTTACCTTGATGTTGCTACAACACTTCGTGAAGCAGGTCTTAACGATATCACATTAGTAGGTGGTCGTTATGGTTTAGGTTCAAAGGATACTCCTCCTTCATCAGTATTCGCTGTATACAAGGAATTAGAGAAGGATGAGCCAAAGCACAGATTCACAATCGGTATTGTTGATGATGTTACTAACCTTTCACTTCCAGAGATTAAGCCAGCTCCTATTACATCAGCTCCTGGTACAGTAGAATGTAAGTTCTGGGGTCTTGGTGGTGATGGTACAGTTGGTGCTAACAAGAACTCTACAAAGATTATCGGTGACCACACAGATAAGTTTATTCAGGCATATTTCCAGTATGACTCAAAGAAGACTGGTGGTATCACAATCAGCCATTTAAGATTTGGTGATAACCCAATCAGAAGTCCATACTACATCAATCAGGCTGACTTCGTAGCATGTCATAATCCTTCATATGTTGTTAAGGGTTATAAGATGGTTCAGGATGTTAAGCCAGGCGGAATCTTCATGATTAACTGCCAGTGGTCTGATGAAGAACTTAACCAGCATATGCCAGCAGAAGCAAAGCAGTATATCGCTAAGAATAATATCCAGCTTTACACAATCAACGCTATTGATAAAGCTATTGAAATCGGTATGGGTAAGAGAACTAACACAATCTTACAGTCAGCATTCTTTAAGCTTGCTAACGTAATGCCTATCGATGAAGCTGTTGAATATATGAAGGCAGCAGCTAAGAAGTCATACAGCAAGAAGGGTGATGCAGTAGTTGAGATGAACTACAAGGCTATCGATGCTGGTGTTGACGCAGTACATAAGGTAGAAGTACCAGCAGACTGGGCAACAGCAGTTGATGATAATAAGCCAGTTGAGAGAACAGGTCGTCCTGCTACAGTTAAGATGGTTAATGAACTTCTCGACCCTATCGGCAAGATGGATGGTGACAGCCTTCCAGTATCAGCATTCAAGGATATCGCTGATGGTCAGTTTGAAACAGGCGCTTCAGCATACGAGAAGAGAGGAACAGCCGTTATGGTTCCTGAGTGGGATCCAGCAAGCTGTGTTCAGTGTAACAGCTGTGCATTCGTATGCTCACATGCAACTATCAGACCATTCATCCTTAATGCAGATGAACAGGCAGCAGCTCCATCACAGATTAAGCTTGCTGATTCTAAGCATGCAACAGACACAACAATGAAGTACACAATGTCAGTATCTCCATTAGATTGTATGGGATGTGGCGAATGTGTAACAGTATGTCCTAAGGCTGGAGAAGCTCTTAAGATGGTTCCACAGGAATCACAGGCAGCAGAGCAGCCAGTATTCGATTACCTTGTTGCTAACGTAGGTAAGAAGGATATTAAGCCAGCATTAGTTAATACACCAATCGGTTCTCAGTATAACCAGCCACTCCTTGAATTCTCAGGAAGCTGTGCAGGTTGTGCAGAAACATCTTATGCTAGATTAATTACTCAGTTATTTGGTGAGCAGATGTATATTTCAAACGCAACAGGTTGTTCTTCAATCTGGGGCGGTCCAGCAGCTACATCACCATATACAGTAAATAAGGATACATTAAAGGGACCAGCTTGGTCTAACTCATTATTCGAGGATAATGCAGAACATGGTTTTGGTATGTATCTTGGACAGAAGGTTCTTCGTGACCAGGCTATCGCTAAGATAGAAGAAATGGCTGCATCTGAGAAGGCTTCAGAAGGCTTTAAGGCAGCAGCAGCTAAGTACCTTGAAACAAAGAATGATACTAAGGCTAATACACCAGCTACAGAAGCTCTTATCGCAGAACTTGAAAAGGCAGCAGCAGATGGATGCCCAACAGCTCCAGAAGTACTTGCTAAGAAGAACTACCTTGCTAAGAAGTCTGTATGGATCTTCGGTGGTGATGGTTGGGCTTACGATATCGGTTTCGGTGGTCTTGACCATGTACTTGCTTCAGGCGAGAACGTAAATGTTATGGTATTCGATACAGAAATGTATTCTAATACAGGTGGACAGGCTTCTAAGGCTTCTAACATCGGTGAAGTTTGCCAGTTCGCTGCAGCTGGTAAGGAAATCGGTAAGAAGTCACTTGCTGAAATCGCTATGAGCTATGGCTATGTATATGTAGCACAGATTGCTCTTGGTGCTAACCCAGCTCAGGCATTAAAGGCTATCGAAGAAGCTGAAAACTACAATGGACCATCATTAATCATTGGTTATGCTCCTTGCGAACTTCACGGTATCGCTAAGGGTGGTATGAACCACTGCCAGGATGAAATGAAGAAGGCTGTTAAGGCTGGATACTGGAACCTCTTCTCATTCAACCCAGCATTAAAGGCTGAAGGAAAGAATCCATTTACATTAACATCTAAGGCCGGCGATGGCTCATATCAGGATTTCCTTAACAATGAAGCACGTTATACACGTCTTGTTAAGCCATTCCCTGAAAGAGCAGAAAGACTCTTCGCTAAGTCAGAAGAAGTTGCTAATGAGAGATTCGAGCACTTACAGAGACTTGTTGAATTATACAAGTAATTGACTTATATAGTTGATATCAGAAGCACCCGGGAATAAGCACAGGCTTATAAGTTTCTGAGTCAGATGTGATAAACACCCCGTCATATATCCAGTTTGGGTATGTGGCGGGGTGTTTTTTATTTATGTTGGTGGTTCACAAGACATATATATTTGTGTATAATATAAATGATACCAGGGGCAAAAGGTCTAAACCCACATGAGCTTGCTCATAGGTGGGTGAATGACCTTGTGACCCGCCCCAATATGAGCATAAAAGTGGGATGATAATCCCGCGATATGCGAATATTGGTAGAATTGTTGGAGTGCGTAGCACGGAACAATTCGTAGGTATCATACATAGTTGGGGGTGACCCCAATATCATATAAGTAAGAAAAACGTGAGTTAAACCTCTGAATATACGAAATGGGGTGATTTATATGGGAAAGAGTACAATTAAGAATAAGAGAGCTGAGATTATGGTTATAGTCATAAGTGCAGTTCTTGTAGCAGTTATTTTTACAATGCTTATTAGATTTAATAAGAATAAAGAATTTGTATATAATAAGCATCTTGATGAAACAGTTATAAGTATCGATGATGAAAATATCACTCTGAAAGAATTTTCTTATTATGTATACATAGTAGAAAAACAGGTAAATGATATGGCGATAAAGTATAATCCAGATGATACTAATGAATTTTGGAATACATATTTTAAAAATTCTCTTGACAGTGTGTTCACAAGGGATTATGCTAAACAACTGGCGAAAGATTTATGTGAGTATGATTATATAATGGAAAAAGAAACCGCTGTGCATAATCTGTATGTTACTGAAAGCGAGAAGGACTCATTAAGGACTGAAGCAAAGGATACATATAATGATTTCACACAGAAGGCAAAGGATAATACACAGCTTAGTGAAGATGATATATTTAATATATTGTGCCGTAGAAAGCTTGCAGAGAAGTATGCTATAAGGGCGGCAACACAGGTAAAAGCCGATGGTTTTGAGGGTGACAGTTCATCTCTGCTTGATTATGATGGAGATTATTATAAAGAAATAATCAAAGCGAAGTACAATATCACAGAGAATGAAAAACTGTTAGATAAAATAACTATGGGCAGGATTACGGTCAACTAATACAGGCAGAAAAGCATTTCCAGATGCATAATCAGATACATGTATAATAAAGCCTTTAAAAGCTAGCAATATTATTATAGAATACGTGTGCTATATGGCACAGAAAGAGGGTTCTGATGACAAAGGATATGACAAAAGGGTCGCCTTTTAAGCTTATTCTTGGATTTGCATTTCCTATGCTTCTGGGTATGCTTTTCCAGCAGTTTTATAATCTGGTTGATACTATGATTGTTGGTAAGACACTTGGTGTATCAGCTCTGGCAGGTGTCGGGGCAACAGGTTCAATTAACTTTATGATAATCGGTTTCTGTATGGGTATATGTAACGGGTTTGCAATTCCCGTTGCGCAGCAGTTCGGTGCAGGAAAGTACAGCGAATTAAGAAAATATGTGTTTAACGGTTATATATGTAGTGCAGTGTTTGCAGTAGTTATGACGGCACTTTCAGTAGTCTTCTGTGCGCCTATATTAAGACTTCTCAACACACCAGATGATATATTTATGCACGCATACAATTATATAGTCATAATATTTGCAGGAATACCAACAGTATTTTTGTATAATATAGTATCAGGAATAATCCGTTCACTTGGTGACAGCAAGACTCCGGTATATTTCCTTGTGTTATCGTCAGTTATTAATATAGTACTTGACTTTATCCTTATCATATATGCAAAGATGGGGGTGGCTGGTGCCGGAATTGCCACAGTTATATCACAGCTTGTATCCGGAGTTGGCTGTACTATATATATGTATAAGAAGTTCGACATTTTAAAGGCGAACAGACAGGAAAATGTTGTAAGAAAAAGATATGTTGTCAATCTGTGTTATATAGGTGTGCCTATGGGATTACAGTATTCCATAACAGCTATCGGAAGTACTATACTTCAGTCTGCTGTAAATGGACTTGGTTCTTCATATGTTGCGGCTATGACAGCAGGTTCTAAGATGTTCAACTTTACATGCTGTCCGTTTGATGCACTCGGTTCGACTATGGCTACTTATGGTGGTCAGAATGTCGGCGCGGGTAAGATAGACAGGCTTGGCAAGGGTATCAGGGCTGCTATGATAATAGGTGCAGTATATAGTGTCGTGGCACTTGTAGTCCTATTCTTTACAACAGATTATATTGCACTTCTTTTCGTGGATGCGGCAGAAGTAGAGATTATACGTCTTACAAGAAGATTCATACTTGCATCGGCATTATTCTATATACCTCTTACAGGTGTCAATGTATACAGATTTTGTATACAAGGTATGGGATATTCAGTATTTGCGATACTTGCCGGTGTATTTGAAATGCTTGCAAGAACACTTGTTGCAATATTCCTTATACCAGTTATAGGCTTTAATGGCGCATGTCTTGCCAATCCGGCAGCGTGGATAGCGGCCGATATATTCCTTATTCCGGCGTTTATACATTGTTGTAATAAGCTTAAGGTAAGACATGGGATGAAAGAGGTAAAGGCAGCGAAGCAATAAAAAGCCTTAACCGTTATAGTTAAAAAGATTAACGTATAACTCTGATGGTAAAATATATCATAACGTAGCAATAATGGTTAATTTACATGAATAATTAAGCAATATGTTTTTTATAGTATGGACAAAATTATGCAAAATTTTAAGTTTGCTTATTTGTCCATGATTAAATAATTAATATATAAGTAATATATTTAATATAGCATATTTGTAAAAAGAAAAGGAGATTATGGAGATGAGTGAGGTTAAGAGTATAGACGTAGAAGAAAATCAGTTTGCATACAGATATGATACACAGCTTCTTATTGATAAGAGGGATAAAGACCTTGATGAGGATGAGATAGTTGACTACATAACAAACAACATAGAGGGTAATTGTCTTATCGCAGTTGGTGATGAGGATATGATTAAGATACATTTTCACACTAACAGACCTTGGGATGTATTAAAGTACTGCAATACAGTTGGTGAGATATATGATATAGTTGTCGAGGATATGATTCGCCAGTCGGCTGGACTTCAGGGATAATTAAGTTATTCAATATATGATTATAAAAAATAATATGAAGTTATAAAATAACAAATTTAAAATGTTGCATAATTATATCCGATTTATAAAGATATATTTTTGTAATCTATTAGAATGTATCTGTATGACAAATAAAAAGAGTTAGTTCTTATCTTTGTCTAAGATATATTTAAATAAAAATACATTTTAGTAATGCAGATAAAATTATTCAATACAGGAATAAAATCACGCTAATAAGGCATCTTAATGTTATAGTTATTGTTTCAGTGCTGATTGGAATATTAAATATGGCGTTGTGCAGTAATTAATTATCTTGTTAAGATGGATTGAGAGGATGCCTATAATGAGTGATTTTAGCTGTGATGTTAAAGAAAATATTAAAAGGTTGGAAACCAGTCTTAACGTGGAACGTAATTTTGATATACTTCAGAGAGAAGTGGTGATTGCGGGGCGTAGGGCTGGTTTTTTCTTTATAGATGGTTTCGTGCAGGAGGATACAGTAGAAAAGCTTATACAGTTTTTTTATTCTTTGAAAGAATCGGACATGCAGAGCCTTGATACATTTTTGGAAAAAGGAATGCCTTACACGGAGGTGTCAAGAAGCAGTAATATTGATAATGTTATCACGCAGTTCTTGTCGGGAGTATCTATTATGACGATAGACGGTTTCGATGAGTGTCTGTTAATAGATTGCAGAACATATCCGATGCGTTCAGTATCAGAGCCGTGGAAAGACAGGGTGTTAAGAGGTTCAAGGGATGGCTTTGTGGAAACGCTTGTATCCAATGCAGCATTGTTAAGAAGAAGAATACGCGACCCAAGATTTTCGATGGAATTATATGGCATTGGAAGACGTTCACGTTCAGATGTTGCGATATGTTATATATCTGACTCCGTTGACCAGAGTATTCTTGACAGGATGAGAAGTCTTATACAGTCGATAGATGTGGATGCGCTAACTATGAATATAGAAAGTCTTGCGGAGTGTATGTTTACACATAAATGGATTAACCCATTTCCAAAGTTTAAATACTCGGAACGCCCTGATACTGCGACAGCAGCCATACTTGACGGGAATATTGTAATTATGGTCGACAATTCTCCCGCGGTTATGATAATTCCGGCATCTATCTTTGATATTATAGAGGAGGCGGATGATTTTAACTTTTCGCCTATGATTGGCTCATATCTTAGAATTACGAGATTTTTCTTCTCTATAGTGACGTGGATATTAACTCCGTTGTGGCTGCTTCTTGTAAATAATCCTGAATGGGTTCCAGAATTTATGAAATTCATTCTTATAACAGATGATATAACCGTTCCGGTACTTTTGCAGCTTCTTATACTTGAGCTTGCAGTTGATGGTCTTAAGCTTGCGGCAGTCAACACACCTACTATGTTATCCACTCCTTTGAGTATTGTAGCAGGTATTGTTGTCGGTGAATATGCAGTGAGCTCAGGCTGGTTTAATCCGGAGTCACTTCTTTATATGGCGGTTGTAACAGTAGGAACTTACGGACAGACAAACTTTGAGATGGGTTACGCATTTAAGTTTTTAAGAGTTCTTACGCTCATACTTACACAGATATTTAATCTTGGCGGATTTATTGCCGGAGTTGTAATCTCAGTGCTTATGATAGCATTTAACAGGACGATAACCGGAAAGAGTTATATATATCCGCTTATTCCATGGGATGGGAAAATGCTTAAGAGGAAGGTGTTCAGGGTGAGGCTGCCGCATAGTTATAAATAAAATTAATTTTGAATAAAATTTTTGATGTGTATAAAAGTTAGATTAAATAAAATGCAAAACAAAAGAGGATAGTAAATTTAGTGTTCCTTATATATCATAAATAAAATTGGATTTATTAATTTTGATATATGAGGTACACTATTTACGTATGTTTATAAATGGATATTGTTAATGTGTATAATAAATTTATTTGTGGAATTTAATAATATCATTTGGTGTACAATCTAATATATTACAAAGTTGTTCTAATGTATTAATGGTAATTCCTTTATTGTGCTTTAAATTATTTATTGTTCTTGGATTTATATTATGTTTATTAATCAATGTGTAAGTTGTTATATTTAATTCTTTCATTTTTTTCCATAGTGGTGAATAATCAACCATATTATATAGCCTCCTTTAGTTATAATTCTAAAAGGAGGAATATGTCTTGCATATACTGAAAAAAGTATCTATATATGAAAGATAGTTCAAAAAAATAATATAAAAACTACTTGAATATAGATACAAAAGTATCTATAATAATTTTGAATGAATTATAAAATAAAACTAAGGAGAAACGATTGGAAAGCATAATAAGTAAATTTAAATCAAATAAAAAATTAAGGATAATTACAGTATTTATAATTATTATTTTAGTTATGGCAGTGATATTTAGTTTATTTTTTAAATGGTCACGAGAAAGCAAAGAAATCATTGGTAAATGTGCATATGACATAGAAAATGCAAGCACAGATAATGAAATAGAAACATTGCTTGGAAAATTAAATGGTTTTAATAAAAAAACAGTTATAAAACAATTAAATAAGGATTTAATTACTGAAATAAATGAATATAAAAATAATTCAGAATATGATAATGAATTTTATTCAAAATTATCACGTCAACTAAACAAGTATAATAAATATAATTTGATAAGTGAAAAAACACAAAGAGAACTACCGGATTATAAATATGTATTAAATGAGATGGAGTTTTCATATGGTTTAAATGATATAAAAAGTTATTTTGAATCATTACAAAATATGGGGATAGAAGATCAGGATTCAATTGATATATTATATAAAATTATAGAATCACATCAAAAATATAATGAAGCAGAACGGTTTTATATGGAAAAAACATATAATAATGCACTTTTAAAACTTGAAGAACTTGATATATATGAAAAAGATGTCAATTTGAAAAATAAGGCAGATGATTTGACAAAAAAAGTGTGTGAATCATATAGAAAAACTATAAAAAAAGAACTTGATAGTCTTTATAATAACAACGATTTTACAAGATTATTTCAAACAATAAATATATATAAAAATATATTTCAAGATGAAGGTGAAAAACTTGAAAAGGAATATATTGGTAAATGTGAGGTGAAATTAGATAATAAAATCAATGTTAAAGATTATAAATCGGCTTATGAAATTTCAACTATTTTATATTCAGTTGATCAGAATGAAGATAAAAGAAAGTGGTATATTAAATGTTTAAAGGATTATGCGGAAAATCTTATATATTCAGGCAAGATAGATAATGCAAGAAGAATAGTGGAAAGACAAGTATCCGATTATCCTGATGATGAAGAAATAAAGGATTTAAAAATAAAACTGGAAATGGATTATTGGAAAGTTAGGTATTATTTATATCTAAAAGAGAATATAAATTCAAATGTCAGTTTTAAAATTCAAGAAGTTAAAGGAATCAGTGCTCCTATTTTGGCAATATATTCAGACAATAATTTATCATTCTATTGCATAAATGGTGATAATATGATATCTGCAGGATCTATAAGAGATTGTATTTATTCAAATGATGAATATTATTATTGTAAAACATATAAAGAAGAAAACACATATTATAGTGATATAAAAAAAGAAATTATTTATCAGTATTCGTTTGATTCTAGTGGAAGTATAAATAAAAACAATACATATATACATACTTATAAATTTAGTTATGATAAAGTTAAAAATGAAGTGATAGATGAAAGTGATATTTATACTTGTAATGACAATGAAATAAGTCAATCTGAATATATGTCAATGAATAATGAGATTGAAAATAGAATTATGAAAAATTTCACAACTATAACAGAAGATAATATAAATGAAATACTTGTGAATGACAAATGGAAAGAACTCAATTAATATGCAAATGAGAGGAAAATATTATGAATAAGAAAAAAATAATTATTGTGATAAGTGCAATAGCGGCATTATTGTTAGGATTTGGAATATATAAAGGGGTAACATATATAAAAAGTTATAATCAGTTAAAAGAAATAAATGAAGACAATAAGGAAAATGAAACAATAAAAGAAAAAGCTACTATTAAAGAAGTTACATCAGAAAATGTAACTGAGGACGATAAAAATAAAGTTACATATAATGGAAAGAAATATTCTGTGGATAATGAAAGCTTCTATAGTTACCAATCTGCTTACAGAGCATTGTTATTAATAGAACAGTCAACAAAGTCTAATATACATTATTATTTTTTAGATGATATTGATAATAGTAATGGAGTACCAGAATTGATAATAGTAAGGGGAAATACAGAAAATGAATTGGAATTATGCATATACTCATATGATGATGTGGAACATACTCAATATTTAGTTGGATGTTACATTGCACCTTATGCACAAGTATATGATAGGGCAAATATGCCGGGGTTAGCAATTATAGCTACATATGGAGATAAAGAAGATATTAAAGATTTGACAATAAAAAATCATGTATTGACAGAAGTTACAACAGATGATCCGCAAGAAGCGATTAAATATTACAAAGGAACTGAAAAAATAGCTACATATCAGGTTGATGATTATACACCATTAGAAACTGAAAATAATAATAAAAAATTTGAAGATGTTATAGCTGTAAATGCAGCAAATGCAACATATAGGGAGTGTTATTCACTTCAATTACAATATGAGAAATACAATAAAAATAATAGGATTGCATGTTATTATGTTTATGATATGGATTCAAATGGAATACCAGAATTAATTGTTGTTAAAGGTAAATCAGGTGACACTATGCACACATATGTATATTCGTATGATGATATTTTGCATACAAGTTATTTTGTAGGAGAATATTTTACACCATTAGGTAACATATATTCTACATACAATAAAGAGGGAATAACTGTGCACTCGTCACTTCATGGTATAGAAACATATACAGATTTAAAAATTCAAAATAAACTATTAATAAATAATACATGCGAAGATATTGAGAATTTTAAAAGACATAAGGCAGAAACAGAACTTAAAATGTATGATATAGACACTTTATATCCTTTTGAATATTAAAACCTTATACAATCGGCGAAAATAGTTTATATAATTTTTCTAATTAATTCCACATTTATTAATGGTAATTCTCTATGAATATGATACACTAATAACTATCGGATGAATGTCAGGTATAAATATGCTTATATATGGAATGATTGGGCGTATTTATATCTGGATGTATGTTAGTATTATTCTTAGTGTGAGTTATGGAGGAATTATGAGTAAGGTAATTGGAATCGATCTTGGTACAACAAATAGCTGCGTGGCAGTTATAGAAGGAGATTCGCCAACAGTTATTACGAATAGTGAGGGATACAGAACCACGCCATCGGTTGTCGCATTTACTAAGAATAAGGAGAGACTGGTGGGAGATGCCGCAAGAAGACAGGCATCGGTTAATTCGGACAGAACCATATTCTCCATAAAAAGACATATGGGAACGGATTACAGGAAAAAGATAGACGGCAAAGCATATACACCACAGGAAATATCAGCCTATATACTTATGAAGTTAAAAAAGGATGCGGAAGGCTTTCTTGGTGAAGAGGTGACGGATGCAGTTATCACTGTGCCGGCATACTTTAATGATGCGCAGAGACAGGCAACTAAGGATGCAGGTAAGATAGCAGGGCTTAATGTCCTCAGGATTATAAATGAGCCAACAAGTGCAGCGCTTGCATATGGACTTGACAACGGCAATCCCCAGAAGGTGCTTGTGTATGACCTTGGCGGTGGAACATTTGATGTATCAGTTATTGATATAGGAGATAATGTTATCGAGGTTCTTGCAACATCTGGAGATAATCATCTTGGTGGTGATGACTTTGATGCGCGTATTGTTGATTATCTTGTTGGAAGATTTAAGGAAACAGATGGAATTAATCTTGCTAAAGACCCGGCAGCTATGCAGAGATTAAGGGAAGAGGCTGAGAAGGCTAAGAAGGAGCTTTCGTCAGCTATGAATGCGAATATTAATCTTCCATTTATTGCTGTGGCTAAGGATGGACCACATCATATGGATATGAATATTACAAGGCAGAAGTTTAACGAGCTTACAGATGACCTTGTAGATAAGACAGTCATTCCTGTTGAAAATGCGCTTCACGATGCAGGACTTAGCAAGAGTGATATAGGTATGGTGCTTCTTGTCGGCGGTTCTACAAGAATTCCGGCAGTTCAGGATAAGGTAAGACAGATTATGGGTAAAGAGCCATCAAGAAATCTTAATCCTGATGAGTGTGTAGCACTTGGTGCGGCAGTTCAGGGCGGCAAGCTTGGCAATCAGCTTAAGCCGGGTTCAGCGGCATCGGAGATTATACTTATGGATGTAACTCCGCTTTCACTTTCTATTGAAACTGTCGGAGGTATATCGAGCAGGCTTATAGAGCGTAACACAACTATTCCGACACGCCACAGCCAGATATTTACAACGGCTGGCAATTTCCAGACATCTGTTGATATCAAGGTGTTTCAGGGTGAGAGAAGATTTACAAGGGACAACAAGCTTCTTGGCAACTTCAGACTGAGTGGAATAAAGAGAGCTATGGCAGGTGTGCCACAGATTGAGGTAACATTTGATATAGATGCGAATGGTATTGTAAATGTATCAGCGAAGGACTTAGGAACTGGAAGGGAGCAGTCGATAACGATAACTTCAAGTTCTAATATGTCGGAAGAAGAGATAGAGAGAGCCAAGTGGGAAGCTGAGGTGTATGGTGCGCAGGACAAGCAGAATGAAGAGTTCTGCAACTCACGTATAGAGGCAGAAAATACACTAAGAAGGGCAGAAGGTGAGTACAGCCAGAATAAAAAGGTCTGGGATAAGCCTAAGAAAAAGGCTGTCAAGGAGGCTATGAATGTCACAAAGAGGCTTATCTTAAAGACAAAGCCAGAAAAGATGGATGCCCAGTCAGCGGCAGCGCTTGATGAAGCAAGGAATAATCTTGAAAATGTTTTGAATAATTAATAGAAATCCAGAAAAAGTTAAGTTAAGCTTTTTCTGGATTTTTGTATAAAGTGTAAGATTATGGTGAGATTATTAAAAATAATGATGACATAACTAAGGAAAGGCTATATAATAAAAATAATTATTATGCAGATTAGGAAAGGATATGCTAAAATGTTAGAATGTAGTTCTCTTTTTGAGTCTTCAAAAAAATATCAAAAAAAATATCCTAAACAATATCCTAAGTTAGAAAAGCATGGCATTGTTAGAATAGAATTTAATGGTAAGTTTGACAGCATTCAAATAAATAAAATCATATCAGATATACAATTTATTATTAAAGTGTATAAAAGAGGATGTAAAAAGATAGTTTTTATTTGTAATGGCATATTTGAACCCAAAGACATGTTTGTGTATGTATTATTTGAAATATTTATATATACATTAAGATGTAAATATGATTATGAAATAGCGATTTCGATAGAACAGGCTATAATTTTACTTTAATAGTAAAAAAGGAGGAAAATAAAAATGCATGATGTTAAGGTGTATTTGGAGTTTGATAAAATGATTACAAGTTTGGCAGGTAATCGTTTGGGAAGGGAAGTGTATAAAAAACAAATAGCTGATAAAATGACAGATAAGGGAGTTTTGGCTATATTACCAGAATATATAGAGGATATTGCTAGTTCATTTTATGAAGGTATATTTGCTGAATTAAAAGAAAAATATGGTACGGAACGAGCACATGAATTGCTATCAATTTATACAAATAATGAATATATTAACAATAAAATGAATGACATTAGAGAAACATATGGGGTATAAATATGCAAATAGAGGCAGTAGGAGGGGTAATAGAATTATCTGACAAAATTTCATTGGTTGCTTTAATAGTGGCTATTTTGTCATTTGCAATATCGATTATTAGTATATATGTGCAAAAAAAGCTTAATACCATCAATTTGGATGCAAAGTATTATGAGCTTATTTTTAATCAATTTATATTGGATAAAATACCTAATAAAATGTCTTTAATAAAATTTGATTCGAAAGGTAAATTGGATTCAAGTTATAAAAGTTTAAATAGCGTTATGATGGAAATGGTGCGTAAAGCACGATATTTTTCGTTTGTAAATCCTAAGTTTTATAAAGGATTGTCAGATAGAACAAAAAAATTAGATGAATTATTGGTTGATATTTCAAGCAAAACATATATTAATATTATAGACCAAAACAAGGAAATAATTAGAATAGAAGATGCGGTGAGTAAAATAATAACTTATATAAATAAGCATCATTCACAAATATAAACATTAGTACAGGATAGGAGAAAGATAAGGTGGCAGCAGGTTCAACATTTGGAAATATATTTAAGATAGCGACCTGGGGTGAATCCCATGGAGAAGGACTGGGTGTGGTTGTGGATGGATGTCCAGCGGGTATTCCTTTATGTGAAGAGGATATACAGAAGTTTCTTGACAGAAGAAAACCGGGACAGTCTAAGTTTACTACACCAAGGAAGGAAGATGATAAGGTGAGTATACTGTCAGGTGTATTTGAAGGCAAAACGACAGGAACGTCTATATCAATGGTGGTATACAATAAAACACAGCGTTCATCTGATTATTCAGAGATTGCTAACTACTACAGACCCGGACATGCGGATTACACATTTGATGAGAAATATGGTTTCAGGGATTACAGAGGCGGCGGAAGAAGCTCAGGACGTGAAACGATAGGAAGAGTGGCAGCAGGTGCTGTTGCTATGAAGGTTCTTGAAGCACTTAATATCAGCGTGAGTGCGTATGCATCAAGAATAGGCGGTATAAGCATTGATTATGATAAGTTCGATATAAAAGAACGTGATAATAATGCATTTAATATGCCTGATAGTGAAGCGGCAGCAAGGGTAGAAAAGTATGCTGGTGAAAAGATACAGGAGAAGGATTCTATCGGTGGTATAATAGAGTGTGTTGTAACGGGTATGATGCCGGGAGTTGGTGATCCTGTGTTTGAAAAGCTGGATGCCAATCTTGCAAAGGCTGTTATGTCAATAGGTGCGGTTAAGGGCTTTGAAATAGGAGATGGCTTCGCAGCAGCTGATAGTACAGGAAGCTCTAATAATGACAGTTTTACAATAAAGGATGGCAGGATAATAAAGAAAACTAACCATAGTGGCGGAGTGCTTGGTGGTATGAGTGATGGTTCTGATATAATATTCAGGGCAGCAGTTAAGCCAACGCCATCTATAGCGGCAGTCCAGCAGACAGTCAACAAGTCAGGTGAGGATATTGAGATATCAATAAAAGGCAGACACGACCCTATGATAGTGCCAAGAGCTGTAGTTGTAGTTGAAGCTATGACTGCGTTGACACTTGTAGATATGATATTAGGTAATATGACATCAAGAATAGACAGAATAGTTGATTTCTACAAAAGATAGATAAAAGACTGCTTTCTATATAGATTATGGAATGATATATCAAAGAAGAATAAATTGGTAGAATAACTAATAAAAAAGCTGAATTATAGAAATAAGATAAGAAGGAAAAGAGAAATATGTATAAAATATTAAAAACAGATGGAAGAGCTAAAAGAGCAGAATTCACAACAGTTCATGGAACAGTTCAGACACCTGTATTTATGAATGTTGGAACTGTTGCAGCTATAAAAGGCGCAGTTGCTACAACAGATTTGCAGGAGATTGGAACACAGATAGAATTATCAAACACATATCACCTTCATGTAAGACCAGGTGATAAGCTTATAAAGGAACTTGGAGGACTTCATAAGTTTATGAACTGGAATAAGCCAATACTTACAGATTCAGGTGGATTTCAGGTGTTTTCGCTTGCAGGACTCCGTAAGATTAAGGAAGAGGGAGTTACATTCCAGTCACATATAGATGGACATAAGATATTTATGGGACCCGAGGAAAGTATGCAGATACAGTCTAATCTTGGTTCAACTATAGCGATGGCATTTGATGAGTGTGCGCCTGCAAAGGCTGACAGAAAGTACATCATCAACTCCGTTGAGAGAACTACAAGATGGCTTGAACGCTGTAAGAAAGAAATGAACCGACTTAACTCGCTTGAAGATACTATTAATAAGAGCCAGATGCTTTTTGGTATCAATCAGGGTGCAATATATGATGATATAAGAATTGACCACGCAAAGCGCATATCAGAGCTTGACCTTGACGGATATGCAGTTGGTGGTCTTGCAGTAGGTGAGTCACACGAGGAAATGTATCACGTGCTTGATGAGGTTGTTCCATATCTTCCACAGAATAAGCCAACATATCTTATGGGTGTTGGTACACCAGCCAATATATTAGAGTCAGTTGACAGGGGTATCGACTTCTTCGACTGCGTATATCCATCAAGAAATGGACGTCACGGACATGTGTATACAAAGCTTGGAAAGATTAATCTTTTCAATGCAAAGTATGAAAAGGATACAGCACCTATCGAAGAGGGGTGTCAGTGTCCTGCTTGTAAGAATTATTCAAGAGCCTACATAAGACATTTGCTTAAGGCTAAGGAAATGCTTGGAATGAGACTCTGCGTACTCCATAATCTTTACTTCTATAATCATCTTATGGAGGATATCAGGGGTGCTATTGATGCAGGAAACTATAAGAGCTTTAAGGATGAGAGATTATATCTTTTAAAGACTTACGATAAAAAATAGGACTAATGTTCAGATATCAGAGTGTTGCGTTGATGTGTAGCAATACGTGTACATCATAAAATGAAAATAATAACAGAATTGATTGTAATCATAAAAATGCTATAAATTTATCATTAAAAGATAGACATACAGAAAAAATTACGTTATTATAACAATATTGAGCCTGTATAGGGCAAGTATTTAGGAGGAATTAGTAATGGGACAGCTTGGTATTATTATTGTGTATGTAATAGCACTTTGTGCTTTAATGTACTTCTTTGCAATTAAGCCACAGAAGAAGCAGCAGAAGGAACAGCAGCAGCTTATGGATTCAATGGCTATCGGTGATTATGTTCTTACAACAAGTGGTTTCTATGGCGTTATTCTTGATATAACAGAGGATGATGTAATCGTAGAATTCGGTAACAACAAGAACTGCCGTATCACAATGCAGAAGAAGGCTATTGCTCAGGTTGAGAAGCCAGCAGCATCAGAAGAATAATTGATGTGTATATTGTAGTTTGCTGTTATTTTATAATAGGAAATATCAGTACAATATAGATAGTGTAATAATCTCCGGAAAGTCAGATGATTTTCTGGAGATTTTTATTTTTTTGTCAAGAGTGGGGAATTTTAGAACCACTCTTAAAATTTTTACATTAATTACCGCACTACTTGAAAAAAACACTATTATGGAGTAGAATATTAACCAATAGCCTAAACTTAGCTTAGTATACTTAAGTGGGGCTGTAGTACAAGAAAGAAAGGCAGGAATTAACATGGATTGTAGAATAACATTAATTCCAGGAGATGGAATCGGGCCAGAGATAGTCACAGAGGCAGTTAAAGTATTAGATGCTGTGGCAGCTAAGTATGGTCATAAGTTCGATTATACGAAGATTTTAATGGGAGGATGCTCTATTGATGAGTGCGGAGTACCTCTTACAGATGAGGCAGTAGCCATCGCTAAGGCTTCAGATGCAGTGCTTCTAGGTGCTGTAGGTGGAAACGTGGGTAACTCAAGATGGTATGACGTGGCACCTAACCTAAGACCAGAGGCAGGACTATTAAAAATTCGTAAGGACTTAGAGTTATTCGCTAACATTCGTCCTGCTTATTTATATAATGAATTAAAGGCAGCCTGCCCTCTTAAGGAAGAGATTATCGGCGATGGTTTCGATATGGTTATTATGAGAGAGCTTACAGGTGGTCTTTACTTTGGTAAGAGGCACACAGAAGAGGTTGACGGTCTTATGACTGCTGTTGATACTCTTACATATAATGAAGAAGAGATTAGAAGAATAGCTATTAAAGGCTTTGAGATAGCTATGAAGAGAAGAAAGAAAGTAACAAGTGTTGATAAGGCCAATGTACTTGACTCTTCAAGACTCTGGAGAAAGATTGTGCATGAAGTTGCAAAGGATTACCCAGAGGTTGAATTAGAGGACATGCTTGTAGATAACTGTGCTATGCAGCTTGTTATGAATCCGGGACAGTTTGATGTTATTCTTACAGAAAATATGTTTGGTGATATTCTTTCAGATGAAGCAAGTATGATAACAGGTTCTATCGGTATGTTATCATCAGCAAGCCTTGGTAAGACTAAGTTAGGCTTGTATGAGCCAAGCCACGGTTCAGCACCAGATATAGCAGGAAAGAATATAGCTAACCCTATAGCAACTATTCTTTCAGCAGCTATGATGTTAAGATATTCACTTGACCTTGATAAGGAGGCAGATGCTGTTGAGGCAGCAGTTGCAGCAGTCCTTAAGGAAGGTTACAGAACAACAGATATATATTCAGAAGGCTGTATAAAGGTTGGAACAGACAAGATGGGCGACCTTATAGCTAAGAGAGTATAAATAACATACAGTGTGAATGAATATTTATAAAATATAGAAAATAATGATAAATGTTCCCTGGCAGAATAATGTATAAAAGCTGGATAGTTAGTGAAGCAGTATAATGTATGAAAGCTTAACGAATAGTGGAATAAGTTGTGTGTTCTAAGTAAATATGCGCGCCGAGAGAACATTTTAACTTAAAGAATTAGATTTACAAGGAGAATAATTATGGTAAGTGATAACGCAAGAAGCGGTATGCAGCAGGCACCTGCGCGAAGCCTTTTTAATGCACTTGGCTTCACAGCAGAAGAAATGAAGAAACCTATGATTGGTATTGTAAGTTCATATAATGAAATAGTACCAGGTCATATGAATATTGATAAGATTGTTAATGCAGTTAAGTTAGGAGTAGCTGAGGCCGGTGGTGTTCCAGTAGTATTCCCAGCTATCGCAGTATGTGATGGTATAGCTATGGGACATGTTGGTATGAAGTACTCTTTGGTGACAAGAGATTTAATAGCTGACTCTACAGAGTGTATGGCTATTGCGCATCAGTTTGACGGACTTGTTATGGTACCTAACTGTGATAAGAATGTTCCAGGACTCCTTATGGCAGCAGCAAGACTTAACCTTCCTACAGTATTTGTATCAGGCGGACCTATGCTCGCAGGTCATGTAAAGGGTAAGAAGAGAAGTCTTTCATCTATGTTCGAGGCAGTTGGTTCATATGCTGCCGGAACTATGACAGAAGAAGATGTACTTGAGTTTGAGGAAAAGGTATGTCCTACATGTGGTTCATGCTCAGGTATGTATACAGCTAATTCTATGAACTGTCTTACAGAGGCTCTTGGTATGGGACTTCGTGGAAACGGAACAATTCCAGCCGTATATTCAGAGAGAATTAAGCTTGCAAAGCACGCAGGTATGGCAGTTATGGATATGGTTAATAAGGGTATTACAGCAAGAGATATTATTACAAAGGACTCTATTATGAATGCTCTTACTGTTGATATGGCACTTGGATGCTCTACAAACAGTATGCTTCACCTTCCAGCTATTGCACATGAGATTGGCTTTGACTTTGATATCAAGTTCGCTAATCCAATAAGTGAAAAGACACCTAACCTTTGTCACCTTGCACCAGCAGGTCCTACATATATGGAAGACCTCAATGAAGCAGGCGGTGTATATGCAGTTATGAAGGAACTTGCAGATATCGGACTTCTTAATACAGACTGCATGACAGTTTCAGGAAAGACTATCGGTGAGTGCATTGCAACAGCTTATAACAGGGATGAAGAGGTTATAAGACCAGTTGATAATCCATATAGCAAGACAGGCGGACTTGCAGTTCTTTCAGGTAATCTTGCACCAGATGGTTCAGTTGTCAAGCGTTCAGCAGTAGTTGATGAAATGCTTGTACACGAAGGTCCAGCAAGAGTATTTGACTGTGAAGAGGATGCTATTGCAGCTATCAAGGGTGGAAAGATTGTACCGGGTGATGTTGTTGTTATCAGATACGAAGGCCCTAAGGGTGGTCCTGGTATGAGAGAAATGCTTAACCCAACATCAGCTATTGCAGGTATGGGACTTGGTTCATCAGTTGCACTTATTACAGATGGACGTTTCTCAGGTGCAAGCCGTGGTGCTTCTATCGGACACGTTTCACCAGAAGCAGCAGTAGGCGGCCCTATAGCTTTAGTAGAGGAAGGCGATATCATAAGCATTGATATTCCAGGCTTAAAGCTTGAACTCAAGGTTTCTGATGAAGAGCTTGCAGCAAGAAAGGCAAAGTGGCAGCCAAGAGAGCCTAAGGTAACAACAGGTTATCTTAAGAGATATGCATCAATGGTTACATCTGGTAACAGAGGTGCTATCTTAAAGACACCAGAGGCTTAATAAGTATATTTAGATGGAACATATTATAAAAGTAGAAATATAAATATAACGAAAGGAAGACGGACGAATGATATTAAATGGTTCAGAGATTATAGTTGAATGTTTAAAAGAGCAGGGTGTAGATACTGTATTTGGATACCCGGGCGGAGCCATTCTTAACGTCTATGATGCTTTATATAAGCATTCAGATGAGATTACACATATACTTACATCTCATGAGCAGGGTGCATCACATGCTGCTGATGGATATGCAAGAGCAACAGGTAAGGTCGGTGTATGTTTTGCAACATCAGGCCCTGGAGCTACTAATCTTGTAACAGGTATTGCAACTGCTATGATGGATTCTATTCCTGTAGTTGCCATTACATGTAATGTTACACTCCCTCTTCTTGGAAGAGATAGTTTTCAGGAAGTAGATATAGCTGGAATTGTTATGCCTATAACTAAGCATAGCTTTATTGTAAAGGATGTTAAAGACCTTGCTTCTACATTAAGAAGAGCATTCAGAATAGCAAAGGAAGGACGTCCGGGTCCTGTTCTTGTAGATATTACTAAGGATGCTACAGCAAATGAGTGCGACTATATAAAGGAAACTCCAAAGCCAATAGAAAGAGTTACAGACACAATAACAGAGGAAGATGTTGAGTGTGCAGCAGCTATGATTAAAGAGGCTAAGAAGCCTTATATATTCGTAGGTGGTGGTGTTATTGCCTCAGAAGCTTCAGAAGAGCTTAAGAGATTTGTTAAGAAGGTAGATGCGCCAGTATGTGATACACTTATGGGTAAAGGTGCATTTGACGGCTCAGACCCTCATTATACAGGTATGCTTGGTATGCACGGAACTAAGACTTCTAATTTCGGTGTGTCAGAGTGTGACCTTCTTATAACTATAGGCGCAAGATTTTCAGACAGAGTTACAGGCAATACACAGAGGTTTGCTAAAAATGCTAAAATTCTCCAGTTTGATGTAGATGCTGCCGAGATAAATAAGAATATACATACGGATGCATCTGTTATAGGTGATGCGCTTGAAATTCTTAAGAGAGTAAATGCAAAGCTTGACCAGCTTGACCACTCAGAATGGCTTGCACACCTTAAGGAATATGAAGAAAAGTTCCCTATGAGATACAGAAAAGATGTACTTAACGGACCATATATTATGGAAAAGATATATGACATTACAAAGGGTGAGGCTATAATTTCTACAGATGTTGGACAGCATCAGATGTGGGCAGCACAGCATTATAAGTATAAAAATCCTAGAACACTTCTTACATCAGGCGGACTTGGTACTATGGGTTATGGACTTGGTGCCTGCATAGGTGCCAAGGTTGGCTGTAAGGATAAGGTTGTTATCAATATAGCTGGTGATGGCTGTTTCCGTATGAATATGAACGAAATAGCAACAGCAACAAGATACAATATCCCTATTATTGAGATAGTATTTAACAACCACGTACTTGGTATGGTAAGACAGTGGCAGGATTTATTCTATGGAAAGCGTTATTCAGCAACTGTTCTTGATGATCAGGTTGACTTTGTCAAGGTATCAGAAGGTATGGGCGCTAAGGCGTACAGAGTAGCTGATATAGAAAGCTTTGAAAATGCACTTAAGGAAGCTATTGAGCTTAATATACCATGTGTTATTGAGTGTGATATATGCAAGGATGATAAGGTATTCCCTATGGTTGCACCAGGTGCGCCTATATCAGAGGCTTTCGACAGAGAAGACCTTAACAAAAAGCAGGCAGAAGGCAAGTAAGAGATTGGTTAAGATTAATTAATAGGAATTCCAGACTGGCATTGGTTATGCTGGTTTGGAATTCTTTTTTTAATATGTTCAATGAATAGGATGTGAGTGAAAAATCTCTATTCCACAGTTGCAATTAATAAGATAGATGTAAAGAAAAACACTTAATTGTGTGCTAATTACTTTAAGGTATTAAAAAAAATACACATATAACTTTAATATGTTAAAATATTAACTTGACATAGCAAATATACAAGCATAAAATATAGTTTAATAAATTTTTAATACTTAGGAGAATTTACAACAAAAATTGACAAAAATATAGGTCGTTCTGAAAAGTGACTGAGTAATATACACTCACAGCAGATATTAAGATATAACATTTATACAGATATATGATGAATGAATATTATGTTATCAATATTAAGATATCAATATTATGTTATCTATTGAGTTTATCATAATATAATAGACACAGCCATATGTTGTATAGTTGGGATGTTTACATATGTTGTACTTAAGATTAAAAGTTTATTATTATTATTATTTTAAAGAATTCAAATGGATTAGGAGGAAGAAAAAGTGGCAAGAGTTTATAACTTTAGTGCAGGTCCAGCAGTGTTACCTGAAGAAGTATTAAGGGAAGCAGCAGATGAAATGTTAGATTACCAGGGTTCTGGTCAGTCGGTTATGGAGATGAGCCATCGTTCCAAGGTTTATGATAACATCATCAAGGAAGCTGAAAAAGACTTAAGAGAGCTTATGAATATACCTGATAATTATAAGGTATTATTCCTTCAGGGTGGAGCATCGCAGTTCTTCGCAGAAGTTCCTATGAACCTTATGAAGAACAAGAAAGCAGCTTATATTATCACTGGCCAGTGGGCTAAGAAAGCATTTAACGAAGCTAAAATATATGGTGAGGCTGTTGCTGTCGCTTCCTCTGAGGATAAGACATATTCATATATTCCAGATTGTTCAGATCTTGATATTCCAGAAGATGCGGATTATGTATACATTTGCGAGAACAATACTATCTATGGTACTAAGTATAAGACACTCCCTAACACAAAGGGACATATCCTTGTATCAGATGTTTCATCATGCTTCTTATCAGAACCAATCGATGTTACAAAGTATGGCGTAGTATATGGCGGAGTTCAGAAGA
>FR886338.1:115342-121299 GCA_000436535.1 Eubacterium sp. CAG:252 | reverse complement strand
GTTCAGAAGAATATCGGACCTGCTGGTGTTGTTATTGCAATTATAAGAGAAGACCTTATAACAGATGATGTACTTCCTGGAACACCAACAATGTTAAAGTGGAAGACACAGGCAGATGCAGACTCTCTTTACAATACACCTCCTTGCTACAACATTTATATCTGCGGCAAGGTATTTAAGTGGATTAAGAAGATGGGTGGACTTTCAGCAATGAAGGAACACAATGAAAAGAAGGCTAAAATTCTTTATGATTTCCTTGATGCGTCAAAGATGTTCAAGGGAACAGTTGTTAAGGAAGACCGTTCACTTATGAATGTTCCTTTCGTAACAGGTGATAAAGAACTTGATGCTAAGTTTGTTAAGGAAGCAGAAGCAGCTGGTTTCGTTAACCTTAAGGGTCACAGAACAGTTGGCGGTATGAGAGCTTCGATATATAACGCTATGCCAATCGAAGGCGTAGAGAAGTTAGTTGAATTTATGAAGAAGTTCGAGAAGGAGAATGCACAATGATTAATGTTAATTGTCTTAATAATATCGCTTCTGTAGGTCTTGACCTTTTTTCAAGCGATTATAATACAAATGCAGCATATGAAGATGCACAGGCAGTACTTGTAAGAAGTGCCAAGATGCATGATATGGAATTATCAGATGACCTTCTTGCCATCGCAAGAGCAGGCGCAGGTGTTAATAATATTCCTCTTGATAAATGTGCTGATAAGGGTATCGTAGTATTTAATACACCGGGAGCTAATGCCAATGCAGTTAAGGAACACGTTCTTGCAGCATTACTTTTAGCTTCAAGAGATATTCTTGGCGGTATCAAGTGGGTTGAAGATAATAAGGATGATGCAGATATTGCAAAGTCAGCAGAAAAGGCTAAGAAAGCATTTGCAGGTAAGGAAATCAAGGGTAAGAAGCTTGGTGTTATCGGACTTGGTGCTATCGGACAGTTAGTTGCTAATGCAGCTATAAGCCTTGGCATGGAAGTATACGGATATGACCCATACCTTTCAGTTAATGCAGCATGGAACCTTTCAAGCGAAGTTAAGCACATTGTAAATGTTGAGGATATATATAAGGAATGTGATTATATTACTATTCATGTACCAGCACTTGACAGCACTAAGGGTATGATTAATAAGGCAGCATTTGATATAATGAAGAAGGGTACAGTTATTGTTAACTGTGCAAGAGATGTACTTGTTGATGAGCCAGCTATTCTTGATGCTATCAAGTCTGGCAAGGTTGCTAAGTATGTTACTGATTTCCCTAACACAACAACAGCAGGTCAGGAGGGCGTTATCGTACTTCCACATCTTGGTGCTTCAACTGAAGAAGCTGAGGATAACTGTGCTGTTATGGCAGTTAAGGAATTAAGAAACTTCATTGAGAATGGTAATATTGTCAATTCTGTAAACTATCCAAACTGTGACTGTGGTGTATGTACATCAGCAGGAAGGGTTACAGTATGTCATAAGAATGTACCAGCAATCATAAGCAAGCTTACAAGTGTTATGGGTGATGCAGGTATTAACATTGAGTCTATGGATAACAAGTCAAGAGGCGACTATGCATATTCTGTTCTTGATACAGGTTCAGCAATCACAGAAGATGTAGCAGCTAAGCTTTCAGCTATTGATGGTGTTATTAAGGTAAGAGTTGTTAAGTAATTATAGAATTTAATGGCAGTTTGTTCTTGTTTTGATAATTAAGAATAATAAATGTTATATATTTTATTTTGGCAGGTGTGGAATGAATTCCGCACCTGCTTTTTGATACTTATTTTCGTATGTTTTTTGGTTCTAAATCTTTCACCACTCTTGACAAAGAACCGTTTAAAGAATATTTGAGAGAGTCTGAACCGGATAAAGTACATAAGAGCTATGTCTGGAGTACGGCAATCGGACTACAGGCAGTGGATGGACTCAAACCCTCTAAATATCTGGTTGATACTGCTATTCAGAATATTGAAGGCAAAATCACAATGAAAGAGGCACAGAGTCTTATCGACAGTTACTATAAAGAAAGACCAGTGCATTTGTCAGATGATGAGCGTACTGAAGAAGCAGATAAGGTTTCTTCACGTATTGCGGAAATTCTTTTTGAAACAGCTTTTACATTTTCTCCGAATGAATATATCGCTATCCATCGTAAACTCTTTCATGGAATTTACAAATATGCTGGAAAGATTAGAGATTACAACATTACAAAGAATGAATGGGTACTTGACGGGGCAACGGTTATGTATGGTAGTGCTTCTGAACTTAGAGCAACGCTAGAGTATGACTTTTCGCAGGAAAAAGATTTTAGTTATAGGGGGCTTTCAATGGATGAGATTATTCATCATCTTGCGGTATTTATTTCAAGGTTATGGCAAATTCATATTTTTGGTGAAGGCAATACAAGAACAACTGCAGTGTTTTTTATTAAGTATTTGAGAATGCTTGGCTTTTCTGCAACCAATAATATTTTTGCGGAAAATGCGTGGTATTTCAGAAATGCACTTGTCCGTGCAAACTATACGAACCTGCAAGAAGGTATTTATGAAACAACAGAATATCTGGAGGTGTTTTTAAGAAATCTACTTTTGAATGAGAAAAATGAACTCCATAATCGAAATCTTCATATAAGTGAACTTTTGAATAATAAAAAAGTGGACACTGGAGATACTAAAGTGGATATTGAAAATGGAAAAACAGATATTGAGAACAATAAAGTGGATATTCAAGACAAAAAAGTGGACATTGAGAATGATAAAGTGGACATTCAAGACAAAAAAGTGGATATTGAAAGTATCCTTGCCAAAAAAGGTAATGAGTTCTCAATAAAAACGACAGTCCATATTTACAGACTTTTTGAGAAGTTTGGTTTTGATGAAGTGTTTGGCAGAAGTGTAGTTATGGAACTTCTGGAACTGAAAGGTTCAGGTGCGTCTAAGTTCCTTTCAAATTTGGTTCAGGCAGATATTATAGAACCAGTATCCGGTTATGGAAAAGGAAAATATAAGTTTAAAAAGTAATTAAAGCAAAACTGCAAGGGACAGCCGAGAAAATCGACTGTCCTTTTTAAAGTTTCTAAGCATATGAATACTAAACTTATAACCGTTTCCACTTGCATAATCAGGCATGTCGGTATAATATTAGATTAAGTTAATTGTATGGTGTATTTATGGTGATATCGTGTGTTATTTGGATAATAAGGGACTGCGTTGTGAAAGTTTGCAGAGTAATACGGTATATTAATGATTTGCGTGTGAATTCTGATATTTGCGTTAGTTTGTTAAAGAAATAACCTTTGTTGTCAATTATTAACGGTAATGTTACACTATAATAGTTTGGTTGTATTAATATTTTGTTTAACTTTTAAGGGTATTGTACTGTATGTTTTTAATGCAGCAGGAACAGATGATTTGATTATGAGAATATTATTTCATATTCAGAATATTAGGACGTTACAGACAATAACATATTAAATTCAGGAAAGAGAGGTCTGTTTTTAGTGAGTAGATTAACTATATTAACTAAGGATAAGGCTCAGGTAACAATGGAGTCGATGTATCAGGATCTTGAAAGACGAATAGTGGCATCTCCACCGGGATTATGTCCAGTTGACCTTACAAGATCATTTATAAAAATGTGTCTTGCACAGTCATGTGGTAAGTGTGTGCCATGCCGTGTCGGATTAAGACAGCTTGCAAGACTTTTTGATAATGTGCTTGATGGTGAGGCAACAGAGGAAACAGTTGAGAATATAAAGCTTACAGCAGAAGGCATATATTATTCAGCAGATTGTGCCATAGGTTATGAGGCAGCAAAGCTTGCACTTAAGTCAGTAGATGGCTGTATAGATGACTTTGAGTCGCATATACATAACGGTTTCTGTTCATGTAACAGTAACCAGCCGGTATCGTGTGTTAAGTCATGTCCTGCCGGCGTTGACATTCCAGGTTATATAGCACTTGTACAGCAGAAGCGTTATGCTGATGCTGTAAGGCTTATAAGAAGAGATAATCCGATGCCTACAACTTGTGCTTATATATGTGAGCATCCATGTGAGAACAGATGTAAGAGAACTATCATAGACGCACCTGTTAATATACGTGGACTTAAGAAGATGGCAGTAGATAATGCAGGCATAGTTCCAGTACCAGAGTGTGAGCCAGCTACGGGAAAGAAGGTTGCCATAATTGGTGGTGGACCAGGTGGTCTTAGTGCTGCCTATTATCTTGCCCTTATGGGACATAAGGTTACTATATTTGAACAGAGGAAGCAGCTTGGCGGTATGTTAAGATATGGTATTCCTAACTACAGATTCCCAAGAAAGAAGCTTGATGAAGAGATAGATTCTATTCTTTCAACTGGAATAGAGGTTAAGAAGAATATAAGTGTAGGAAAGGATATATCATTTGATGATATAACTGAGGAATATGATGCTACATATATATCTATCGGTGCGCATGCAGATAAAAAGATGGGTATAGAAGGTGAGGATGCCAAGAGCGGAATAACATCTGCTGTTGAAATGCTTCGTGCCATCGGTGACGGCGATATGCCGGATTATACAGGAAAGAGAGTTATAGTTATCGGTGGTGGTAACGTAGCTATGGACGTGGCACGTTCATCTATAAGACTTGGAGCAAGCAAGGTAAGTATTGTATACAGAAGACGTAAGGCAGATATGACTGCGCTTGAGGAAGAGGTTGTAGGTGCCGAGGCAGAGGGCTGCGATGTTCTTGAACTTATGTCACCGGTGCGTATCAAGCAGGATGAAGAAGGCAATGCAATAGGGCTTGTTGTAAAGCCACAGATGATATCAAAGGTTTCACACGGAAGACCAGCACCTAGGGCAGCATCAAAGGATGAAGTGCTCTTAGAGAGCGACCTTATAGTAGTTGCTATCGGACAGGGTATAGAAACAAAGAGCTTTGAGGAACACGGAATAAAGGTTCAGAGAGGTGTTATCTCAGCGCTTAATACAGGTAATATTACACCACAGGAGGGTGAGATGTCTGAGGGCGTATTTGCAGGCGGTGACTGCGTAACAGGTCCGGCGACAGTTATAAAGGCTATTACGGCAGGTAAGGTTGCAGCAGCTAATATAGATGAGTATCTTGGCTTTAATCATGAGATTACATGTGATGTTGAGATACCATATGCAAGCAACGAAGATAAGGTTGCATGCGGAAGAGTTGAAGTTGCTTTAAGAGAAGCAGCTGAAAGAAAGAACGACTTTGAACCTATTGAGTATGGTTTCACATGTGAGGAAGCGTGTCAGGAGGCTGGACGCTGTTTAAGATGTGACCACTTCGGATTCGGAGCTTTTAGAGGAGGCAGAGAAGAACAATGGTAAATGCAACAATTAACGGAATAGATATAACCGTCGAAGACGGAACAACTATCCTTGCGGCTGCACGTAAAGTTGGAGTTGATGTGCCTACTCTGTGTTATCTGAAGGAAGTGAATGAGATAGGAGCGTGCCGTGTATGCGTAGTTGAAGTAGAAGGACAGGACAGATGTGTTACAGCATGTAATAATGTAGTGCAGGAGGGTATGGTTATAAGAACCAATACAAGAAAGGTCCGTACTACAAGAAAGACCAATGTTAAGCTTATCCTTTCACAGCATGACTATGAATGTGCATCATGTGTAAGAAGCGGTAACTGTACATTACAGTCGCTCGCCAATGAGCTTAATATATCAGAAATGCCATATGACTCAATACTTGAAAAGAATAAGTGGGATAAGAATTTTCCACTTCTAAGGGCCAATGACAAGTGTATTAAGTGTATGAGATGCGTTCAGATATGTGATAACATACAGGGTATGCATATATGGGATGTTGTTAACACAGGTTCAAGAACTACTGTAAATGTGGCAAAGAATAAGACTATACAGGAAACTAAGTGTACACTTTGCGGTCAGTGCGTTGTCAACTGTCCTGTAGGTGCATTAAGGGAA
>FR886338.1:104682-115307 GCA_000436535.1 Eubacterium sp. CAG:252 | reverse complement strand
GAGATGATGTTGGTATCGTTCTTGATGCAGTTGAGAAAGAAGATATCATAACAGTAGTACAGATAGCCCCTGCTGTAAGAGCAGCGTGGGGTGAAGGTTTTGGATTAAGCAAAGAATTTGCAACAGCTAAAAGACTTGTATCAGCATTAAGAAAAGTTGGCTTTGATTACATATTTGACACAACATTTTCTGCAGATCTTACTATTATGGAGGAAGGAAGTGAGCTGCTTCACAGACTTCCTGAGATTAAAGAATCAGGACTTCCTATGTTTACATCATGCTGTCCTGGCTGGGTAAACTTTATAAAGAAAGAATATCCACAGTATGCAGACAGACTTTCAACAGCCAAGTCACCACAGCAGATGTTTGGTGCGGTCACAAAGTCTTATTATGCAGAAAAGCTTGGTGTTGACCCTGAAAGAATATTCTGTGTATCACTTATGCCTTGTCTTGCAAAGAAAGATGAGATTACATGGGATGGCAGAGGCGATGTTGATGCGGTACTCACTACAAGAGAGGTTGAGAGAATGTTAAAGTCATTCTTTATAAAGGCGGAAGAGCTTACAGAAGAAGAGTTTGACAATCCTCTTGGTGTAGGAAGCGGCGCAGGTGTTATATTTGGTGCTACAGGCGGAGTTATGGAGGCAGCATTAAGAAGTGCTTACTACCTTGTCAATAAGACTAATCCTGAACCGGATGCATTCCAGTGTGTAAGAGGTCTTGATGGCTGGAAGGAGGCAAAGTTTACTATCAATGGCAATATACTTAAGGTTGCAGTTGCAAGCAGTCTTTCCAATGCAAGAAAGCTTATGGATGCGATAGCAGCAGGAAAAGTAAAGTATGACTTTGTTGAAGTTATGGCGTGTCCGGGCGGCTGTATCAATGGCGGTGGACAGCCTATAAAGGATGATTACGATAAAGTGGCAGAAAGATGTAAGGTGCTTTATGGACTTGATAAAGTGAATAATGTAAGATTTTCACACGAAAATCCAGAGGTACTCCAGTGCTACAGGGATTATTTCAAAGAGCCATTATCAGAGAAATCACATGAACTGTTACA
Organism: Eubacterium sp. CAG:252; assembly: GCA_000436535.1. GTDB lineage: Bacteria > Bacillota > Clostridia > Lachnospirales > Lachnospiraceae > Lachnospira. Next base: position 114,247 of record FR886338.1, on the reverse strand, counting down.
TACAAGCCATACTGTAAGATAGACCATGAAAGCAGCAATCTTTCATAGATATGCATGGTGGGACATTTAATATTAAAATGTGTATTCGTGAGTGTAAGATATTATAATACAGTATGACATAAGATTAAAGAAAGGATGGACGAAGTTATGGCAACTATTAAAGCATTTGAATGTATAAGACCGGATAAAGCTGTGGCTGACAAAGTGGCGGCTCTTCCTTATGATGTATACAACAGGGAGGAGGCTTGCAGGGAAGTAGCGCGTGAGCCGCTTTCATTTCTTGCCATAGACAGAGCTGAAACACAGTTTGACTCATCGGTCGATACATATGCAGATGAAGTGTATGACAAGGCAAGACAGCTTCTTGATGAGAGGATAGCAGATGGAACTTTCATTACAGATACAGATAAGTCATACTATGTGTATGAACTTACTATGAATGGAAGAGTCCAGACAGGTATAGTTGCCTGTGCTTCTATCGATGACTATCAGAATAATGTTATTAAAAAGCACGAGAATACAAGAGCGGATAAGGAAGCAGACAGAATTAACCATGTTGACAGATGTTCAGCGCAGACAGGACCTATCTTTCTTGCTTACAGAGCCAACGATGTCATAAGGGAAGAAGTGGCAAAAGCTAAGAAGGAAGAGCCGCTGTACAGCTTTACATCACCAGATGGAATAAGACATCAGGTATACAAGATTGCTGATAAAGAAGCAGTTGATAACATTAAAAATGCATTTGCAGGAATAAATGATATATACATAGCAGACGGACATCACAGGGCTGCATCTGCTGTCAAGGTTGGCTTAAAGAGAAGGGCAGAACATCCGGATTATACAGGAGATGAGGAGTTTAATTACTTTTTATCAGTATTATTTCCAGACGAAGAGCTTATGATTATGCCTTACAACAGAGTTGTAAAAGACCTGAATGGATACAGCAGCGAAGAATTTATGAAGATAATATCAGAAAAGTTTGATATAGAAGAAAGCGCAGAAGCTGTATCACCAGCAAAGAAAGCTGACTTTGGAATGTATCTTGATGATAAGTGGTATAAGCTTACTGCAAAGCAGGATATACTCTCAGATGACCCTGTTGACGGACTTGATGTTGCCATACTTCAGGATAACCTTTTAGAGCCAGTGCTTGGAATACATGACCCTAAGACAGACAAGAGGATTGACTTTGTTGGCGGAATAAGGGGACTTGAAGAACTTGAAAAAAGATGTCATACAGACTGTGTTCTTGCATTTTCAATGTATGCGACATCAATAGCAGAGCTTTTTGCAGTGGCAGATGCGAAAAGACTTATGCCACCTAAGTCAACATGGTTTGAGCCTAAGTTAAGAAGTGGATTATTTATCCATAAGATTGAAGAATAGGCGGCGGGACACAGCTTTTATAAAAATTAATTGGTAAATATAAGGAGTAACAATGTTACATAAAGTTTATGATATTGAACTTCCATATGAGAAGTTAGGGTTAAAGACACCTGATAAAAAAGCTACAATAACAACATATATCAAGGAAATGTATCCGGATTATCAGGATTCATTTAACAGACCTCTGGTCATAATATGTCCGGGTGGCGGCTATGACCATCATTCACCAAGAGAGGGCGAGGCAATAGCCATCAAAATGCTTGAACTTGGTTACAATGCAGTAGTGTTAAGATATAGTCTTGCACCTTTCGTATATCCTACACAGATATATGAGGCTGCTTATACAGTAAAATGGGTAAGAGATAACGCTAAGGAATGGGATGTTAATCCGGAAAGAATTATACTGGCAGGATTTTCTGCAGGAGGTCATCTTGCCGCATGTCTTGGAACTATGTGGAGTGGTGATATGGTTGCAACATTTGCAAAAGAATATCTTGGCTGCGAGAAGGAATATGTAAGACCTGATGGACTTTTACTTGGCTATCCTGTCATAACAGCAGGAAAAAATGCGCACAGAGGTTCATTTGTCAAGCTGCTCGGTGATAACTATGATAAGTATATAGAAGATATATCTGTCGAGAATAAGGTGTCAAAGGATACGCCAGAAAGCTTCGTATGGCATACATTTGATGATAATTCAGTGTCTCTTGAGAATTCACTTTTATTCGTGGAGGCATTAAGGAAAAATGGAGTTAAGTTTGAGTATCATGTATTTCCTGACGGATGTCATGGGTTAGGACTTGGTACTAAGGAAACTGCTACAAAGGGCGGTAAGCATTACCAGCCCGAGGTATATGCGTGGACAAGTCTTTTCAAGCAGTGGATGGACAGGTATGAATAAGATAAATTCCTGACATAATAATGCAGTGAATAGCGGAACTGCCGCAAGGAAGGGGAATGCAGATGGATAACAGGTTATATAAGTTGATGGACTGGCCGTCTATAGAGGAGATAGTGTACTCTGAAAGCAGCCATCCTAAAAGAATACTGGGAGGACATCGTGTAAAGGAGGGGTTCCTTATTCAGGTGTTCAGACCAGATGCGGTACAGATAAGCGTGTCTGTAAGTGAGAGAAAGAAAAACGTACAGATGGAAAAGGTTGACGATGCCGGATTTTTTGCTGCACTTATTCCGCTTAAAAAGAGTGTTAAGTATGTTCTCAATATAGAAGATAAGCAGGGACATACAATCAGATGTACTGACCCATATTCAATGGAGGATTATGAGGATACTGACACTTTGTTTAATAAGTTTATTGAGGGTACAGAAGATAAGGCTTACAGACTTTTTGGCGGTCATGAGTGTGAAAAGGATGGTGTAAGTGGTACACTTTTCAGGACATGGGCACCATATGCACTCCGTGTAAGTGTTGTTGGCGATTTTAATAACTGGGACGGACGTATATACCAGATGGAGCGTATAACTGAAAATGGTATATATGAGCTTTTTATACCGGGATTATGCGCAGGAACTGAGTATATGTATGAAATGAAGTTCCACGGCAGGGAAACTGCGATAAAGGCTGACCCTTATGCGATGGAAGCCACAAGATATGCAGATGCACACTCTGTAGTTACTAAGTCAGATGTAACTGATAAGAGTCAGGCAGCTAAGAGTACAAATACAGGTGCAGCAAAGAAGAAAACATTTGCAAAGTCTGTAAATAAAGGTGCGGTATCAGTGCTTGAGGTTAAGCTTAAGGATATAGCAGACATTATAGGCACAGATGCAGCCTATGGCACAATAGCCGACAAGCTTATCGAATATGTAAAGGCTGCAGGATATACACACATCCAGATTATGTCTGATGATGGAGTGTTCAGCCATAAAGGTTACAGCTATGCGGCAGCCAGCTACTATGTTCCACTTACAAAGTACGGAAGTGCAGAGGACTTTAAGCAGCTGGTAAACAGTCTTCATAAGGCAGGAATAGGCGTTATTCTTGAGTGGAATGGTGCTTACTTTGGAAGTGATATGCGTGGAATTGTCAACTTTGATGGCGGCAGCTGTTATGGATATTTAAAGCCAAGACTTGATAAAAAGCCTTACAGGGAAGTTACAACATTTGCATATGACAAAGGCGAAGTAAGAAGCTTTCTTATATCTAATCTGTCAATGTGGCTGGATGAATATGACATTGACGGAATAAGACTTACAGATACAGCTACTATGCTTTATCTTGATTATGGAAAAAATCCGGGTGAGTGGACACCTAATATGTATGGCGGCAATGAAAATCTTGATGCAATAGATTTCATAAAGCAGATGAATGAATATATACATTTGCACAAGGCATGTGCCATAAGCATAGCCGATGAAACAAGCAGATGGCCGGGAGTGACAGATGTTGATGAGGAGTCACTTGGCTTTGACTACAAGCTTAATGATGGGCTTTCGGAGGAATTCTATGAATTCATAAAGCAGGACCCACTGTTTAGAAAGGGTGTATACAACAGGCTTACTTATGAAATGTTCTATCATTACAAGGAGCGTTTTATGTCTTCACTATCATATGATGCGCTTTCTGGTTCATCTATGTATGAGATAGCTTCTGGCAATAGCAGGAAGAGTCGACTTGAGGACATAAGGGCAGCACTTGGATATATGTACACATATCCCGGTGCAAAGTGTATATCACTTGGCAACGACACAGGAGCACTTATGACAGGTGAGGAGAGCGTTAAAGAAGCGTGGGAGCGTCTTGCAGATAAAGATTACACACAGATGCTTAAGTATGTTGCAAAGCTTAATGAACTGTATAAGTCGGAGCCGGCATTATATGAGCTTGATGATAAGGAAGATGGATTTGTCTGGGTGGATAATTATAATGCTGCCGAGACAGTGCTTGCATATGAGCGTGTAAGTAACGATGGAAGCAGACTGCTTATAGCGGTCAACTTTACTCCTGTCTTAAGAGAAGCTTATGTGCTGCATGTTCCTGATATGGGAAGGTATAACCTTGTACTTGACAGTAACAGTGCAGAATACAGTGAAAATGCTGAAAAGGAAAGCCGGGATGTCATAAGTTCATCAATACAGGCGGATGATAATGGAAAGTACAAGCTTACTATAAGTATTCCTTCATCATCTATAGTTGTATACAGATATGAGCCATACAGCGATGTAGAGATAAAAGAGCTTATGATTAAAAATGAAGCGAAGGCTGCAAAGGCAGAGGCTGAAAAGAAAGCTGAGATGGCAAAAGAGCTTGCTATTAAGGCAGATGAGGAAGCTAAAAAGGCAGCAGAAGCAGAAAAAGCAGCAAAGGAGAGCTTAAAGCTTGCACAGCGCGCAAGGGATGAGGCTGAAAAGAGAGCGAAAGAGGCAGTTAAGGAAAGCATAAGAATAGATGAAGAAATGCAAAAGAAGCTTCTTGAGCTTAAAAAATAAAAACATATGCAAAAAGAGGAAAGGAATGTATAAATATGGCTGAGATTAACTCAATAGTTGAACAGATTACCCATTGGGGACTTTCAGGTATATGGAAGATTGTATTTGCATTATTAATATGGTTTATAGGAAAGAAGCTTATTTCATTAAGCCTTAAGCTTTTAAAGAAAGTATTTGACAGAGGAAGCATAGATGTAGGCGTTGTAAACTTTACTATGTCAATCATAAAGTTTGCATTGTATGCTGTACTTATCCTTATGGTTATTGATGAACTGGGAATACAGACAACATCACTTATAACAGTGTTTGGTTCTGCGGCACTTGCTGTAGGTATGTCACTTCAGGGCTCACTTTCAAACTTTGCAGGTGGCGTGCTTATACTTATATTCAAGCCGTTCAAAGTAGGTGATTATATCGTAGTCGGCAATTATGAAGGAACAGTCAGAACAATAGAAATACTGTATACAAAGCTTACAACAGTTGATAATAAGGTTGTTATGCTGCCTAATGGTACTTTATCCAACTCTAACATTGTAAATGTTGGTGCAGAGGATTTCAGACGACTTGATATTGAAATGTCAATAGGTTATTCATCAGACCTCAAGCTTGCAAAGACACTTCTTAACACAATAGTAAACAATAATCCGGCAGTAATAAAGGACAGGGATATTAAGGTTATCGTTAAGAGCCTTGATGAGTCATGCGTTACACTTGAAACAAGAGTGTGGGTAAAGACAGAAGATTACTGGGATACAAGGTTTACACTGCTTGAAGAATACAAGGCAGAGTTTGATAAGAATGGCATAGAAATACCATTTAACCAGATGGATGTACATATTATTAACCAGTAAATAGAATTGAATATAGATAAATTATGACTTGCAGCAGGCAGGAAAAACACATTATACGGTGTGTTTTTCCTGCCTGTTTTATATTATCGTAATATCACATTTTTTACTTACTTTTTACATCATTTGGTCACAATTTCCAATTATTATACAATTGTTCACAGGAAAACGCGTTGTGAAATAACCCGCAGATTAAAAATGCAGGAATGATTGGAGGTCATTGTATGGCAATCGAAGTATTTAACAGGTATGAGAAGAAATATATGCTTGATGAAGTTACATTTAAAAGATTATTAGACCGTATATCTGATTATATGGAGCCGGATAAATATAATAAGAATGGTCAGTTCTATAGTATAAGCAACATTTATTATGACACAGACGACAACAGGCTTATAAGAAGCTCAATAGAAAAGCCAGTGTACAAGGAAAAGCTCAGAATGAGAAGCTATGGTACTCCTGACACAAGTGATAAAGTTTTTCTTGAGATTAAGAAAAAATACAATGGAATTGTAAACAAGCGCAGAACCTCCATCGTGCTAGAAGATGCATACAGGTATATGGAGGATGGAATATTTCCTAAGGAAACAGAGTGTCTTAACAGACAGGTGTTAAAAGAGATAGATTACTTTAAGAGCATATACGACTTAAAGCCAAAAGTATATCTTTCATATGACAGATACGCATTTTTTGAGAAGAATGACGGAGATTTCCGAGTTACCTTTGATACCAATATCACAACACGAAGAGGTGACGTAAGGCTTGAGAGTGGAAGCTACGGTAACAGGCTTCTTCCACAGAATATCTACCTTATGGAGATTAAAATAAACGGCTCAGTGCCTATGTGGTTTACAAGCTGCCTTTCAGACCTCAAGATATATCCAGTTTCATTTTCAAAGTATGGAACAGAATATAAAAGATACGTTCTTGAGGGCTATGATAAAGATACAGAAATGCTTGATGAGCAGTATTCAGAATTAAATGAATTGTCCGACGAAGCTGCTTATCCATATGAAAATGTTATCAGATATAAAAACAAAGGTAAAACAGCCTCAGGTATATACACAGACAGCCAGAGCAGCGCGGTGTGCATATAAAAATATATAAGAGTGTAAATGTATAAAATAAAGAAAGATTTACAAAGTAAATTATTTTAAAAATGTTAAAAACACAAGAAAATCAATAAAATACAAAAAATAGATTAAAGGAGTGATAAGTATGTTTGATACAATATTTACAACAACATCAGATGGTTCAATCAGTCTTACACAGTCAGTTATAGCGATAGGTGCAGCATTTATAATAGGATTTGTGATAGCTGCGGTATATATGTTCATATGCAAAAAAGAAGGCTGCCAGAAAAACTTTATAATCGGACTTGCAATGCTTCCAGCAGTAGTAGCAGTAGTTATTCTTCTTGTAGGCAGCAATGTGGCAAGAGCTTTCTCAATGGCAGGCGCATTTGCACTTGTAAGGTTCAGAAGCGCACCTGGAAGTGCCAAAGATATATCAATAGTATTCTTCACAATGGCAGCAGGACTTGCCTGCGGACTAGGATATGTAACATTTGCGGCAGTATTCGTAGCAGTTATGCTTATCGTGCTTATAGGTGCAACAGCAATAGGCTTTGGTGACAGAAATACAGGAAAAAAACAGCTTAAAATAACAATACCAGAAAACCTCAACTACAGCTCAGTATTTGACGACCTTTTTGATAAATACACATCAGAATACAAGATGAGCAGGGTAAAGACAACAAATATGGGTACAATGTATGAGCTTACATACGAAGTGAGATTAAAAGACGAAAGTCAGGAAAAAGACTTCATAGACCAGTTACGCATAAGAAATGGAAACCTTAACATAACAATGGCACTTATGCAGGACAATGGAAGTGCAATGTTAAACTAAGAAATTGTAAACAGGATATGCTTACAATTTAGATAAAAAAGGCAATAAAATATAAGAATTTATAACACATACAAAATTATGCAACATTTTAAATTCGCACATTTGTTATAAAAATAAATATAAATACACAGAAAATAAATATAAGAGGGAAAGCCGTGCCAAAGGCACGCTGCCCCTCTTATATTGATTTTCGTCCGTTATAACCAACATTATAAAATATGTTTTTCTAACGTATGCGTAATTGTACAATATTTTAAATTTGCTCATTTATAGTAAATAAATGTAGAACAGCCAAAGACAGACACAGTAGTGGTGGGGGATGGGAAGGGATGTGTGAGATGCACTTGAAGTTTAAGCGAGATAGTTCTTAGTTTTTCCATACGATAAACAGCTATGCGAATACAAGGATGTATTCGCAAACGAAGCCGCGACAGGACGTCGCGTCTGAGTGGTAGCGTCCAAAAGCAGAACATAGCCGGAAAAACTTAGAAATATCCGCTTAAAGCTTCTGGCATCGAACATAACCCCTCCCATCCCCCGCCACTACTGTGTCGTCCGTTCGCCACTATTTCACAATTCAACCATTTTCAATTTGACATAATCCCTCCCACCCTATAGAATAGTAACAATAAAAATTCACCCCACAAAACCGAAATAAAACAAAATTCCTCTCTTGTTTTATTTGATAATATGGTTTATTATAATAGAGTATACGAAAGGGACGTGGTAGATATGGTAAACAATAATACACAATTTTTTAGAACACAGCCAGAAAAGACAATATCAGTAGAAGGAATACTTGAACAGGTATACCTTGCACTTAAAGAGAAAGGATACAATCCGGTTAACCAGATAGTTGGATATATAATGTCAGGAGATCCAACTTACATTACAAGCCATAATAACGCAAGAAGCCTTATTATGAAAGTAGAAAGAGATGAGCTTGTAGAGGAAGTTATAAAGTATTTCATCGAAGGAAAAGGGTTATAATATACGCATATGAGAGTAATAGGATTAGATTACGGAACAAAGACAGTGGGAGTGGCTCTTAGTGATGCACTTGGCATAACAGCACAGCCTGTTGAAACAATCACAAGAAAAGAAGAGAACAAGCTTAGAAAGACATATGCAAGAATAGAAGAGATTATAAGCCAGAACGATGTGACAAAGATAGTTGTAGGATTACCAAAGAATATGAACAACACAATCGGCGAGAGAGCAGAGGCATGTATGGAATTTGCTAATAATCTCGAGAGAAGAACAGGGCTTGAGGTTGTTATGTGGGATGAAAGACTTACAACAGTTTCGGCAGACAAGGCACTTATGGAAAGCGGCGTAAGACGAGAGAACAGAAAGGCAGTTATAGACCAGATAGCTGCAGTATTCATATTACAGGGATATCTTGACAGCCAGAGTAATAAGTAAAGAATGGTTAATTATTATATATGACCTGCATTATAAGAGGAATGTATGTCATGTGGTGGTTATTACATTTATAGAATATTGAGAAATAATATCAATAGGATTACATATCATAATAACTAATAGAATTGAAAAGGGAAATTGTATGGAAAAGCTTACTTTTATGACAGATGATAATGACAGCGTGGAATTATATATAATCGAGGAAACAAGAGCCAATGGAGTGAACTATTTATTAGTTACAGACTCAGATGATGAGGAAGATGGCGATGCACAGTGTTATATATTAAAAGATACATCAGCCGCAGAAGATGCAGAAGCAGCGTATGAGTTCGTTGAAGATGATACAGAATTTGATGCTATAAGCAGAATATTTGCAGAGCTTATGGATGACGGAGTTGAACTTGCGTAAAGAACAGGTATGTGCAGGATCTTGGATAGAATAATCTGCTATGTACTTAATAAAGACTTGTGAAGAGTTTCAGTGTGAAAGGAAGCTCTTTTTTCACGTATATATTTTAAGATTTATTTATATTTATATTTAAAGA
>FR886338.1:21427-104666 GCA_000436535.1 Eubacterium sp. CAG:252 | reverse complement strand
TATTTATATTTATATTTAAAGAATGACGAGGTGCTTAATGAAAAAAGAAAATGTTGGTTCTGTTAAAGTTATACCTCTTGGAGGACTTGAACAGATTGGTATGAATATTACTGCCATCGAGTACGATGACAGTATTGTTGTTGTAGACTGCGGACTTAGTTTCCCAGAAGAAGAAATGCTTGGTATTGACCTTATTATCCCTGATGTAACATATCTTAAGGAAAATATTGATAAGGTTAAGGCATTTGTTATAACACACGGACATGAAGATCATATAGGAGCTATTCCTTATGTACTTAAGGAGGTCAATGTTCCTATCTATGCTACAAGACTTACAATGGGACTTATAGAGTCCAAGTTAAAAGAGCATAATATGATGCGCGATGTAAAGAGAAAGGTTGTCAAGTACGGACAGTCAGTAACTCTTGGAGATTTCAGGGTTGAGTTCATAAGAACTAACCACAGTATAGCAGATGCAGCGGCACTTGCTATATTCTCACCGGCAGGTATTCTTGTTCATACAGGAGATTTTAAGGTTGATTACACACCAGTTAATGGTAGTCCTATAGACCTTCAGAGATTTGCAGAGCTTGGAAAGAAGGGGGTGCTTGCACTTATGTGTGATAGTACTAACGCTTTAAGACCGGGCTTTACGATGTCTGAAAGAACCGTTGGAAGTACATTTGATAAGATATTTAACGACAATAAGAACAGCAGAATAATTATAGCTACATTTGCATCTAATGTTGACAGAGTACAGCAGATTATCAATGCAGCAGTGGCTTATGGAAGAAAAGTGTGCGTTGAAGGCCGAAGCATGGTTAACATTATAGATGTTGCAGAAGACCTTGGATATCTTCATATTCCAGACGGAACTCTTATAGAAACAGAGGCTATGAAGAATTACACACCAGAGCAGATAGTTCTTATAACAACAGGTAGTCAGGGTGAGTCTATGGCAGCTCTTTCAAGAATGGCAGCTAACCTTCACAGAAAGGTATCTATACAGCCGGGCGACTGCGTAGTATTCTCTTCAACACCTATTCCGGGTAATGAAAAGTCAGTTGCAAGAGTTATCAACGAACTTGGTATGAAGGGTGCTAAGGTTATATTCCAGGATACACATGTATCAGGACATGCATGTCAGGAGGAGATAAAGCTTGTTTATTCACTTCTTAAGCCAAAGTATGCTATACCTGTGCATGGTGAGTACAGACATCTTATAGCGCAGAAGGAAGTGGTTATGTCACTTGGATATGATAAGGATGATGTTATCATAGCTAAGTCAGGCGATGTTATAGAGTTAAGCGATGAAAAGGCTGATATAGTAGGTAAAGTCCATACAGGAGCTATACTTGTAGATGGTCTTGGAGTTGGTGATGTTGGTAATATCGTATTAAGAGATAGACAGAACCTTGCTGAGAATGGTATTATTATAGTAGTTCTTACCCTTGAAAAGTACAGTGGACAGCTTATAGCAGGTCCGGATATAGTAACAAGGGGCTTCGTATATGTAAGGGAAGCAGAAGAGCTTCTTGATGAAGCAAGGGCAATAGTCACAGATTCAGTACTCAGATGTCTTGATAAGAATATCACAGACTGGAGTAAGATAAAGAATATCATTAAGGATGACCTTAGTGAGTACTTATGGAAGAAGATGAAGAGAAATCCGGTTATTCTTCCTATAATTATGGAAGCCCAGTTATAAGTCTATAAAAGTAGGAATTCAGAATATATGGGAGAGTTTCATGCAGAAAATAAATCAGTTGAAGGCTGAGATAGCTGATACCATAAAGGAAAGCACTGAATATAAAGAGTATAAAAGGTTAGAGGCGATAGTAAATATGGACCCTAACTTAAAAAGAAGTATTGATGAGTTCAGAAGAAGGAACTACGAGATACAGAATAGTGGACAGGTTGAAGATATATTTGCAGCGCAGGAAGAACTTAATAATCAGTACAAGGATATGAGAAACCAGTATATGGTTAACAGATATCTGTTAGCTGAGGTATGTCTGTGCAGAATGGTTCAGGATATATGCAGGGCAGTAGTTGACTCAATCGACTTTGACCTTGACTTTTTAAGATAATGCAGATATGAAGCTTAATTGAGGCATACAGGCGGTGATGTCAGACAAGCTTTATTGACCTTAATATCAGGATGAATGGATGGAAGATTAATTATGAATAATAAGTCAATCAGAATGATTGTTTCTATATCATTGAATGCATTATTTATAGCAATAGCGGTGATTATAGTTGTCACAGCCGGAACTAAGGCATATACATTTGGAAACAGGATATTCAATGAAAAGGCAGTTGATTCAATAGACAATGCGAAGGTTGTGGATGTTACTATAAGCAGCGGTGTGTCAGCTAAGAAGCTGGCAGCACAGTTGTACGACAAGGGTCTTATAACCGATAAAGCAGTATTCTACTTTCAGGTTAAGCTATCAGACTATAAGGATAAGTTTCAAGATGGAACATACAGCCTTAACACAAGTATGAAGCCGACTGAGATGATGAAGATATTGGCTGGAGTCAGTGATGAGAGCAGTGACGAAGAGGAATAGACAGTCTGGCTGTTAATGGAGGATGCGGTAGTGATTGTTAATGAAAGAGTTGTATCTTATATTAATTCTCTTGACCGTGGCAATTCTGACATATGCAATATAATTGAAAAAGAAGCGATTGAGGACCAGGTCCCAATTATAAGAAAAGAGATGGGTAATCTGCTAAAGGTGCTGCTTAAGTTAAAGCAGCCCAAGTCGATCCTTGAAGTGGGAACGGCGGTAGGTTACTCATCTATTCTTATGAGTGAGAATATGCCAGTGGATTGTAAGATAGTTACAATAGAGAATTATGATAAGAGAATACCAATAGCACGTAATAATATTAAAAGAGCTGGAAAGGAAGATTGTATACAGCTTATAGAGGGTGATGCCATGGAGGTTTTAAAGGAGCTTGAAGGTCCTTTTGACTTTATATTTATGGATGCAGCCAAGGGGCAGTATATAAACTATCTTCCAGAGGTATTAAGACTTATGCCACATGGAGGACTTCTTATATCAGATAATATCCTTCAGGAGGGTGAGCTGGTAGAGTCAAGATATGTTGTCACAAGAAGGGACAGAACGATACACACAAGAATAAGAGAGTATGTGTATGAGCTTACCCACAATGATGAGCTTGTGACATCGATAGTTCCGATAGGTGATGGTATAACACTTAGTGTAAAGAATTAAATGAATATACAGATGTAGATTAGTGTGAAAAATGAATTTTTCATACGCAGGATTTGTGTCTGCGTGCACATGACACAAACTTGTTATTTGCAAAAAATGTGCGCAGAAAAGAGGATACTATGGCAGGACATTACTATAATGGCAGAGAATTAGAGCTTCTGATACCAGCAAGCTGTCTTGAAGTGTTAAAGACAGCCGTTATATTTGGTGCGGATGCAGTATATATCGGAGGAGAGGCTTTTGGATTAAGAGCCAAGGCTAAGAACTTCTCTAAGCAGGATATGATAGACGGGATTAAGTTTGCACACGAACATGATGTAAAGGTGTATGTTACAGCTAACATTCTTGCGCATAATTATGACCTTGATGGTGCAAGAGAATACTTTAAGGAGCTTGATGTAATAAAGCCGGATGCGGTTATTATATCTGACCCGGGTATGTTTACAATCGCTAAGGAAGAACTTCACGATATTGATATCCATATAAGCACACAGGCTAATAATACTAACTATATGACTTATAAGTTTTGGTGGGAGCAGGGTGCAAAGCGTGTTGTTTCAGCAAGGGAATTATCACTTAATGAGATTAAGGGGATAAGAAAGAATATACCGGATGAAATGGAAATAGAAACATTTATACATGGAGCTATGTGTATATCATATTCAGGAAGATGTCTTCTCAGCAACTTTATGGCAGGCAGGGATGCCAACAAGGGCGCATGTACTCATCCTTGCAGATGGAAGTATGCGGTAGTTGAGGAAAACAGACCAGGTGAATATATGCCGGTGTATGAGAATGAAAGAGGCACTTATATATTCAACTCAAAGGATTTGTGCATGATAGAGCATATTCCTGAGCTTATAGAAGCAGGAATAGACAGCTTTAAGATTGAAGGTCGTATGAAGACAGCTCTTTATGTGGCAACAGTTGCAAGAACATACAGACTTGCCATAGACGATTTCCTTAAAGACCCTGAACTGTACAAGTCAAGAATACCATTCTATAAGTCAGAGATAAGCAAATGTACTTACAGACAGTACACAACAGGCTTCTTCTTTGGAAAGCCAGACGAGAATACACAGATATATGAGAGCAATACTTATATTAAGGAATACACATATCTTGGAATAGTCGGCGATATGAATGAGGAAGGCTTATATAATATAGAACAGCGCAACAAGTTCTCGGTTGGTGAGCAGATAGAAGTTATGAAGCCGGATGGAGAGAATATACAGGTTACAGTCAGGAGAATAACTGACGATAAGGGAAAGGATATGGAAAGCTGTCCACATCCAAAGCAGCAGTTATATATCGACCTTGGCGTTAAGCTTGATAGATATGATATACTCCGCCGTAAGGAAGACTAATATAGATAAAAAGTAAATTATGTTACAATAGGATATGCAATAAAAGGCACTTTTACACATAGAATAATAAAAATATGTGTAGAGGTGCCTTTCTTTGAAAGCATTTGAACAGCCATTATCAGAGCTTGAAGAAAAGGAAATGATAAAGAGGAGTCAGAGTGGGAATATGGATGCGCGTAATATACTTGTAGAAAAGAATATGCGCCTTGTTGCACATATGATTAAGAAATATATGTCACCAGACAGGGACACAGACGACCTTATATCAGTGGGTACTATAGGCCTTATAAAGGCAGTGAATACATTTGACCCTGATAAAAAGATACGTCTTGCGACTTATGCTGCCAAATGTATTGATAATGAGCTTCTTATGATGCTGCGTAATGATAGAAAAAAACTTATGGAGCTGTCCTTATCAGAGCCGATAGGAACAGATAAGGAGGGCAATGATATAACATTTATGGATGTTGTCGGAGATGAAGAACGGGATGACGCAGCCAATATGTTGACAGCGCAGCAGCTTAGATGTATAAAAGAGCATATGGGTGATACATTAAGCAGTAGGGAAATGCTTATAATATGTGAGAGGTTCGGTCTTTTTGGAAAGTCTGAAAAAACGCAGAATGAGATAGCAGGAGAGCTTGGTATAAGCCGGAGTTACGTAAGCCGTATTGAAAGAAAAGCGTTGGATAAACTACACACACTTTTGAACAACTACGGACTGCTGGAGTAGTTGCGGTTGTAATAGAGGACGTATCGTGCTATTATAAAAAGAGAAGCGACAATGCCAGAGTATACATATATTGTATGCCTGGCATTTTATGCAATATAATGATGTTAGGGATGAAGAATATTCTGACCTGACTGGCGTATACGGATTGTTTTATTGCTACGCAGTTTGTACAATTCTTACATTATATAATATATAGAAAGAGTGAATGTTATGAGTGATAAGTCAAATGTTATAAAAGAAAGACTGGCTAAGGTCAGGGAAATAATGAAAGAAAGCGGAATAAGTGTATATGTTGTTCCAACAGGGGACTATCATATATCAGAGTACGCAGGTGATTACTTTAAGGAAAGAGAATTCATAACAGGATTTACAGGGTCAGCAGGAACAGCAGTCATAGATATGGACAAGGCTGTGCTTTTTACCGATGGAAGATACTATGTGCAGGCGGAAAAGCAGCTTGACGGCAGTACTATAGAGCTTATGCGTATGGGAAGTGAGGGTGTTTTAACACTTACAGAATATTGCAGGGAAAGACTTTCAAAGGGCGGTACAATCGGCTTTGACGGAAGATGTGTCGAGGCAAAGCAGGGTATAGAGCTAAGAAATGCAGCGTATGAAGCTGGGGCTGAGTGTGATTATGAGTTTAATGCGATAGAAAAAATATACGCAGACAGGGCAGAATTTCCACACAGCAAGGCATTTTATCTAGATGAGAAGTATTCAGGAGAGAGCATAAGTGACAAGATTTCCAAGGTAAGAGAGGTTATGGCGGCGGAAAA
This sequence comes from Eubacterium sp. CAG:252, assembly GCA_000436535.1. Classification (GTDB taxonomy): domain Bacteria; phylum Bacillota; class Clostridia; order Lachnospirales; family Lachnospiraceae; genus Lachnospira. The sequence goes on along the minus strand of FR886338.1, from coordinate 98,542 downwards.
TGCAGACTGTCACATAACAGCTTCACTTGATGATATATGCTGGTTATACAATATAAGAGGCAACGATGTCCATTGTAATCCTGTGATTATGGCATATTCGTGCGTATATGATAATGAAGCAGTTCTGTATACAGACAAGGACAGGCTGTGTGATGATAAAGTTTTGCTGGATAAGCTTTCATATGCAGGTGTCAGGGTAGCACCATATGAGAGTATATATGAAGATATAAAGAATATGGGAGCTGTAAGCGGACACAGCTGCAGGCTGCTGCTTGATACAAAGCGTATTAATACAAGACTTTATATGCTTGCCATAAACAATGGTGATATTGAAGTTATAGACAGACAGAACCCTGAGGTGCTTTTAAAGTCAGTTAAAAATGCTACAGAGATAGCCAACTTAAGAGATGTACATATAGATGACGGACTTGCAGTGACACGTTTTATATTCTGGTTAAAGGATGCTATAAGAAAAGGTGTGGATATAACAGAATATGATGCAGCTATGTACCTTGATGGTTTAAGAAGCCAGATAAAGGATTATATAGAACTAAGCTTTGATACAATAAGTGCTTATGCCGGTAATGCGGCTATGATGCACTATCAGGCAACAAAGGATAACTGTGCAAAGCTTAAGCCAGAGGGAATGTTACTTGTTGACTCAGGCGGACAATACTTAAGAGGTACAACAGATATAACAAGGACTATAGCGCTTGGAGAGGTTACAGATGAGATAAAGAAGTGCTATACACTTACGTTAAAGGGTATGCTTAATCTTGCTAACACACATTTTCTGTATGGCTGTACCGGCTATAATCTTGATATTATGGCGAGAGCACCGCTGTGGGAGCAGAATATAGACTACCGCTGTGGTACAGGTCACGGAGTTGGTTATCTTTTAAATGTACACGAAGCCCCTAATGGCTTCAGATGGAGACATATACAGGGAGTGAATGACCTTGCAGTATTAAAAGAGGGTATGGTTACGTCAGATGAACCGGGTGTATATGTAGAAGGACAGTTTGGTATAAGGATAGAAAATGAGATAATAGTAGTAAAAGATACTTCAAACGAATATGGAAGCTGGCTTAAGTTTGATATGCTGACATCCGTTCCTATAGACTTAGAGCTGGTTGACAAAGACTACCTTAACGATAAGGATATTAAGCAGCTCAACGAATATCATAAGTGGGTTTACGATGTGTTAAGTCCTCATATGGAAGGGGAGGAACTTGAACGCTTAAAGGAAAGTACAAGAAGTATATAATGTTACAGGATTGCGTAACAATTTGAAAATGTAGCAATCCGTGTACATCAGTAAGGTTCAAAGGTCTTACATCATAATATAGAAAGTGAGAGTGTGTATGGATATAAAAGAATTCAGGTCAAATGAAGCGGCTAAGACAGAGCAGCAGCCGGCATATACCGATGGCTCAGCGAATGGTTCGGTAAACTATAAAGTGTATGCGCTTATCGGTATTATTGCAGCATTAATAGTTATAATAATAGCTGTGTTTATAAAGGCAAATAAGTTCGATATAAAGGAGTATATAAAGCCTATATACACAGGTGCTAATGGATATGCTTCAGTTACATTTGTTATAGATGAAGATGGATTATCGGCAAAGCTTTTAGGAAAAAATCCGGACGGTGACAGACAATATTATGTTGAGAAGTTCATAGAGTCACTTTCTGCACACACAGATGCGGCGGATATTAAGAATGGTGATACTGTTGATGTTGTAATAGAGTACAATGAAGCTTATGCGGATGGTGCAAAGGCTGATATACCTCACAGTGAGTATTCATATAAGGCAAAAGGCATAACAGATGGTGCGGTAATTGATATATATTCAGGAGTCAGCGTTGCATTTACGGGAATAAGTCCTGACGCGAAGATAGTTGTAAGTAATGAGTGGGAGGACGATTACCTTAAGACACTTACATTTTCAGAGAGCAAGGCAGAAGGTATAGTGCTTGGCGATACGGTTACTATTATGTGCGATACTTCATATGAGGAGCTTGCAAGACACGGAATAATAGCACGTTCCATGGAAATGAGCTGCACAGCAGATATGCTCAGTTCTTACTGTGAGTCAAAGGATGACATTAACAGCGACCTTATGAAGACAATATATTCTGAGATATCTGATACAATCAAGGAAGAAACAGAGGATGTAACCTATAGAATGTTGTTTGCGGCTACAGGAAACACAGATTATCTTTATCATCTTAACGAGGAAAAAGCTGATAACATTAAGATAGAAGCTGCGTATTTCCTTGACAGAAAAGCAGAAGCTGACAGTGTTTCTGATCGTGACAGTACTGTTGTAAGAAATTATATAGTGGTTGAGGCATCGGCTGATATAAGTGATAATGAGGGTAGTGAACAGGTTTACTTTATGTTTGTATACACTAATGCCTATGTTACTATTGGTGGCACATTTAATGTAGGACACGATAATCAGAATAAACGTTTTTCATGCAGTACGAATGAGCAAAATCTGTATGATGAGTATGTTGGTGACTTGAAAAATAACTATACAATTGATAAAATAAAGTAAGTGTGTGATAAGGAGTTATAAACGGGATGAATTACAGGAAAAAAGTACGTCTGGGTGACCTTTTGGTGCAGAAAGGGATAATAACCGAAGAACAGCTTGGCGAAGCCTTGAAGATGCAGAAAGAAAAAAAGATGATGCTCGGCGAAATGATTGTAACTATGGGCTTTGCAACACAGAGTCAGATTAATGATGTACTGTGTGAACATCTTAATATCGACTTTGTTGATATGAGAGAGGAAGAACCAGACCAGCAGGTATTGTCACTGTTAGATGAGTCTATTATGAGAAAGTATACACTTGTGCCATTAAGACATGATATGGACAATGCAGGTGCTATACAGGTAGCTATGGCTGACCCTATGAATATCCTTGCCATGGATGATATTAATATCATAACAGGTATGCAGGTGGTTCCACTTCTTGCCAATGCGCAGGATATCAATGCATTTCTGGATAAAGCATTCGGACAGCAGCAGGCACAGAATATCGTAGAGTTATACAAGAAGGAGCAGGGCGAAAGTAACAAAGAGGCAGAAAAAGAGAATAATGCCAGAAGAGAAGAAATAGAAAATGCGCCTATCGTAGTACTTATCAATAATATCATAGAGCAGGCCGTAAGACAGCGTGCGAGTGATATACATATTGAACCTATGGAAAAGACAGTGCGTGTAAGATACAGAATAGATGGTAATCTTAAAGAGATTATGAAGTATGATAATGCGCTTCTTGGTGCTATCACAACACGTCTTAAGATTATGTCAGGAATGGATATATCAGAGAAGCGTAAGCCACAGGATGGACGTATAACAACAACCGTAGACAAGAGAGAGTATGATATCCGTGTATCTAATCTTCCAACAGTTTACGGAGAAAAAGTCGTTATGAGAATTGCATCAAAGGAAGGCTTTAACGTAGATATATCAAAGCTTGGTCTTACTGAAAGGGACAGGAGAGTATTTCAGGAGATACTTAAGAATCCACACGGCATTATCCTTGTAACAGGACCTACAGGTAGTGGTAAGTCAACAACATTGTATACAGCGCTTAGTGAGCTGAATACAGAGGATGTTAATATTATCACGGTTGAAGACCCGGTCGAAGCGAATATAGATGGTATTAATCAGGTTCAGGTTAACACTAAGGCTAATCTTACATTTGCATCAGCACTTCGCTCTATATTGCGACAGGACCCTGATATCATTATGATAGGTGAAATCCGAGATTCTGAAACAGCGGAGATAGCGGTAAGAGCGTCTATCACAGGACATCTGGTTGTAAGTACACTTCATACTAACAGTACGGCAAGTTCTGTGGCTCGTCTTGAGGATATGGGTGTTGAACCATACCTTATCGCCGATTCAATGGTCGGTATCATTGCACAGCGACTCGTAAGAAGATTATGCGAATGTAAAAAGGCAAAAGAAGCGACAATAGAAGAAAAGCAGATGCTTGGAATTGATACAGATGAGCCATTTACAATATATGAACCTTGTGGCTGTAAGTTGTGTAACAATACAGGTTATTACGGACGAATGGGTATATATGAGATTATGAAGATATCGCCAGCTATCAAGAGGCTTATATCTAAAAATGCAGATGCGGACGATATTAAAAATCAGGCTATTAAAGAAGGCATGAATACACTGAAGATGGCAGCAGCCAACGGCGTAAAGGAAGGCATAACATCGATAGCAGAGATGATTAAAGCTACATACGAGGCTGAAGAGGAGGAAGAAAATAAGTGATTACAGTAGAACAGCTGCTTATGACAGCAAAGGAACAGGGAGCATCAGATGTACATATTACAGTAGGTGTGCCACCTAAGATGAGAGTGAATGGAGAATTACTTGACCTTGATTATCCAAGACTTATGCCAGATGACTGCGAAAAGATAATTCTTAGTATTATGAATGACAGACAGCTTGAGATGTTCAAGGAAAATGGAGAGGCTGACTTTTCATTTTCAATACCTCAGGTAGGACGTTACAGAGTAAATGTGTTCAGACAGAGAGGTTCAGTTGCATGTGCTATGCGTATAGTAGGTACAGAAGTGCCAAAGCCTGAACAGTTAGGCGTTCCACAGTCTGTTATAGACCTTTATGATAAGAAGAGAGGCCTTGTGCTTGTAACAGGTCCTACAGGTAGTGGTAAATCGACAACCCTTGCCTCACTTATTGACAGGATTAATGATGAGCGTAATGCCCATGTTATTACACTTGAAGACCCTATCGAGTATCTTCATACACATAGAAAGTCTATGATTAACCAGAGAGAGATTGGCATAGATACACAGTCTTATGCAAAGGCATTAAGGTCGGCTTTAAGAGAAGACCCGGATGTTATTCTTGTAGGAGAAATGCGTGACCTTGAAACTATCTCGACAGCCATAACAGCAGCAGAAACAGGACATCTTGTATTCTCTACACTTCATACTATAGGTGCAGCAGCCACAATCGACAGAATAATAGATGTGTTCCCACCACACCAGCAGCAGCAGATAAGAGTGCAGTTAGCAACAGTTCTTGAGGCTGTTATATCACAGCAGCTCATACCTCTTGAAAGAAAGAAGGGAAGAGTAGCAGCATTTGAAGTTATGCACGGTTCAGTTGCCATAAAGAACCTTATAAGAGAGGGAAAGACACACCAGATAACAGGTATAATCCAGACAAGCAAGAAAAATGGAATGATAACTATGGACGATGCGCTCTTAGACCTTTACGACAGAGGCTTTATAAGCGCAGAGAACACAGTAAGCTTCGCACAGGATACATCTTATGTGGAGAAGAGGGTTAATATATTCTAATGCTACAGAATAATACTTATAAATATACAAAGACTATGTTCTTGTGATTAAAGAGTTTTGGATGGTAATGAAATAATAATGATATGAGGGTCAAAAGGTATTTTGCCCCTCATTTATGATTAATCAGATTACTCCATGCAAGCAAGCATCGATGATACCTTTTGACCCTTTAATCATAATAATTAAATGAAAAAGAAGCAGGTTTCATATAGAAGCCTGCTTCTTAATAATATACGCATATACAGCGATATGTCTGCATATTATTTATTAAAATCTCAATTCATCCAATCAATTAATACAGATTAAACACGAGAGATGTACTCACCTGTTCTTGTATCAATCTTAATTGTGTCACCCTGGTTAACAAATAATGGAACTAAAATCTTAGCACCTGTTTCAAGGATAGCTGGCTTAGTAGCACCAGTAGCTGTATCACCCTTAACACCTGGTTCAGACTCTGTAATCTGAAGTTCTACTGTGATAGGTGGCTCGATAGAGAATACATTGCCGTTGTGTGAGCAAAGCTTAACCATCTCATTTTCCTTAACGAACTTAAGTGAATCACCAACATTCTCTGCTGATAAAGCAATCTGCTCAAATGTTTCTGTATCCATAAAGTTGTAAAGGTCGCCATCAGAGTAAAGATACTGATATTCTCTCTTCTCGATGTGTGCGAGGTCAAACTTTTCTGTTGGTCTGAAAGACTTTTCAACAACACCACCACTTACGATATTCTTTAACTTAGTTCTAACGAAAGCAGCACCCTTACCAGGTTTTACATGCTGGAATTCAATAATCTGCCAAATGTTATTATCCATCTGAATTGTTAAACCATTCTTAAAATCTCCTGCGCTTACCATTCTTTGGTATACCTCCTAATTATCATAACTACTTACCATTCTATAATAAAATCGGAAGTTTGGCAACTGTTTTTTTAAGATTTGCAGTTCAGAATTAAGGTCTTGGTAGTCTGAACCTGAGAACTTAAGAAAGACAGATTATTATAATATTATGAAGCTACTTTGCAGTGAAAGTAGAACATACGGTGTCACCAGCATTTACGGCGGTTATGCCTGATATGTCAACGTGGTCGGCATGACATGCACTGTCCTCATTGTATACACAGTTGTGGGCAGCACACTGTATTGTAAGATTGAGCTTAGGAGAGGCAGCAGCATTGCGTGCGGAACCATTTTCTTTTTTGTTATCAAAGCTTCCACAGCATGTTTCATCGCAGGTACATGCATTAGCCCCCTTTACATCAATGCCGCTAAGACAGCAGCATTTGTCAGCATTGTGTGTACAAGTAGATGCATTACAGCTTAAGTTTGTCATATAAAAAACCTCCTGTTAATAAATAGTACACCTGAAATCACAGGCATATTAGTTATTATTAACAGGAGTTAGAATATTATTCGTTATTTCACAAGACTAAAATCAATCTTTGACTTTTCGCCGCTATAGTAGCGGACAACGACCTTGGCTACAATTTTTTCTTTTTTAACAAATGTATTGACCCAGTATCTTGAGTCTTTGGAATTATTACGGTTGTCACCAAGCATAAAATAAGAGTCTTCGGGAACAATATAAGTATAAGTTTCCCCATCATCTAATATATAATCCTTGATATATGGCTCATCAAGCTCTTCACCATTGATGTATACACGACCATTTTTTATCTGGACGATATCGTTTGGAAGACCGATTACACGCTTGACATAATTCTGTGTTTCATCATCAGGAAACTTGAATATTATAATATCGCCACGCTTTGGCTCAGAGAACTTATATGCAAGCCTGAAACCGAAGAGTCTGTCGCCTTCCCATATTGTATCACGCATAGAACCTGACGGAACTTCTGCATTTATTATAATAAAGTTCGTGAATACAAGCGCAAATACAACGGCTATAACGACTATCTTGACAAGGCTTAACACTTCTGAAAATAAAAAGCTGAAAAAGCCCTTGGAAGACTGGTAGTCCTTAGAGGAGTCAACCGGTTCATCGTCATCGTCATAATCATCATCGTCATCATATGTATTAAAGAGGGTGGCTCCTGAATGATGACTGTTGTTATTACTGTCATTATCGTCATCATATGTGTTAAAACGCCTGCTTCCTGAAGACGGTCTTTCATCAGTATAGTCGTCATCATCAGCCGGATAATCGTCCTCAAAATCTATAAAACCAAAATCTTCATCATCGTCATCGGGTGTAAAATAATTATTATTGTCTGACATATATTTCCCCATTCTGGTGCGTAAATTCATTAAAATAACCCCAGCCTGCTTAAAACAGATGGGGTTATCTGAAATACTAAGCACAATTTAATGTATGCTTATATAATATGTTAAATTTAATTATTTTGCAAGTAATTCCATAATCTTATTACTTCTTTGTACGAAAGCTGTCATCTGTGCAGGTGCAAGAGGAGCGTGGCTTATAAGTGCAAGGTCATATAACTGCTGGCAGATAATGTCAGTATTTTCGCCATCCTTGTGCTCAACAATATACTTGACAAGGTCGTTGTTAGCATTAAGTACAAGAGTCTGTCCGTTAGAACCAAACATAGCTGGGTCCATGCCAGACATACCATACATTTTCATCATATCCTGCATACGTCTGTCCTGTTCAGAAAGAGTAATCATAGAAGATACAGAAGCATCCTTTAACTTCTCAACCTTGATGTTAAGGTTATCGTTGTTAAGAGCCTTCTTGAAAGCAGCAGTAAGAGCTTCAGTTGTATCTTTTAACTCATCTTCGCTTGTTTCTTCCTTGAATATATCAGAAAGGTCAGTATCAATTCTTGCAAACTTAAGACCTTCATTCTTGCCCTCAAGGTGAGTGATGAATGGCTGGTCGATGTTATGTGTAAGAATGATAGCATCCATGTTTTCTTTCTTAAACATATTGATATACTGGCTCTGTTCCTTCTCATCAGTAACATAGAATACAGTATTTTCATGCTTTTCCTTGTTAGCTTCAAGGTAATCCTTAAGAGTTACATACTTACCCTCAAGGTTTTTGAAGATAATATAATCGTTTATCTTTTCAGAGAACTTCTCATCCTTTAAGCAGCCGAACTTGATAAATGGGTTGATGTCATCCCAGTATTTCTCATAGTTCTCACGGTCTGTCTTGCACATACCAGAGAGCTTGTCAGCAACCTTTTTAGTGATGTAGTCAGATATCTTCTTAACAAAACCATCGTTCTGGAGTGCTGAACGTGATACATTAAGAGGAAGGTCTGGGCAGTCGATAACACCCTTTAGTAGAAGAAGGAATTCAGGAATAACCTCCTTTATGTTATCAGCAACGAATACCTGATTGTTGTAAAGCTTTATAGTTCCCTCGATTGACTCATATTCTGTGTTAATCTTAGGGAAGTAAAGAATACCCTTTAAGTTGAAAGGATAGTCCATGTTAAGGTGAATCCAGAATAAAGGTTCTTTGTAGTCGTTAAATACCTTGCGGTAGAATTCCTTATATTCATCGGCAGTACATTCATTAGGATGCTTTGTCCAGAGAGGGTGGATATCATTGATTGCAACAGGTCTTTTTACAATCTTAGCCATCTTCTTGGCTGGAACCTTCTCAACTGTTTCCTTAGTTCCGTCTTCCTTTTCAACTTCCTCAGTAACAGCGTCCTTTATAAATGTATCAAGTACAGTATCTTTCTCAGTAACTTCTTCTTCTGGGATTTCCTCTGTTAATTCACCAGCATCCTCGTTAGTTAAGAAGATAGGTACAGGCATAAATGAGCAGTACTTCTCAACAACTTCACGTGCCTTGTATTCATTTGCAAATTCATAGCTGTCTTCATTTAAGTAAAGAGTGATAGTAGTACCCGGTGTTGCAGCTGTACCGTCAGTCATATCATATTCTGTACCGCCATCACATTCCCAGTGAACAGCCTTAGCGCCTTCCTTGAAAGAAAGAGTATCAATAGTAACCTTGTCAGCTACCATAAATGCTGAGTAGAAACCAAGTCCGAAGTGACCGATAATCTGGTCATCGTTAGCCTTATCCTTATACTTCTCAAGGAAAGCTTCAGCACCAGAAAAAGCTATCTGGTTAATGTACTGTTCAACTTCCTCGTCAGTCATACCGATACCATTATCGATAATCTTAATAGTTTTATTGTTAGCACTTACTTTAACATCTATCTTATATTCAATATCGTCAGGTGCTTCATATTCGCCAATCATATCAAGCTTTTTTAACTTAGTGATGGCATCGCAGCCGTTTGATATAAGTTCTCTGTAAAAAATGTCGTGGTCAGAATACATCCACTTCTTAATAATAGGAAAAATATTGTCACTGTTAATTGATAAACTACCATGTGTATTAGCCATAATTAATCTCTCCAATCTGCGTGATATTACGCTTAAGTTTAATATTTATATACTGTGGCTGGGTATGAGTATGAACATCATAAACTGCCGCAGTGGTTGTTATTGCATTTAAGCAATTTCATAATATGTAGTTTAATATTCTGTCTGGTGGAAGTCAAGAGAAAATTAGCACTCAAATGCAGTGAGTGCTAATAAAAATAAGCCAAACCCAGTAAAATCAAGGCTTTCAGAAATTATTAAATAAATATAAAAACGTCAGGGGCAAAGAGCATTACTCAGTTTCCTCGAAATCAAGCCCCTTATCAGCTAAGAATTTCTTTATGTAAGAGTCAAATGCCGTATCAAGTGTCTTATCAAGGCTGAATATGTTGAGTGAAGTTCCTGTAATGATGTCGGCGTGTCCCTCCTGATACCTGATATTAATAAAAAGTCCATTGATGTTATCAGTAGATAATCCGGCTTCAATCTGGCTAAGAAGTGCTTCGGTATCTTTAGTGGACATAAGCATAACAATCTTCATTGATGAAGGCACTTTGCTTCCTTTGATAAGACTGAAACAGAAAGGCTTCTGATTAAGCCACAGCTCATATCTTCGGGCATCACCTTCAAGAGTTTCCCACTCCTCATCTGAGTAAAATGCACGGTTAATCTGCCCGTCTATAGAGTGAGAGCACGAGGTCTTTATATCTGCCTCTGATAAAAGAAAGTTATCGAAGGTATCCTTTACAAGCAGGTGCGACATAAATGTTTTAGTGTTTTTTATTCTAAGTGAAATCATATAGTATCTCCAATCTTTAATAATGTGTCCAGAAGGTCTGAACTTAACTGCCCCTGATTATTATACTATTATTTTTGATGTTTTTCATTAAGTATTTTTGATTAATACAGCAATTTCAAGTTAATGGTAAAAAAAATATCTGGTGTAATAAGAATTGTTTCAAAGGTAACTAAGGAAATATTTTGAATTAAAAGATAAAATATGTTAATATAAAATAATAAAAATATTTACATAATTGAGGAGGCCTTTTAATGAAAAGAAAGCTTATACATGTGGTATTGCCGGTTCTGGCAGTTGTAATGCTGTTCTGTGTCAGAACACAGAAAGTCAGTGCGGCGGTTATTGTCCAGAGTGGCAGCTGCGGGGCAGATGATGGCAGCAATATTACATGGACACTTGATGATGAAGGTTGTCTGACACTTGATGGTACAGGAAGAACAAAGGATTACAGAGAAACAATCAATGGTCAGGATACTCTTATTGATAAACCATGGAAAGAATATAGAAAGTACATTAAAAGTGTAGTAATTAAGGATGGAATTACATATATAGGTAAAGATATTTTTGATGATTTAAGTAATCTTGTAAGTGTTGACTGTGGTAATACATTAGAGACAATAGGTACATTTGCCTTCTGGTCATCTCCAAATCTTACAGATATTAATCTTGGAAATGTTAAAAGAATATCACAGGGCGCATTCCAGAGCTGCGCTTCTATTAAGAATGTATATATTCCGGGTAGTATGAGAGTGGTTGAATTTGATGCGTTTTCATATGATGAAGCACTCGAAAGTGTATATATTGATAAAGCAAGTGATGCATCAATTCCATTTTTATCAGTCTCACCTATAGCATTTAAGTATTGCAATAGTCTTAAAGAAGTTAATGTTAACCCTGAAAGAACTGATTTGATATCAATAGATGGTGTGCTTTATTCTATAAACAGGGAAAATGAGCTTGCATATACTGCAAATAATATGTATACAATGACTGAAGGGAATTATGTTTTAATATATTATCCATCTGGAAAGACAGATAAGGAGTACATAGCACCAGATAAACTGGAACTTATAGGTGGATATAATATCAGTAATAAATATCTTGAAAAGATAGTGCTTAATGAAGGCTTAAGAGTAACGTCATCTGCACAGTTAAGGGAAACAGCTTATTTATACAGTGGCTTTATGGATGAAGCTTCTTATGAATTTGCCAATCTTAAAGAACTGATAATTCCATCAACAGTCATTGAAGCAGATTGCAAATTTGAAACAGACGGAATAGATAAGGCTGTTAATAAATCAAATGTAGACGTAAAGATGGAATGTAGAAATAGTACTGTTGTATGTAACAGAAAATTTGTATCGTTAACAACAGGTCAGGAAAGCGATGTTATAAAAGCTGGTGATACATATACAACATTAAAGCACCAGTATGGAGAATGGTATATTGTGTGGGAGCCTACAGAATATCATGAGGGCGAAAAGGCACATAAGTGTAATGTATGTGGTTATGAGGAGAGAGTCTCTATTCCATCAACATCTGACAGTGCCAAGAATGGCTTATATATGGATGATGCTGGTAACTGGTATTATTACAAGGATGGCGTGGTAGAGAATGATTATACAGGACTTGCCAGCAATGAATATGGCTGGTTCTACGTATCAGATGGAGCAATCGACTGGAGTTATACGGGCCTTGCAAGTAATGAATATGGCTGGTTTTATGTGACAGGCGGAGTACTTGACTGGAGCTACACAGGTCTTGCAAGCAATGAGTATGGCTGGTTTTATGTGACGGGCGGAGTGCTTGACTGGAATTATATAGGCCTTGCTAACAATGAGTATGGTTGGTTCTATATCAGCAATGGCGTATTGGATTGGAATTATACGGGTACAGCAAGTAATGAATATGGAACATGGAATGTTGTAAATGGACAGGTAGTGTTCTAAAAGGTGTCAGACTCTTGGAAGAGCCGTGCATTGGCAATGTAATATAGCATAAATATAGTATAAGAATATAACAATTTCCCTTAAACAGACAAGAACAATATTCATAGTCTGCTTAAGGGAATTTTTAATACCAGTAACTGTCTGAGAGAATTCTGCTGCCAGTTTATATACATAATTAATTGCCATTTTATTATCGCGAAATTAAATTTTCAAGAAGGTCAACAATCTTAAATAATACAGTAGATATAATACAGAGTATCACAATACTCATAGACACATAAGTCATCTTGAATACCTGTGAGCCGTATATTATAAGGTAGCCAAGACCTTTATTAGCGGCGAGGAATTCTCCGATGATAACACCGACAAGGCATAGACCGATATTAACCTTTGTGTTACTTATGATAATTTTCTTAGAGCCGGGCAGAATGAGCTTTGTGAGAATATCGCGTTTAGTTCCACCAAGCGTTTTAATAAGAGTAATCTTTTCCTTGTCAATCTCAAGGAAACCGGTATATATGTTAATTATCATACCAAATATCGCAACCGATATTGCAGTTATGATGATAGCTTTCATATTATTGCCAAGCCATACGATAATCATAGGGGCAAGGGCTGACTTTGGAAGACTGTTAAGCACGATAAGATAAGGCTCAAGACAGTCAGACAGTCCGCGCCACAGCCATAGGAGTACAGCCATACCAAGTCCAACGGCGATTATCAGAAAGAACGACAGAAAGGTTTCAAAAAGAGTAGTCCATATATGCATAAATATACTGCCATCTTTAGCCATAGATATAAATGTACTAAGAATTCTTGAAGGAGAACTGAATATAAATGGATTGACAACTCCTGTTCTTGTTGATATTTCCCATGCAGCGATAAAGCCTGTAAGAATAAGGAAACGTACAATAGTTACAATAATATGGTAGCGCTTAAGCTTGTTAAGATAAGTGCTTCTTTGTGGGCTTACAGCGGTGGAAGAATATATTTTCATCATTGAATTTCCTCCCATATCTCATTAAAATAACCTGCAAATTCAGGAGCCTGACGTGAAGTGAAAGGAGTCCTGTTTTTAATAGAAAAATGTATATCTATGATTTTCTTAATCTTTGCCGGACGATGGGAAAGAATAACAACCGAATCACCCATAGATATGGCTTCAGATATATCGTGGGTTACAAGAAGTGCAGTCTTTTTCTGTTCTTTGATTATGCCCCCAATATCATCGGCAACTTCAAGACGTGTCTGATAGTCAAGAGCAGAAAATGGTTCATCAAGCAGCAGTATATCAGGGTTTAGTGCAAGTGTCCTGATAAGAGCTGCGCGCTGCCGCATACCACCGGATAATTCACTTGGATGAACGTGCCTGAACTGATATAATCCGTATTCTTTAAGCATGGCATCAACATTTGCGAGATGTTTGGCATCCTTTAAGTGATTAATCTCAAGACCAAGTGTGACATTGGCATATATGGTACGCCATTCAAACAGAGTGTCTTTCTGTGGCATAAAGCCGATATGACGTATATAAGAGTCATTGTCAGTATTGTATACACGGGATACAATACTTCCGCTGTCAGGTTTAATAAGGTCACATATTATAGATAAAAGAGTTGACTTGCCGCACCCTGAAGGTCCTACGATAGATGTAAAAGAGCCGGGTGCAATATCCAGACATATTCCATCCAGAGCAGGTATTTCATCTTTTGGAGTGTTGTAAGCGTATGTGATATCCTTAAGTGAGAGAAGCGGTTCGGGTACATTTGTGGACATATTATCGGCAGTAATATTGCAGATGTTATCCAAGATTGCCTCCGACATATAAGAGATTACTATAATTTATGCATATATTTTTAAAATGTGTCATACAATGTGGCGGGTACATTTCAATGGATTATGTGAAATATATATTTCAAGGGCAGATATGATTGTATAATATTTTAAATCGGCTGATTTATAACTGTAAATATATATTGCCAAACAATAAAATTAAATCACAATATCATAAGTGGGAACAATTACACATTGAAAATATATAAATAAGAGTTATACTGTTATATAGTATGCAAAGATTATTTGACTGCATTTTAGTAAAATAATTCTGATACATCAGTGTAGTGATAAAGTTTATGACTGACATGCCTATTATTACATTAAAAAGAGGAAGTTATATGACAAAGTTAGAGGAGATATTATCATATATCAAAGGAAAGAGCGTTTATGTGCAGATGCATAATTTCCCAGATCCGGATGCTATTGCAAGTGCATATGGAATGAAAAAGCTGCTTGAAGCAGAGGGTATTACAGCAGAAATAGTGTACAAGGGAAGTATAGAAAAGACAGTGACAGCCAAGATGGTGTCACTTCTTAATATAGATATCCTTGAGATAAAATGTGCTGAGGAGCTGGATAAAGAAAGGGAAGTTATCATAGTTGATGCACAGAAGGGTAATGCCAATATAGTCGATACACATTCTGATAAGACTATATGCATAGACCATCATCCTGTATACAATACTAATAAATATGTTTTCGAAGATATAAGACCGGAGGTTGGTGCGTGTGCTTCAATAATAGCCTCATATTATATTGAAAATCATGTCAACATAGATATGCATATGGCAACAGCACTTTTATATGGCATAAAAGTTGACACTGCTGATATGAAAAGAGGTGTGACACAGCTTGATTTGGATATGTTTTATAAGCTTTACAATATGGCAGACCATAAGGTACTTAACAAGCTTGATACAAGTGTAAGGCAGTATGATGACCTTAAGGCTTATGCTTATGCTATTGCCAATGTAGACGTACATGGCGATGCATGTTTTGCAAGCACAGGTGATAACTGTCAGGAGTCGCTTATAGCCTCAATATGTGACTTTATAATGTCACTTGATGGAATTGACTTTGCTGTGGCATATTCAGCAAAGGAGGAGGGTGTCAAGCTCTCTATAAGAAGCGGCGGAGTGTATGATGCAGGCCGCATATCTAACCGCGCTTTAAAGGATATTGGCAATGGCGGCGGCCATGAGCATATGGCTGGCGGCTTTATAAGCTACGCCAAAGCAGGCTGTCAGGATGCCGCATGTATAAGGAAAATAATAGAAGATAAGTTTTTGAGTGAATTAAGAGATTTGACATAACTCATCGTATAAAATAAGTCCGATATGGTAATCATTCTACTATAAGCGAACACGAAAGTGGACTGTGGTCATACATTTTAACTAAGGATAAATGTTCGCAAAGTCTTTAGGAGGAATGATAATGGCAGGTGTAAGAGTTACCATATGTGGAGTGAATACTAAAGATTTGCCACTGCTTAGTGCCAAAGATAAAAGAGAACTTCTTGTAAAGGTTAAAGAAGGCGACACAGAGGCAAGGGAGGAATTCATAAAGGGCAATCTGCGACTTGTGTTAAGCATAGTTGGCAGATTTTCCAACAGTAATGAGAATATGGATGACTTGTTCCAGATAGGATGTATCGGATTAATAAAAGCTATAGACAACTTTGACTTAGGACAGGGAGTGCAGTTTTCGACATATGCAGTTCCAATGATTATAGGAGAGATAAAAAGGTACCTGCGCGACAACAGTGCAATAAGGGTCAGCAGAAGCCTTAAGGATATGGCATATAAAGCCATATACACAAAGGAGCAGCTATTAAAGAAGAAGCAGAAGGAGCCGACTATATCAGAGATAGCAGGTGAGATAGGCGTATCAAAAGAAGAGATAGTCATAGCGCTTGAGGCGGTATCGCCCACAGTGTCTTTATATGAGCCGGTGTTTAACGAAGGACAGGACACACTTTATGTTATAGACCAGATAAAAGATGTCAAGGACGGCGAGGACAACTGGGTCACACACCTTGCATTAGATGATGCTTATAAGAAGCTTGAAGGCAGGGAACAGCAGATTATAAAAATGCGTTTTTATGAATATAAGACACAGATGGAAATAGCTGGTGAAATAGGAATATCGCAGGCGCAGGTGAGCAGGCTTGAAAAGTGTGCGCTTAAAAATATGAAAAAGTATCTGGGCACATAATAAAAAGAAATTGGGACTATAGTTATAATGTGGGCAGAAATAGTTTATATCCATATATTATTTTATAATGAATTAAATAGTTAGCAGATTTATAATTGTATATAATATGTTTAATAGCAGGCTTACTTTCATATTTTCATATTTATTGTAAAAGTGTGGAAATATGATGTGAGTCTGCTTTTATTCTAGTCATTTATATATCCGTCCGTATCTTATTCTTATTTTTTATGGCATGGGATTTATAACCTTCTGATAAATATTGTGACATCATTATATATATTTTGACATAATCCGCCTGCTGGGATATAATTACTTTAATTGTATACATATGGTTAACGATTAAAATGTATTATGGATATAATGAAGTTCATATGTATAGTACGAGATGTTATGAAGGTTGCTTGCTAAGGAGGGGTGCTGCTGTGAAATGTCCTTATTGCGGAAAAGAGAATACAAGAGTTATTGATTCAAGACCAACGGATGACTGTTCTATCAGAAGAAGAAGACAGTGTGATGAATGTGGAAACAGATTTACAACATATGAAAAAATAGAAACACTTCCGCTTATTGTGGTTAAGAAGGATAATAACAGAGAACCCTATGACAGAGAAAAGATAGTAGCTGGCATTGTGAGGTCGTGTCATAAAAGACCAGTATCAATGGCACAGATAAATGGGATGGTAGATGATATTGAAAGCCAGATATTCAATATGGGAGAAAGAGAAATTCCGACAACAACAATAGGTTCTATAGTTATGGATAAGCTAAAGAATGTTGATGAAGTGGCATATGTAAGATTTGCTTCGGTATACAGAGAATTCAAGGATGTTAATACATTTATGGATGAAATTAAAAAAATACTGAACAGGAAGGAATAATTGTTGATGTTTAAAAGATTTTACCCTGATATGTACATAGACTCCGCTTATGATATTGATTATAAGGGGCTGTATGATAAAGGCTACAGAGGCATTATATTTGACGTGGATAATACTTTGGTAGAGCACGGAGCGCCTGTAACACCGAGGGCAAAGGAACTTTTTAGTGAGTTAAGAAAGATAGGATATGATACATGTATTATATCGAATAATAAGGAACACAGGGTTAAGCCGCTTGCTAACGAGGTCGGTTCAAAGTATGTAAGCAAGGCTGACAAGCCATCACCTAAGAATTATATAAAGGCGATGGAATATATGAATACTGATACGGATAACACATACTTTGTTGGCGACCAGCTTTTTACAGACGTGTGGGGCGCAAACAGGGCTGGAATAATGTCGATACTTGTTAAGCCTATAGATAAGCACGAGGAAATCCAGATAATCTTAAAGCGCAGGCTTGAGTGGATAGTGTTATTTTTCTATAAAAGGCAGAAGCACAAGTATATAAAAGTAAAGAGATAAAATCTGATTATTATCAAAATGTTACAAAGCATTTTCAGTATATAGCAGGGCTTTGCTAGTATAAGAATTATAATAACATTATCAGATATAATAAATTTAATAAGGAAGTACAGTTATGGATATTAAAGGAACTACAAGAGTGTGTGGCCTTATAGGTAATCCGGTAGGACATTCTATATCACCAGTCATACATAATACATTGGCAGATATTACAAAGACTAATATGGTGTATACAACATTCAAGGTTGATAAGGAAGATGTTGCAAAGGCAGTTGAGGGCGCATATGCACTTGATATATTAGGACTCAACGTAACAGTGCCACATAAACAGGGCGTGATGGATGTACTTGTCGATATCGACCCTCTTGCAAAGGCTATTGGTGCAGTCAATACACTTGTAAGAAAAGATGGCGGTTATAAAGGCTATAACACTGATATACTTGGACTTAAAAGAGAACTTGAGGATGAGAGTATAAGTCTTTGTGGTAATAACTGTATAATACTTGGCGCAGGCGGTGCGGCAAGGGCGATAGCTTTCTTATGTGCACAGAGTGGTGCCAATAAAGTATATATGTTAAACAGGACAATAGAAAAAGCCGAGAATATCGCAGAAGCGGTCAATGGTTACTTTAATAAACAGTGCGTTATTCCTATGCATATGGATGGATATAAGTCACTTACAGGAAGCGGATATATCGTTATCCAGACAACAAGTGTCGGACTTTATCCTAATGTAGGCGACACAGCTATCGAAGATGAAGAGTTCTATAAGCTTGTAGGAGCAGGAGTTGACATAATCTATAATCCGTCAACAACCAAGTTTATGGAGAAGTGCAGGAAAGCTGGAAAGCCGGCTTACAATGGACTTAAGATGCTTTTATATCAGGGGGTTGCCGCATATGAGCTCTGGAATGATACAAATGTGTCTAAGGAAGAGGCAGAAATTGTATATAACAGAATGAAAGAGGAACTTGGAATTGAATGATAATATTGTTCTCATAGGATTTATGGGAAGTGGAAAAACAACATTTGGTAGGTGGATATCAAGAAAGCACGGATATAATTTCTGCGATACAGATGAATATATTGAACAGAAAGAGCATACAACGATTAACGATATATTTGCAGCTAAGGGCGAAGAAGCGTTCCGTGATATGGAAACTGACACAGTAAGAGAATTCGCATGCTCACTTAAGAAAAGCGTTCTGTCGGTTGGCGGCGGACTTCCATTAAGAAAAGTCAACAGAGAGCTGCTTAAGCAGGTAGGAACGGTTGTTTATCTTAAGGCATCTGAGGACGAGCTGTGCAGAAGACTGCGAAAAGATACGACAAGACCACTTCTTAAGGGTGGTAATCTCAAGGATAAGATACATACACTTATGCAGCAGAGAGAAGATATATATATAGAAGCTGCCGACATCATTATTGATACGGAAAATAAGGCATTTGAACATATGTATGAAGAGATAATTAAGAACAGAAAGTAAGCGGCAGATAAGCCATTTGTATAAAAATATATTAATAAGAACTGGAGAATTAAAGATATGAAGCTTTTAGTTATAAATGGACCTAATATCAATTTCCTTGGAATAAGAGAAAAGGGTATCTATGGAACAGACAATTATGAAACATTAGTTAAGATGATAGAGGATAAGGCAAAAGAGCTTGGCGTAGAGGCGGAGGTGTTCCAGAGCAACCACGAAGGAGCTGTCATTGATAAAATTCAGGAGGCATACTACAAAGATGTTGATGGGATCGTCATTAATCCGGGCGCATTTACACATTACAGCTATGCAGTAAGGGATGCACTTGCTTCAGTTGCTTCTATTCCTAAGATAGAGGTGCACATATCTAATGTGCATACAAGAGAAGAATTCAGACATACATCAGTAACAGTTCCAGTATGTAACGGTCAGGTCGTAGGACTCGGACTTAAGGGATATTTATATGCAATGGAAGCTATTGTTGATATGACGGGTGATTATCATAGATGATTACTATGAATGTGATTGTTATTACATAAAAAAAGGTGTATAATGTAGCAACGAAATAACCTATTAGGAGAAAAAATATGAATAAGCAGGAAGCAATAAGTATTTTAAAGGAACATAATCAGGAGCATGTTATTAAGAGATTAGAGGCTTTGGAAGATGATGCAGCTAAGAAGCTTATATCGCAGGTTGCCATGATTGACTGGAAGGTAGTAGAGAGTATTAATGACAAGTCAGACAGCAACGAGGATAAGAAGATTGAGCCATTAGAGGCAGTAGAGATTAAAGATATAAAGGCTAACAAGGAAAAGTATACTGCAAAGGGTGTAGAGGCTATAAAGAATGGTAAGGTGGCAGCAGTGCTTCTTGCAGGTGGACAGGGAACAAGATTAGGTCTTGATAAGCCAAAGGGAACACTTAATGTCGGTGTCAATAAAGACCTTTTCCTTTTTGGACAGCTTATAAGAAATCTTTTAGATGTTGTTGATATGACAGGAGCTTATGTACCGCTTTATATTATGACAAGCGACAAGAATAATGAGGATACAGTTGCTTTCTTTGAGGAGCATAACTACTTTGGATATGATAAGGATTATGTTAAGTTCTTCATCCAGAGCATGGTTCCATCTGTTGATTACAATGGAAAGTTGTATATGGAGAGCACAGACAGCCTTGCTATGTCACCAAACGGTAACGGCGGCTGGTTCTTATCATTAATGGCAGCAGGTCTTGATAAGGATATGGAAGAAAAGGGCGTTGAATATGTAAATGTATTTGCAGTTGACAATATCTTACAAAGAATTGCTGACCCGGCTTTCATAGGAGCAACTATGCTTGCAGGAGCTGAGTGTGGTTCAAAGGTTGTAAGAAAGTGCGAACCAGAAGAAAAGGTTGGCGTTATGTGCAGGGTAAACGGACATCCATCTATCATTGAGTATTATGAGATGTCAGAAGAGCTTGCTAACTTAAGAAGAGAAGACGGCGAGCTTACATATGGCTTTGGTGTTATACTTAACTATCTTTTCAGCTTTAAGAAGCTTGTTGAGATATCTAACACAAGCCTTCCACTTCATATTGTTGAGAAGAAGAT
The DNA here is from genome assembly GCA_000436535.1 of Eubacterium sp. CAG:252. Lineage (GTDB taxonomy): Bacteria > Bacillota > Clostridia > Lachnospirales > Lachnospiraceae > Lachnospira. Next base: position 77,559 of record FR886338.1, on the reverse strand, counting down.
ACCATATATCGATGAGAATGATAATTACATCAAGCCAGAAAGTCCTAACGGATATAAGTTTGAGACACTTGTACTTGATATGGTAGAAATGATGGACAACTGTGTACCATATGAAGTGGAAAGAAGCTATGAATTCGCACCTATAAAGAACAAGACAGGTAAGGACTCACTTGAGAGCGCAAGAGAGCTTCTTAAGGTTAATGGAATTGAATTTTAAAATGCCGTGAATACATTATTTATGGGAGTCTGAGGTGTTTAAGGATTGCGTTAATTGCAGGTCGATGTAGCAATCCTGATACATCATTAATGTTTAATTGTATACAATATATTACATAAATATACGGAGGAAATTATGGTTGTTTTATTAGCAGGCGGAGCTGGTTACATCGGCTCACACACAGCGGTAGAGCTTATAAATGCAGGACATGAGGTTGTTATTGTTGATGATTACAGTAACAGTTGTCCGGAGTCTATTAAGAGAGTCGAAGAAATAACAGGAAAAAGCATAGTGTCTTATGAGGCGGATGTTAAGGATAAAGATGCGCTTCGTAAGATATTTAATGAAAATCATATAGACTGTGTTATACATTTTGCGGGACTTAAGGCAGTTGGAGAGTCAACACGTCTTCCAGCAAAGTATTACCGCAACAACATTGATACAACACTTTCACTTATAGAGTGTATGAAAGAAGCCGGAGTTACTAAGATAGTATTCTCATCTTCTGCAACAGTATATGGTGACCAGAAGCCACCTTATGTAGAGACTATGCCAAAGGGTGAGTGTTCTAATCCATACGGCTGGACTAAGTCTATGATGGAGCAGATACTTACAGACTGTGCAAAGGCTGACCCAGAGCTCACAGTAGTACTTTTACGTTACTTTAACCCAATAGGAGCACACTCATCAGGTAAGATAGGTGAGGACCCACAGGGTATCCCTAATAACCTTATGCCATATGTATCACAGGTTGCAGCAGGCGTGAGAGAGCAGCTTACTATATTTGGCGGAGATTATCCAACACCAGACGGAACTTGCAGAAGAGATTATATACATGTAGTAGACCTTGCATGTGGACATGTAAAGGCAGTTGAGTATGCAGATACACATAAGGGTGTTGAGATATTCAACCTTGGAACAGGAACACCATACAGCGTGCTTGAGATTGTACATGCATTTGAAAGCTCAACAGGAGTAAAGCTGAACTATAAGATAGGCGACAGACGTCCGGGTGACCTTCCTGACTCATGGGCAGATGCCACTAAGGCTAAGGAAGTTCTTGGCTGGGAGGCAGCTAAGAGTCTTGAAGATATGTGCAGGGACTCTTGGAACTGGCAGAGCCACAATCCACACGGCTACAGAGCTTAATTAAAAGACAATAATATATTGCAATAAGACTTGTTGTGAACATATAATGATATAAGGGTTAAAAAGTCGTTCGTGCAGGCATGCACGATAAGATTTATGAACTGTTGACACTGATATCATATTTTTATGTGACAACAGGTCTTTTTGTATATGAAATGTCCGGAGGTGAACGAGTGAAGTCGATTAATCTGTATACATTAACACGAGTTGAGGATAATGACAGTTTTGCGGAGTATGAGTACATAATATCTGCAAGAAAAGATTTCCAGAGAACCAGGATAAGGGAAAAAGAGTCGCTTGTGCAGCTTGTTACAAAGCTTATTAAGGCAGGGGCACAGTTAGCAGATCTTGATGACTTTTTTTATTCTTATACTATTGCGCATATCAGCAAGGAGTTTGACCTGTTAAAGGTGGCTGCTAACAGGAAGCTGATACTGAATATAGAACTGAAAAGTGAGGACGTAGGTGAGGAGAGGATTAAGCAGCAGCTTGTAAGAAACAGGTATTATCTTAGTCCTGTGACGACAAATATCATATCATATACATACATTCTTAATACGAATACTGTATACAGGCTTGATGATAATAACAGGCTTATACAGTCGGAATTTGTGAGTGTGGTTGCTGATATGAAAAGGTTTAAGAAATGTATGAAGAATAACATAGAAAGCCTTTTTAAAGCTAAGGATTATCTTATATCACCGGTCAATTCACCGGAAAGATTTGCAAGACACCAGTATTTTCTTACTAACCAGCAGGAGGCTATGAGCAGAAAGCTTTTATCAGGACTGCTAAAGGATGATGATAAGCGGTACTATTCTGTCAAAGGTGAGGCAGGAACAGGAAAAACACTGCTGCTTTATGACACAGTAAGAAAGCTGCCAGTGGATGCAGGAAAGTGTGTTATACATTTTGGAAGACGTACACCTAATATAGATATTCTTGAAAAGGCTATTCCATCTACAGATATAATAACATCAAGGGACTTGACAGACGGTGCGATGTTAAAGGGGTATGACTATATACTTGTTGATGAGACACAGAGGCTGCATGATGACCAGTTTGAGTGGATTGTAGACAGTGCATACGACTGTGGCAGAAGTTTGTCATCGACGAGTAGTAATAACGAAACTGGAAATTCAGACAGTGCGTGTAGTAATAACGAAGCTACAAGTTCAGGCGGTGTGGGGAGTGATAATGAAGCTGGGAGTTTGGGCAGTTTAAGTGCTAGTAATAAAGTTGGAAGCATGAATGTTGCGAGTGATGACAGCAGGAGTTCAGTAAGAAATACCCCGAAAGTAGTTATGTTTTATGATTGTGAGCAGGTACTTTCAAGACATGAGCAGCAGCGTGCGATGGATAAAAGGATAGAAGAACTTGCGGATGAGAATTATTTTCTTTCAGACAGAATAAGAACTAATCCGGAGCTGTCGGCATTTATAAGAAATATGTTTGACCTCAATAAACGGGCAAGAGGCTATAAGTATGACTGTGTAACGATATGCTATGCAAACAGTATCAATGAATTTAAGAGACTTAAGGCATACTACAAGGCGAAGCAGTATATATACATAGATTATGAGAAGTCTTACAGAAATGTTAATAACAGATATAAGAGCAGAAAGTTTAACACCTATAAGGTTATAGGCAAGGAATTCGATAAGGTACTTACGGTAATAGACAGTAAGTTTAAGTACAATGAATACGGGGAATTATGTGCTGACTATGACGGTGATAACGATGATATACTTGAGAAGTATTTCTATCAGGTAGTTACAAGAGCAAGAGACCAGCTATGCATAATCGTGCTTAATAACGAAGATATATTCAGACGGCTGCTTGATATATGTGTAAATACTGAGCAGTGCCGAATAGAAGACTGAAATGTCTTGGAGTCTGCATTTTCTGTAATGTATGTGCCAGGCAGTGCCGGATAGAGGATTAAAGATGCTGATGTACAGATGGCTGAGGAGTAACGGATACATTCCTTTCAGAATAATATAAATTATGAATATATGCAGATTCATACAGAAGTATGCATATATCAGCTATTATGGAAAGGGGGTATCAGAGGTTATGAAGAAAATGAGGATGAAGTCATTATTAAAAATGACATTTTCACTCATACTTAGTATGATAATGGCTGTTATGATGAATATTACGGCTATGGCTGTTGTTATAGATGTAAGCAGCCATGACGGACTTATAGACTGGAACAGTGTTGATGAACACATTGAGGGTGTTATTATACGAATAGGTTACGGAAGTGACTATGTAAGTCAGGATGACAAACAGGCAATCCGCAACATGGATGCATGTGAAAGACTTGGTATACCATATGGAGTATATATATACAGTTACGCACTTAACATGCAGGATGTTGAGTCGGAGATAGAACACACACTGCGTATGATACAGGGGCGCAATCCTGTGCGTGGTGTGTGGTTTGATATGGAGGATGCTGACGGATACAAGGAAAGTAATGGAATAGATGTATATAAAGAAGGAAGTATGCTTACAGACTTCTGCATAAGGTTTGTCAGCGAAATGTATTCGCGTGGTTATACCACTGGTGTATATGCTAATTATAATTACTACAAATATGTATTAGAGCTTGACAGGCTGACAGCGACCGAAGGTTTTAATATGTGGCTTGCACACTGGGGTATACAAGAGCCAAGCATGGACTGCATGATGTGGCAGTTTGGAGCTTATAAGATAGATGACCATGAATTTGATGGTAATATATTCTATGCAGATTACACATCGCCTTATGATAAATCTGAGATAGAAGTGGATGCAAAGGTAAATACCAGTGTAAATGTAACCTACCGTGCGCAGATATCAGGCGGCTACTGGCTTCCTGAGGTTGTTAATGATGAGGATTATGCCGGAATACAGGGAAGAGCCATAACAGGAATAACTCTGGCTACAGATAAGGGGTATGCTGTATACAGGGTATATTCTGGTGGAAGATGGCTTGACTATGTTGACAGCAGGAATTCAGATATATCAGACTTCTACAATGGTTATGCTGGTAATGGTGGAAATGTTGAGGCGGTTGAAGTGTATTATTACACGCCTGATTCACTGTTGTACAATGAAGCCACACCATATGCAACGCTTGTTGACGGAGGCTATAAGTATGCATATTACAGGGTCAGTCCTAAGTGGCGGAATTATTATTCTTACCAGACAGATGACGGCACAGATAACGGTCAGGACGGATACGCAGGAGTGTACGGAGTTCCTATTGACAGGTTCCAGATAATTATAAGGTAAGGAAATATTTTTAAGTGGATATAATATTAACGCATTAACGCTGATTTTATCATTCCGGATAGTAATAATGATTATATGAATAATTTTATGCATACTGGCAGATTATAATGATGTCAGGGTCAAAAGGTCTAATCCCACATGAGCTTGTTCATAAGTGGGTGTAAAAGTCGTGGCATTTGACCCCAATATCTTATAATATTATTAAGTCAGAATTATAATAGGAGAACAATATGCGTAATATTATGAAAAATAATGCCGGGGATGACAACAACATTTATGATAATATTAATGGCATGATTAATAATGACGTTAATTATAACATTAATAAAGATACTAATGATATTACTAACGATAATAATTGTCATAATAATGGATGGAATAATCACGACAATAAGCAGAACAGCACGTATAATAACAGGCAGAATGAAAATGGCGGTACAGACAATGAAAACACTAATAATAAAGACAATAATGAAGATATGTGTGACGGTCAGGTGACTCTTGATAACAATAATGGTAGTGGTTCGATTAAGCTCATAACGATTATTGGTGAGATAGAAGGGCATGATAATCTTCCGGCGGCAAGCAAGACAACTAAGTATGAGCATATGCTTCCACAGCTTGCCATGATAGAGGATGATGATAAAATATCAGGTGTACTTTTTCTTATGAATACTGTAGGTGGTGATGTCAGTGCAGGGCTTGCTCTTGCTGAGATGATATCATCGATGAGTAAGCCTACAGTGTCACTTGTTATAGGGGACTCACACAGTATCGCGGTGCCTCTTGCTGTGAGCACAGATTATTCATTTATAGTGCCAACAGCAACGATGATTATACATCCTGTGAGAATGAATGGTAATATAATCGGTGCAAGGCAGACATATGATTATTTTGAGAGAATACAGAAAAGAATAGTTTCCTTCATAGCACACCACAGTGATGTGGATGAGGATGACATTGAAGATATGATGATGAACACGCAGATGCTTACAAAAGACTTAGGCACTATACTGGTAGGGCAGGATGCTGTTGAAATAGGGCTTATAGATGAAGTCGGCGGGATAAAGGAAGCATTTGCAAAGCTGAAAGCAATGATAAAGGACAGTTGTAATGATAAGAAATAATGAAAATACAGATAATAACGGATGTAATTTATGTCCCCGTATGTGCAATGTGAACAGGCATACGGGGACTGGTTACTGTCTTATGACAGACAGGCTTAAGGTGGCAAGGGCAGCACTTCATATGTGGGAAGAGCCTTGTATATCGGGAGAACGTGGAAGCGGAGCCGTATTTTTCAGCGGTTGTACATTAAGATGCGTGTTCTGCCAGAACTATAAGATAGCTGCCGCAAAGGTTGGAAAATATATAACAGTGGACGAACTGGCAGATATTATGTTAAGATTACAGAATAATCAGGCTAACAATATCAATCTTGTTACACCTACACATTATGCAGGACAGATAGCAGAGGCACTTATAAAGGCTAAGGACAGGGGGCTTAAGATACCTGTCGTATACAATACAAGTGCCTATGAAAATGTTGATACACTTAAGATTATGGATGGACTTGTGGATGTATATCTTCCTGATTTTAAGTATATGGATGGTAAGCTTGCGTTGAAGTATTCTAATGCAGGGAATTATCCTGAAACTGCGAAGGCTGCGCTGCGTGAGATGGTAAGACAGACAGGTACTCCTGATATGTATGGCGATGATGATACACTTGTTAGGGATGGTTATGTGGAAAGCGGCATTATGAAGAAAGGTGTTATAGTAAGACATCTTATATTACCGGGTTATACTAAAGAGTCCAGAAATGTTATAAAGTATCTGTATGATACATATAAAAATGATATATACATAAGCATAATGAACCAGTATACTCCGCTTGAACACGTAAAGCTATATAAGGAATTGTGCAGAAAAGTTACAAAAAAAGAGTATGATAAGGTTGTTGATTATGCCATAGATATAGGTGTTACCAATGCATTTATACAGGAGGGCGGGACAGCTAAGGAAAGCTTTATCCCTGAATTTGACTTTACAGGTCTTTAAGATGTATAAAGCATTATGTGAGGAGGAACTATGCAATATAAGGTTGGCAACCCGTGTATGCAGGGCTGCAATATAGTAGATGGTGGATATAATTTTGCATATGCAAGCACAAATGCTTCACTATATAGTGATATAAAGGCATATGTATGCATATTTGAAAAAGACAGCAGCGAGTGCAGGTATGAGCTGGAGTTAAAGAAAAGTATGGGAACAGTGTATACACTGTTTTTGTCGGACATTAATATAGATGACTGTCTTTACTGCTTTAAAGAAAATGGGCAATATATAGTTGACCCATATGCAAAGGCAGTTACAGGATGTGCGGTTTTTGGCGGGGAAGCGGAAAATGTTGTGCATTTAAGCCCTGTTAAGTTGAGTGATTATGACTGGGAGGGCGATGAGCCGCTTCATATTCCATATGATGAGTGCATTATGTACAAGCTCAATGTAAGGGGATATACAGAGAGTAAGTCATCCAAGGTAAAGGCTAAGGGTACGTTTGCAGGAATAACAGAAAAGGCGGATTACTTAAAGGAATTAGGTGTAACAACAATAGAGCTTATGCCAGCTTACGAATATGATGAGATGGGCAGGTTTATGCAGTTTACAGCTGCAAGCGCAGTGCCAAGATACAACTATATGCAGGCTAAAGGCTATGCACACAGCATTTTAAAACGTGATGAAAGGATAAACTGCTGGGGCTATACAAAAGGCTTTTACTTCGCACCAAAGGCGGCATACAGCGAGTGCGCCAAAGGTGTGCAATATACTGACTACACAACAGAATTCAAGGACATGGTAAAGTGCCTTCACAGTAAGGGAATAGAGGTTGTTATGGAGTTTTTCTTCAAGGATGTGGATACTTCATATATAACAGACTGTGTAAGATACTGGGTGAAAGAATATCATATAGATGGTGTACATATATACGGTGATGATGTGTCGTTAAATGCGCTTGCAACAGATGCATTGCTTGCTGACACCAAGATTATGACTATCAGGTGGAATGGTGCAAAAGGTGTATACAGACATATGGCAAGCTACAATAATGATGTCCAGAACATAATAAGACGTTACTTAAAGGGTGATGAAAATATGCTGGGGGCATTTGCAGAAATGCAGCTAAATAATCCTGATAATGCCGCAGTGATTAACTATGTCACCACGAATAACGGTTTCACTCTGTATGACCTTGTGAGCTATGACAGAAAGCATAATGAATTAAACGGAGAGAATAACAGGGATGGTGAGAACTTTAATTATAGCTGGAACTGTGGTGAAGAGGGAGCTACAAGAAAGCTTAAGGTAAGGCAGTTACGAATAAGACAGATTAAAAATGCGCTTGCAATGGTTATTCTGGCGCAGGGTACGCCACTTATACTTGCCGGTGATGAGTGTGCCAACAGCCAGCAGGGTAACAATAATCCGTACTGCATAGATAATGAGATATCGTGGGTGAACTGGAAGAATAATAACGATGCCACGGAGATATATGAGTGGACAAAGTTTCTTATAGATTTGCGTAAGAAATACAGAATACTTCACAGTAAGTACAGACTTACACAGGGTGACAGCTTATCATATGGCTACCCGGATGTATCATTTCACGGGCTTAATGCGTGGTATGCAGATATGGACAATTATTATAGGCAGATAGGAATAATGTATTCTGAGAGTTATGCTGATAAAGGTTCAAGAGAGCTTATATATATTGCATACAATATGCACTGGGAGAGCTGTTCGCTTGCACTTCCAAAGATAGAGGGTGATAACGGCTTTAAGATAGCGGCAATGACAGACAGTACACCGGGCAGTGTATGCATCGACAGTGAAGCGCGTAAAGTAACGATACCACCAAGAAGTATGGCGGTGCTGACAGGTGAATATCAGGAAAGAAAGAAGCCATCGGATGTGGCAGCTGTTGGTAAGCAGGCAAAGGATGAAAATGTCAAAATAGAGTGCCCTAAAGTAAAAATGTGAAAATAAATATCCTGAAAGAGCATAAAGATAATTAAAAATATAAAGAAGGGACAGTAAATAATAGTACAAATAATATGGATTACAATAAACTTAATGAATTAAAAGCAAAGTATGGCGATTATGAAGAAGTGTTTAAGTCTGGTGATTATGACAAGGCGGCTGATATACTAAAAGCAGTGCTTGATGTCATAGAGGATGAGTACAAGGGTGTAAGAAAAGCCGGAATGATAGATAAAGACCTTGTTGTAAGAAAGTCAGAAGGAACAGGGCAGATATGGCTATGTACTAATCACATTATGGAGTATTATATATATGCCTGCTACTTTGAGCCTGACACGGATATATCTATGCCGGAGCTTCCTATAGCAGAATATTACAGAACTTATGCAGACCTCTGTGTTAAGTTAAAAAAGTATAAAAGAGCAGAGGATGCCTATAAGAATTCTCTTTGCTGGAACCCTGTGGACTTGGACTCTTATCTTGGACTTGCTGAGTGCTATAAGTACCTTAATATGCTTACAAGATATCTTGATATGACAAAGCAGGCATACAGATTTTGCTGCACAAGGGCGACAATGGCGCGTTTTTATAGAAATATGGGCTTTTATTATCTGTCATCATACAACACAGATATGGCAGCAGCCTGCTACACTTACAGTAACATATATTATCATACTGATAATGCAGAGTCAGAGCTTGAATATATAAAAAATGCACTTGCCGCAGCAGGAGAAAAAGTGGCTTCTGCAGAAAATGAATCTGACTTAGCAGATAAGAAAGCAGTTGCTTCGTCAGGCTATAAAGATAAGTCTGCAGGTTATAAGGAATATACTATAAAGCAGATGCAGGAAATGTTTGACAAGGAACACGTAGAGCCGGGTCCAGACTCTAAGACTATTGGTATTATATACAGAGTTGGCGAGCTTATGCTGCAGGATAAAGAGTACAGGCTCGCAAAGGATTGCTTTATGATAGTGTATGATATAACAAACGAGCCACAGTTAGAGGGCTTAATCGCAGAACTGGACGGATGCCTTGGCGAAGATGCGAAATAAGATTAGGAAAAGGAACGGAATATTATGGATATAAAAGAAAAATACGACAGCATTATATTTGACCTTGATGGCACACTCTGGGACTCATCAAAGCCTATATGTGAGGCATGGAATATTATACTGGATAAACATCCGGAAATATTAAGAGAGCCTATAACGATAGATGAGCTTGGCGGCTGTATGGGGCTTCCTATGTACGATATAGCGGCGAAGCTTTTTCCCTTGGAAAAGAGTGAAGTCAGGAATGCACTTATGGATGAGTTGTGCATATTTGAAAACGGATACCTTGAAAAGACAGGTGGGGTGCTTTTTCCAAAGCTTAAGGAAACTCTTGAGCGGTTAAAGAAAAAGTACAGACTTTTTATAGTAAGTAACTGTCAGGACGGATATATAGAAGCATTTCTTAAAGCACATAATTTTACGGATATATTTGAGGATACAGAGTGCTGGGGAAGAACCAGAGCGCCGAAGGGTGTCAGCAATAAGATACTCATAGAAAGAAATAATCTTAATAATCCTGTATATATCGGGGATACCGCTGGTGATGCGCAGTCAGCAAAGGATGCCGGCATAGATTTTATATATGCATCTTATGGTTTTGGCGAGGTAGCGGCTTGTGACTATGTTACAGATATAGATGCATTTGAGAAGCTTGTGGATATTCTGTAAGTTTTATCTGGGAAAATTAAATAATTCATCCTTGTAAAGATGTCGTGGTCAAAAGCCCACAACTATGATACCTACGGATTGTTCCGTGCTGCGCACTCCCACGTCTACGCTCCGCTTCGGTCCGTGCTAAACATGTGCCACTGGCACATAGCACCCTGCCCAATGTTTTATAAATAAAGGTTAAGGAAAATGTGTATTCTTACGATATATAAAGCACAAGGATGTAAGCAGGTTAATAGCAGAATTGTCAGTAAAGTTATTACCTGTATAAATTAAAAATAAGGCTACGGAGAGCAGTTATGATATGTATTGGAACTGTTTTTCCGCAGCCTTTTTTGTATATATTTTAGTGTGCAGCTTAGATGTACTTAAATTAATTGTAAGAAATCTGTCTAAAAAGTTGCCATAATAAAATATATGATGTAAGGGTCAAAAGGTCGCTTTTGCCTGTACAATAAGATTTTTTTAACTTGTTACCCACATGACACGGGAAATATTACAAGACACAGACAGTAAAGGAGAAAATGTATGAATACACAGGAAAAAGCTTATAATAATGCGATTGGGAGCTGCAGAAATGCCCTTTATAATAGCGGCATACAAAATCAGAGTAAGGCTATGAGGACTGTAAATAATCTTTTTAGTAAATACAGGACAAAAGAAACTGCAAATACAGATGGCACTGATACAACAGCTAAAGCAGGCGGTGCTGATACAGCAAACATCAGTAATGCGAACTCAGCAGGTTCTGCATTTGATACAGCCACAATAGGGTTGCAGCTTAAACAGGCAGTAGACAGCATATTTGACCCTACAACGGGGATGACAGATGAACAGAAGAAAAGATTTGTTGAAAAGCTTTATAAAAAGCTTGAGAGTGGGAAAAAGCTGTCAGCGGATGAATTACAGTACTTAAGAATGAACGACCCTGTAACGTATGCAAAGGCGGCAAGGGTGCAGATGATGAGGGAGTCATTTAAGAAACAGTTAGAAAGTGCTAAAAGCAAGGAACAGGCGGCGGATATGTACTTACAGAATATGTCACGTATAGCCGATGATGACCCTGCAAAGAAGGAACTTGAAGCGGCTTATAATGATGTTTATTCGCAGTTTAAAAAGACAGAAGCGTACAAAAAACTTCCAGATACAGAAAAAGAAGCAAAGGAAGAAAAAGCAAAGAAGAATGGAAATAAAGATAATACAAAGGTAGAGTGGGAGGAGGATAAGGAAGAAAATAGTGAAATAAACGAAATTCCACTTGACGATTTTTAAACATAGTGCTATTATAGGTTCAACATTTTAATAAGCTAAAGTCTACGAACAAGATAGTACTTTTTGAACAGGCATTACAGAGAGCTGGTGGCGATGGAAAACCAGTATGCAGGTCTTAAGGGAATGGGCTTGGGAGATGCACATATTAAAGATTTCATCAGGAGATTAAGTAGTTTGTGACGTGTCCTCACGTTATAGAGGCAGGATATATTAGTATCCGGGAAAGAGGTAAGTATATTATTTACATATTTGGAAGCAGCTTATAAGTATTAGATATATGAAGCTTAAGCCAAAGTTGTATATGCGGATATAAAGTTCACAATATATGTGAAGTTGATATGTTAAAGCAGCATATATGTATTATTAAAGGCAGAGTTTATGATATATGCTTAATGTATGCCAGTGAAATATATAGTTATACGGCAGTGAGTATTATACTTATGAATAAGGGTGGCACCACGATATTAGATTATTCGTCCCTGACAGGAATCCTGTCAGGGGCTTTTTTTATAGAAATATTTAATAAATATATTTAAAGTTCTTATAGGATTTCTTATATCAGTCATCAGCTATGAAGAATGGCTAAAGATTATTGCTGGAGGTTTAATATATGAGAGTATTAAAGGCTTACAAAAAAACAGTAAGTATTGTTAATGAAACAGCCATCGAGCTTTATAAAGGGCTTGGCAGAGAACACAAGGGCTTTCTTATGGAAAGTAACGATAAGGATAATGGAAGATATACATTTATGGGAGTTGACCCTGAGGAGATTATCCAGTCAGATAAAGACAGCCTTGTTATTACGAAGTCAGATGGAACAAAGGATGTAAGATATGGCAATCCGCTTGAACGATTAAAAGAATATTTTGATGAATTCAAGATAATAAAAGATGCGAAGGAGCTTGAATTTACAGGTGGTCTGGTAGGAAGTCTTGGGTATGACTATATAAGATATACAGAAACTCTTCCAGATGATAATCCGGATGAGATAGGTATAGAAACAATACAGCTTATGCTTGCATCAAAGTTTATAGCTATCGACCACGAGGCAGAAACTTTTACAGCAGTAGTGCTTGATGAGGATAACGAAGAAGGTAAAAACAGGGCATTAAAAGAAGCCGGGAAGCTTATAGCACAGGCAAGAACAGGTGTTGACAAATACCACGATGATAAAGTAAATATGGAACTTGACGGACATATATTGAAAAAATCGGACACGCTTGAAGAATACAGCCAGAAGGTTGAAAAGATAAAACAGTACATAAAAGATGGTCATATATTCCAGACAGTTCTCTCACAAAGATGGACAGTTGAAACAAAGCAGACAGGCTTTGAATTATATGAAAAGTTAAGAGAACTTAATCCATCACCTTATCTTTATTATTATAATTTTGGTGATTTTGAGATAATAGGAAGTTCACCGGAGATGATAGTTAAACAGACTGATTCAAAAGTGTATACATGTCCGATAGCAGGAACAAGAAGAAGAGGAAAAACTAAGGAAGAGGATATCGCTTTGGAAGAAGAGCTTCTTGCAGATGAAAAGGAGAGAGCAGAACATATAATGCTTGTTGACCTTGCAAGAAATGACTGCGGAAAGATAAGCGAGTTAGGTTCAGTAAGAGTATCACAGTTTATGAATGTACAGAGATATTCACACGTTATGCATATCGTTTCACTTGTAGAGGGCAGAAAAAATGGAGAGTATCATCCACTTGACTTAGTATCCTCTTTCTTACCGGCAGGTACACTTAGCGGTGCTCCTAAGATAAGAGCAATGGAAATAATAGATGAGCTTGAGACAGTAAGAAGAGGCTTATATGGAGGTGCAACAGGATATCTTGACTTTGGCGGCAATATGAACTTCTGTATCACTATAAGAACTATGATTAAGAAGGGTGATAAAGTATATCTTCAGGCAGGAGCAGGAATAGTTGCAGACTCAAAACCGGAGCTTGAATATCAGGAGTGCTGCAATAAGGTTATGGCACTTGCTAAGACCCTTGTTAAGGAGGAAAAGTTATGATTTTGTTAATAGATAATTATGATTCATTTACATACAACTTATATCAGTTTATTGGAATATTTAATAACGATATAAAGGTTGTAAGAAATGATAAGATAACAATAGAGGAGATAGAAAAGCTTGACCCTGAGTCAATAGTAATCTCTCCTGGTCCTAAAAGTCCTAAAGAGGCCGGAATAAGTGTTGAGGCGATTAAGCATTTTGCAGGAAAAAAGCCTATACTTGGAATATGCTTGGGACACCAGAGCATAGGCGAAGCGTTTGGCGCAACAGTGTCTTATGCAAAGAAGCTTATGCACGGCAAACAGTCAGACGTGATACATACGGGTGATAGCATATTTGCAGGGATACCATCACCTGTAAAGGTTGCGAGATATCATTCTTTAGCTATTATAGAGGACACACTTCCAGATGAACTTGAGGTTATAGCAAGGACTGAGGACGGCGAAATAATGGCTGTTAAACATAAAGAATATCCGGTTGTAGGACTTCAGTTCCATCCTGAGTCGATATACACAGAACATGGTAAAAGAATGATAGAAAATTTTGTGAATGGAAACATATAAGAAAGGGAAAATATGATACTTGACGTTATAGTAGAAGATAAGAAAAAAAGACTCCCTGAACATAAGAAAAATATAAGTGAAGAAAAGATGAAAGAACTTGCACTTTCATCAACAAGAAAAAGCATAAGTTTTTATGATGCGTTAAAAAAAGACGGACTGTCAATCATAGGTGAGTTTAAGAAGGCTTCACCAAGCCACGGAACTATGGATAACAAGATAGAGCTTGATGAAAGAATAAGACAGTACAGCAGCAGTGCAGATGCAATATCGTGTCTTACAGAGGAAGACCATTTTAACGGAAGTACAGAATACCTTAAGCAGATACGAAGTATGACAGACCTTCCAATCATAAGAAAAGACTTTATAATTGATGAATATCAGGTATATGAGGCAAAGGTTATAGGTGCAGATGCCATTCTTCTTATAGCGGCAATCCTTGATGATAATAAGTTTAAGAAATTATATGACTTAGCTTACAGTCTTGGACTTGACGTACTGTGTGAGGTGCATGATGAAGAAGAAATGAAAAGAATGCTTGCACTTGATGTAAAAATTATAGGAATAAATAACCGTAATCTTAAGACATTTGAGGTTAATCTTGATACTACAAAGAAGCTCTGCGATATGGTTACGCCGCAGATGAGAGTAGCAGGAAAGGTGCTTGTATCAGAGAGCGGTGTGTCAGATACAGATGATATAAAGGTGCTTGCTAAGAGCCACGCAGATGCACTCCTTATAGGAACAGTGCTTATGGAGGCTGTGAAGCCACAGGAGCTCATAGCAGAGTTTAAGGGTGTATATGATAACGAATATGATAAAACAGAGCTTATAGACCAAAATGGGCTTACTGAGGTTAAGATATGCGGTATCACAAGCATGGTGGATGTTAATCTGCTCATAAAGTATGGTGCCGACTATGGTGGAATGGTTGTATTTTATCCAAAAAGCAAGCGTGATGTAACAATAGAAGAAGCTGGCAGAATGGTTGAAATATTGAAAAAATCGGACATAAAAACAGTTGCCGTTACAGTGTCACCAGATGAAGAACAGATATTAAAGATACAGGATAAAGGCTTTGATTATGTTCAGATACATGGTGAACTTAGTGAAAATGTGTACAATTTATGTAAGCTTCCAATCATAAGGGCAGTCAATATATCACAGGATGATACAGATAGTGTAAAGAAAAGCATAGAGAGTGCCACAGCTATGGATAAAGTTGTAGGAATTCTCCTTGATGCAGGTATTCCGGGTTCTGGAAAAACATTTGACTGGGACAGTGTCAAAGAGCTTGAATTAAAGGAGAAAAAGCTGTTCTTAGCAGGAGGACTTAACAGTTCTAATGTGGCAGCAGCTATCAAATGTGTTGAACCTGATGTAGTTGATATAAGTTCAGGCGTTGAATATGATGATGTCTTAATAAAAGGTAAGGATGAACAAAAAGTAAAAGAATTCATATGTAACGCAAGAGCAGCAAAATAAGCTGTAAAAACTAATTATGAATGGTGAAGCGATATAGTAACCAGTGGGTATCCGTCAGGGGGAAATACATTTTAACCCTGACATATATATGAAAAAACAGGAAAAGAGGAGTAACAATGGCAGATAACAGATATTATGGACAGTTTGGCGGACAGTATGTTTCAGAGTCACTTATGAACACTCTTAAGGAGCTTGAAACAGCATTTAACGATGCTATGAATGACCCTGAATTCATAAAGGAGTATATGTATTATCTTAAAGAGTATGTAGGAAGAGAAAATCCTTTATATTATGCAGAAAAGCTTAGTAAAAAATATGGAGCAAAGATATATCTTAAAAGAGAAGACCTTAACCATACAGGTGCACATAAGATTAATAATGTAATAGGCCAGATTCTCTTAGCAAAGAGAATGGGAAAAACTAAGGTTATAGCTGAAACAGGTGCAGGACAGCACGGAGTTGCAACAGCGACTGGAGCAGCACTTTTCGGTATGGAATGTACAGTATATATGGGTGCTGAGGATATTGAAAGACAGGCACTTAATGTATTTAAAATGGAGCTTTTAGGTGCTAAAGTACAGCCGGTTACAACAGGAAGTTCAACACTTAAGGATGCCACTAATGAGGCTATAAGAACATGGGCTGAAAGAGCAGAAGATACATTTTATGTAATAGGTTCAGCAGTAGGACCACATCCATATCCTAAGATGGTTAAGGAATTCCAGAGAATAATATCTACAGAGGCAAGAAAACAGATATTAGAGAAGGAAGGAAGACTTCCAGATGCAGTAGTTGCTTGCGTTGGTGGTGGTTCTAATTCCATAGGTATGTTTGCAGACTTTATGGATGACAAGGATGTAGACCTTATAGGTGTTGAGGCTGGCGGACTTGGTATAGAAACAGGAAAGCACGCATCTGCCATGGCGCTTGGTGAACCTGGTGTGCTTCATGGAATGAAGTCTTATCTTTTACAGGATGAGGCAGGCAATATAAAGCTTGCACATTCTATATCAGCAGGACTTGATTATCCGGGTGTAGGTCCGGAACACGCATATTTAAGAGATTCCGGAAGAGCAAAGTATGTATCTATAACAGACTCTGAGTGTATGGATGCATTTATGGAGTTATGCAAGGAAGAGGGCATAATACCAGCGATTGAGAGTGCGCACGCACTTGCACATGTGTTAAAGATGGCACAGGGTGAGTATAAAGGCAAGACTATAGTTATGTGCCTTTCAGGACGTGGCGATAAGGATGTTCACACAGTACAGAAGTATCTTAAGGGAGAGGAGACAAACAAGTAATGAATAGAATAGAAGAAAAGATGTCTGCACTTAAGGCAGAAGGTAAGAAAGCATTTATAACATATACAACAGCAGGTCTTCCAGATATGGAAACAACAGCAAAGATTATGCACGCACAGCAGGAGGCGGGCATAGATATTATGGAGCTTGGAGTTCCATTTTCTGACCCTGTAGCTGACGGTCCTGTTATACAGGATGCATCATATGAAGCTATACAGCGTGGCGCAACACTTGCAAAGGTATTTGAGCTTATGAAAAAAGTAAGGACAGAAGGGCTTACTACACCAGTTGTATTTATGATGTATTACAATACTGTATATCATTATGGTCTTGATGCATTTGCAGCTATGTGTGCTGAGTGTGGCGTTGACGGACTTATTATACCTGACCTTCCATATGAGGAGCAGGGAGAGTTAAAGGCTGCTCTTGAAAAGGCTGAAGGAGCGCCTATATTAATCCAGCTTGTATCCCCTGTATCAAAAGACCGTATACCTATGATTACAAAGGATGCAAAGGGCTTTGTATATTGTGTTTCACAGATGGGTGTTACAGGAAAGGGCGCTAACTTCCATGCAAAGATAAAAGAATATCTTGCAGACGTTAAGAAGAACAGTCCGGTACCTGTTATGATGGGCTTTGGAATAAGAACAGCTAAAGATGTAGAGCCACTTCGTGATATTATAGACGGAGCTATTGTTGGTTCACATTTTATTAAGCTTATGAGAGAACATAACTTTGATACAGAAGCAGTTAAGGATTATATTAAGACATTTAAAGAGGAGATGAATTCTTAGTTTATGGTAACTGAACTTGTTAGTACTGCCATAGCTACCAAGTGTCTTTATGAAAATGCAAGAATGACTGGCAATTACGAGTGCGCATATTCATTAGGTCTTTTGAGTTATCTTGAAGGACTTAATGAGCACTCTGTAATAACAGAGCTTGACAGTGTTTATAAAGATGTTATGGAAAATGTGGACAAAATAAATACGCAGGATGAAAAAATAAAACAGCTTGTTAAGATACTTAAAGATTATGAGATTACGCCGAAATTTGATGCACAGATGGACGAACTTTATCATATGGGTTATCAGAGTAAAAAGCTTTAAAATAGTACTTGAAAAAGATAAAGCCGGATTATATAATGTATTGTGTGACTTAAGTTAGGTATTGACTTATTCTGAATGTTGCGTTATATTTTACAAATGTAATTAATAAATGAAAGATAGGTGGATGTTAGCGATGACAGAATTGGTTAAGGTTGCAGACATTGATAAAACACATAAGAATCCGATTGCTGAGCTTGTTCAGATAGCATGTAAGTATGATAGTCATATTGAGATTGAGGGCGAAGGAAAAAATATCAATGCCAAGAGTCTTATGGGGATTATGGCATTTGGATTAAAAGAAGGCATCGAAGTGAAAGTTATAGCTGCTGGCAGCGATGAGAACGAAGCAACAGATGCTATTAAAAACTTTTTAACATGTAATGACTGATTAGGGAGGATGTAATTATGAGAACTAAAAAAGTTGAAACAAACGAAATATTTGGTAACGCATTAACAACTGACAAGACAGCAGATACAGAAGTTAAAGAGACAGGCAAACCAGCTGCAAAGAAACCAGCCGCCACTAAGTCAGCAGAAAAGAAGACGGTAAAGGAAGCAGTAGCAGAAAAGAAGGAAGATGTAGCAGCAAAGATAAACGAAGTTAAGGCTGATATTGCAGAAAAGAAAGAAGAAGCTAAAGCAGTAGTAGAAGAAGCAAAGGCTGTTGTAACAGAGGCAAAGGCAGAGGCAGCACCAGCTAAGAAGAGAGGCAGAAAGCCGGCAGCAGAAAAGGCAGCTAAGCCAGCAGCAAAGAAGACAACAAGAAAGACTACAGCTAAGAAAGAAACTGCAAAGAAAGAGCCAGTTAAGAAGGAAGCTGAAACAAAGCCAGCAGTTAAGAGAACAACAAGAAAGACTACAGCTAAGAAGGCTTTAAAGAAGGAAGTATTCTTCCAGTATGAAGGAAATCAGATAGATGAAGAAACACTTCTTGCAAGAATTATAGAAGATGCTAAGAGCCAGAATGTAGAAATCAGTGAACTTGAAATGTACATTAAGCCAGAAGATAAGGCTTGCTATTATGTAGCTAATGGTTTTGCAGGAAAGGTTGACCTTTTCTAAGATTTATTGAATATAATGTCTGAAGTTTAAGAACGGCATACAATTATAAAACAGATATAATATATGTATTTACATAAAGTGGGAAATTACAATTTATTTATGGAAGTATGAGATATTATGTTTCATAAGAATATTTAGTAAAGAATTATAATCAGGACATAGTATATATGGTTTATAAGACAGATTACCAGCAGGTATATGCAGGTAATCTGTTTTATTTTGCGCTTTTATAGTGATTTTGGTTTTAATATATAAACATTTTATATGTATTTTGTATTGCTCTTTATTCTGAACGATTGTATTTTAATTGTTTTTTTGCAAAATCGTTTTGAAAAAAATGTCGAATTGATGTATAATTATACCTGGTTGTAAGAGATAATTTAATAATTTGTTTAGTGCATATGAGAGGTGTAATGATATGTTTGAAGTCAATGATAAAGTTGTTTATGGTGTAGTAGGTGTGTGTGAGATAGAGGATATTGGAAAGCCACCTATTAAGGGTATTGATAAGGATTACTATTTTCTTCAGCCGGTGTATGACAGTAAAGGTATTATATATTCACCAGTTGACAGCAGCAAGGTTATGATTAGAAGTATCATTGATAAGAACAGTTGCGAGAAGCTTATTGCAAGAGCAAAGCATTGCAAGGATGATGAGGAACTGAATGAAAAGGTTCATCCTATGAAGTATGATGAGATGGTAAAGTCACAGGATTTAGTACAGCTTATGCATCTTGTAAGAGCTTTATTTAATATAAAGAACGAAAGAGCCAAAGAATTAAGACGTATGAAGTCGGCAGACAGCAGGATGCTCACAACAGCAAGAAAGCTTTTATACGGAGAGATAGCAGAGTCTATGGGAAAGGACTTTGAAGAAATGTCAGAGGAGATGGATAACTATCTTTCTGTATTATAGTTTTAGATGTTAATATAGGTATTAAAGCCAGTATGTATGGTAGCTTTAGATATATTATTGATAAAAGCTATCATTTATGCTGGCTTTTATTATGTAGAGGTTGTATACTATATATAATATAAGACGGAAACTAAAATAAAAAAAACGGTTTATTTTTAATTGACAATAAATTAACATATTGTTAAGATATGTGTAAGCAATGAGCCGTGCCAGACGAAAGTCTAAAAAGAGCTGTGCTGGCACAGAGCTCTTTTTTTGACTTTCGTCTGATAGGGCGAAATATATATTATGGAGGTAAAGTTTGAAGGACGTAAGAGTTATTGAAGTCAAGAAGAGTGTATTTGAAAGTAACGATGAACGTGCAAAGCTTCTAAGAGATGACCTGAAAAAAGAAGGAGTATTTCTTCTTAATCTTATGTCATCGCCGGGTTCTGGAAAGACAACAACACTTACAAGAACCATAGAGATGTTAAAGGATGATATAAGAATAGGTGTTATGGAGGCTGATATAGATTCAGATGTTGATGCAAAGACGATTGCTGATACAGGCGCTAAGGCAATACAGCTTCACACTGGAGGAATGTGTCATCTTGATGCAGATATGACAAGACAGGGCATGGATGAGCTTGGCACAGGGGATGTTGACCTTGTTGTACTTGAGAATGTAGGCAATCTCGTCTGTCCAGCGGAGTTTGATACGGGAGCTGTTAGGAATGTTATGATTCTTTCGGTGCCAGAGGGAGATGATAAGCCACTTAAGTATCCACTTATGTTTTCGGTATGTGATGTTGTGCTTATCAATAAGATTGATGTACTGTCTTACTTTGACTTTGATATAGATAAATGCAAAGAGTATATAGCTAAAAGAAATCCTGATGCAAAGGTTATACCTATATGTGCAAAGACAGGCGAGGGTATGACAGAGTGGACTGGATGGCTTAAGTCACAGGTCACAGAATGGAAAAATGCTTAGTTAATTTTAATAATAAAGAATTATATAAAGAGGATAAAAGCCGCCATATGTATGCGGTAGAAAGGACATTTATGAGTAAAGAAGAATTCAAAAATCCACATCCGGAACTTCCGGTAAGAGAGCCAGTCTTAAGACTTGGCAAGATGATAACAGACAGAGTGCCTATCAAGTTAGGCTTTGAGAAGCTGACAGCAGACAGTCCTGAGTATTGGGGCTTAGCACCTATATGCACAGATGAGCAGGCAGAGATTGCCTTGAAAATGGGTGTGCGTAAGCCAAAGACTCTTAAGCAGATGGTTAAGATAACAGGAATGGAAGAAAAAGAGCTTGAAAAGCAGTTAGAGCAGATGGCGTTTAACGGACTTTTAGAGTATAACTGGGAGAATGAACAGCACGAAAAGCAGTATGTTCTTCCTATGTTTGTTCCGGGAAGTGCAGAATTTACTAATATGAACTCAACAGTACTTGAAGAACATCCGGAGATGGGAAGGTTTTTTGAGCGTATGAGCCGCCTTCCACTTGAAAAGATAACTCCTATGGTTCCACCAGGAGGCGCAGGAATAGGTATGCATGTTATACCTGTTGAAAAGGCTATAGATATGAATAATCAGGCTATTTCGCTTGAAAAGATATCATACTGGTTAGATAAGTATGAAGGAAAGTATGCAGCAAGTCCATGTTCATGCCGTAAGTCAAGAAAAACATATGATGAGGGTTGTGCGGATGACCCAGAGGACTGGTGTATAGCAGTAGGTGATATGGCTGACTATGTTGTAGAAACAGGTAAGGGCGGTCATTATATCACTAAGGAAGAGGCACTTGAAATATTCAAGAAGGCTGAGGATAATGGTTTCGTCCACCAGATTACTAACATAGATGGACAGGATAAGATATTTGCTATATGTAACTGTAATGTAAATGTCTGTTATGCGCTGAGAACCTCACAGTTATTCAATACTCCTAATATGTCACGTTCTGCATATGTTGCAAAGGTTACAAAGGAAAACTGCGTAGCATGTGGAAGATGCGTGGAGTATTGTCCTGCAGGTGCAGTTAAGCTTGGACAGAAGTTATGTACAAAGGATGGCGCAGAAGTCAAGTATCCTAAGATGCCACTTCCATCAGAGCAGAAGTGGGGACCACATATGTGGACAGAGGACTATAGAGATAAGAACAGAATTAACTGTTATGATACAGGTACAGCACCATGCAAGACAGCCTGTCCAGCGCATATAGCGGTTCAGGGTTATCTTAAGATGGCAGCACAGGGAAGATTTAAGGATGCTCTTGCACTTATAAAGAAGGAAAATCCATTCCCAGCAGTATGCGGACACGTATGTAACAGAAGATGTGAGGATGCATGTACAAGAGGAACTATTGACGAGGCTATAGCTATAGATGAAGTTAAGAAGTTTATTGCTATGCAGGACTTAAAGGCTGAAACACGCTATATCCCAGAACCAGTAGTACCAGCAACTAAGGGCTATTTTGATGAAAAGGTTGCTATAATAGGTGGAGGACCTGCTGGTCTTTCATGTGCTTTCTATCTTGCAGAAAAAGGCTATAAGCCAACTGTATTTGAAAAGAATGAAAAAGCCGGAGGTATGCTTGTATATGGTATTCCATCATTTAAGCTTGAAAAGGATGTCGTTGAAGCTGAAATAGACGTTATACGCCAGATGGGTGTAGATATAAAAACGGGTGTTGAAGTAGGTAAGGACATTACTATAGATGAATTAAAGAAGCAGGGATATAAGGCTTTCTATATAGCCATCGGATGTCAGGGCTCAAGAAAAGCTGGAATTGACGGCGAAGATGCAGATGGTTTAGTATCAGCAGTCGATTTCTTAAAAGAGGCTGGAACAGCTCACGAATATCCACTTGAAGGTGACGTTGTTGTAATCGGTGGTGGTAATGTTGCTATCGATGTTGCAAGAACAAGCACAAGAGTTGGTGATTATAACGTGTCAATGTTCTGCCTTGAGGACAGGGATAATATGCCTGCATCGGATGAAGAAGTTGAGGAAGCACTTGAAGAGGGTGTTAAGCTTGACTGTGGCTGGGGACCTAAGGAAATTCTTACAGAGAATGGAAAGGTTACAGGTATCGTGCTTAAGAAATGTACATCTGTTAAGGATGCAAATGGACGTTTCAACCCACAGTATGATGAGAATGATACTAAGACTATCGCCTGTCGTCATGTATTCTTAAGTATAGGACAGTCTACTATATGGGGCGACCTTCTTAAGGGTACTAAGGTTGAAGTTGACGGTGTGAGAGTAAAGGCTGACAAGCTTACATACCAGACAACAGACCCAGATGTATTTATCGGTGGTGATGTATACACAGGACCAAGATTTGCCATAGATGCTATTGCAGCAGGTAAGGAGGCAGCTATATCTATACACAGATATGTACAGCCACACAGCTCACTTACTATCGGACGTAACAGAAGAGATTTCATCGAGCTTGATAAGGATAATATCAAGGTTGAGGGATATGATAACAGCAGTAGACAGGTTCCGGGAGTTAATAAGGCTATTGACACAAAGAAGTCATTCAGGGATGCAAAGCTCACATTTACAGAGGAACAGGTTAAGACTGAAACAGCCAGATGTTTAGGCTGTGGCGCATCTGTTGTTGACCCTAACAAATGTATTGGTTGTGGTATATGTACAACTAAGTGTGAGTTTGACGCCATACATCTTAACAGGGACCTTCCAGAGTGCAGTACTATGAGAAAGAGTGAAGATAAGCTTAAGTATATTCTTCCTTATGGGGCTAAGCAGGCTATTAAGATAAAGTTTTCTGGCAAGAAGAATTAGGGTGTCAGAGGATTGCGTTACCTGATATTATTATATTAATGACGGACGCATAAAGGTCGGGAGGTGTTTCGGTAATAAAGCTTCACGCACCAGAAAGCTGTCTGGATATTTCTAAAACTTTCCGCAGATGCTTTTCTGTGGACGCAGCTGCTTATACGAAACGTCCTGTTTCGTTTTCGCTCGATTTGACATCTGTGTCAAATCGCTGCTGTGGGTTGAAGGGAAAGTTTAAGAACTATCACAAACAGCTTTCAAGTGTGCATTACGCATTATTACCAAAACACCTCCCGTCCCATATCTTATATCGTCCGTCCGTCACAGTTATGTCATTGCAAACCACCACATTTGAAGAGAGACAAGACTATGACTGAATAGTTATGAAGACCTTGGAGAGGGTCTGTAAAAACTACTACATATATAATACGAGGAAACAATATGCATGAATTAGGCGTTGTATTTCACATAATAGATGACCTTAAAGAAGTAGCCATCCAGAATGACATAGAAAAGATAACAAAGGTAGTACTTGAATTAGGAGAAGTGTCGACAGTTATAGACACATACCTGACAGACTGCTGGAAGTGGGCAATTAAGAAAGAAGAGCTGCTAGTGGAGTCAGAGCTTGTTATAGAGAAAATTCCTGCTATAACATACTGTGAAGACTGCCATAACAGATACAGCACGATACAATATGGGAAAACGTGTCCAGAGTGCGGAAGCGGGCATACATATCTGCTTCAGGGCAGTGAATTTAACATTAAAGAAATAGAGGCGTGTTGACATTTTCCTCTGGTAATATTATGATTAAACAGATTGAGATTATAAGGTAATAATATGATGTCAGAGTTGAAAGGTGTCCGTGTCTTAACGGTAAAGCTTTTAAACCTGTACAACATATTGTTTTCTTAGGATATAGAAAGGAATCAGTACCATGAGTAAGGAATTAGAGAAGAATTACAATCCTTCAGAAATAGAAGACAGATTGTATCAGAAGTGGCTTGATAAGAAGTATTTTCACGCTGAAGTAGACAGAAGCAAGAAACCATTTACTATAGTTATGCCGCCACCTAATATAACAGGTAAGCTGCATATGGGACATGCGCTTGATAACACAATGCAGGATATAATTATCCGTTTTAAGAGAATGCAGGGTTATGAAGCATTATGGGTTCCGGGAACAGACCATGCAAGTATATCAACA
This sequence comes from Eubacterium sp. CAG:252, assembly GCA_000436535.1. Classification (GTDB taxonomy): domain Bacteria; phylum Bacillota; class Clostridia; order Lachnospirales; family Lachnospiraceae; genus Lachnospira. The sequence goes on along the minus strand of FR886338.1, from coordinate 52,410 downwards.
GAAGTAAAGGTTACTAATGCTTTAAAGGAAGAAGGTATTGACAAGCATGAGCTTGGAAGAGAGGGCTTCCTTAAAAGAACATGGGAATGGAAGAAAGAATACGGTGGAACTATCACAAGCCAGTTAAAGAAGATTGGTTCATCATGTGACTGGGACAGAGAGAGATTTACAATGGATGAAGGCTGTTCTAAGGCCGTTCTTGAAGTATTCTGCAAGTTATATGAAAAAGGTCTTATATACAAGGGTTCAAGAATTGTAAACTGGTGTCCTGTATGTAACACATCTATATCAGATGCAGAAGTTGAGCATGAGGAGCAGGCAGGACATTTCTGGCATATCAACTATCCTGTGGTTGGTGAGGAAGGAAGATTTGTAGAGATAGCTACTACACGTCCTGAAACACTTCTTGGTGACTCAGCACTTGCTGTTAATCCAGATGATGAAAGATACACAGACCTTATTGGAAAGGAAGTATACCTTCCACTTACAGACAGAAAGATACCTATTATCGCAGACAGCTATGTTGATAAGGAATTTGGAACTGGTGTTGTTAAGATTACTCCAGCCCATGACCCTAACGACTTTGAAGTTGGTAAAAGACATAACCTTCCAGAGATTAATATACTTAATGATGATGCTACAATCAATAATCTTGGTGGCAAGTATGCAGGTATGGACAGATATGAAGCAAGAAAAGCCATGGTAGCTGACCTTGATGCACAGGGACTTTTAGTTAGTGTTGAAGACCACGTTCATAATGTAGGTACACACGACAGATGTAAGACAACAGTTGAGCCTATGATTAAGCAGCAGTGGTTCGTTAAGATGGATGAGCTTATCAAGCCAGCTGTTGAAGGCGTTAAGAATGGTGATATCGAGCTTGTTCCAGCTTCTATGGATAAGACTTACTTTAACTGGACTGATAACATAAGAGACTGGTGTATATCAAGACAGTTATGGTGGGGACACAGAATACCAGCTTATTACTGTAAGGATTGTGGTGAGATGGTAGTATCCAAGGATAAGGTATGCACATGCCCTAAGTGTGGAAGTACTAATATGGAGCAGGACCCTGATACACTTGATACATGGTTCTCATCAGCACTCTGGCCTTTCTCAACACTTGGATGGCCTGATAAGACACCTGAGCTTGACTACTTCTATCCTACAGATGTACTTGTAACAGGATATGATATTATATTCTTCTGGGTTATCAGAATGATATTCTCAGGATATGAGCAGATGGGCAAGAAGCCATTTGGCAAGGTATTATTCCACGGACTTGTCAGAGATTCACAGGGACGTAAGATGAGTAAGTCACTTGGCAATGGTATCGACCCACTCGAGGTTATAGATAAGTATGGCGCAGATGCTTTAAGATACACACTCATCACAGGTAATGCACCTGGTAATGATATGCGTTTCTACTGGGAAAGAGTTGAGGCAAGCCGTAACTTTGCTAATAAGGTATGGAATGCTTCAAGATTTATAATGATGAACGACCCTGATAATAAGATAAAGGCTACAGATGAGAAGCCAGCTAATCTTACAGCAGCCGATAAGTGGATATTATCAAAGATGAATTCACTTATTAAGGAAGTTACAGACAATATGGAAAAGTACGACCTTGGTATAGCAGTTGCCAAGCTTAATGACTTTATCTGGGAAGAATTCTGTGACTGGTATATCGAGATGGTTAAGCCACGTCTTTACAATGATGAGGATACAACTAAGACAGCAGCTATATGGACGTTAAAGAAGGTTCTTATAGATGCACTTAAGCTTCTTCACCCATATATGCCATTCATTACAGAAGAAATATTCTGTAATATTCAGGATGAGGAAGAGTCTATTATGATAAGCTCATGGCCTGTATATACAGAAGATAATAATTATTCAGAAGATGAAAATGCTATCGAAACAATTAAGACAGCAGTCCGTAACATAAGAAATGTAAGAGCTGAAATGAATGTTGCACCTAGCCGTAAGGCACTTGTATATGTAGTTTCAGAGGATGAAGGAATAAGAAGCATATTTGAAAATGGCAAGGTATTCTTTGCAACACTTGGCTATGCAAGTGATGTAAAGGTTCAGGCTGATAAGACAGACATTCCAGAGGATGCTGTATCTACAGTTATTGCCGGTGCAGTTATATATATTCCTTTCGCAGAGCTTGTTGATATCGACAAAGAGATAGAAAGACTTAAGAAGGAAGAAGATAAGTTACACAAGGAAATAGCAAGATGTAATGGAATGCTTAACAACGAGAAGTTCACATCTAAGGCTCCACAGGCTAAGATAGATGAAGAAAAGGCTAAGCTTGAGAAGTATTCTAATATGCTTGCACAGGTTGAAGAAAGACTTGCGACATTATCTAAGTAATATCTGTTAATCTGGCAAATCGGTTATTATTGGTTTGCCAGACTGACAAAATAGGTACCATAATATAATAAGCAGTAAAATAGTTACAATATATATAATATAAAACATATAATTATGGAGGACAAAAGCTATGGCAGATAATTTAATGAAAAAACTCCCATTCACACGTTTTGCTATGGAGATGAGAAGCGGCAAGATAATCAATATTGATGAAGGTTTTGTTAAAATGCTTGGTTACACAGAGGAAGACATGGAAAATGGCCTTACATTCAGGGATATTGTGCCGGATGTTGATTATGAAGGTATAATAACAGAGCTTCGTGAAACATTTATCGACCAGAGATATGCGTGCTACGAACATTTCTTCAAGACAAAGACAGATGAGAAGATAAGAGTTGTCGTATTCATAAGAATAGATAACAAGCTGCTTGAGGGTCACAGAGTATTACGTGTAAGTGTTGGTAATATTTCTAATCTTAAGTAAAGGTGGAGTATAAATGCAGGGATTATTAGATACAATCCAGAAAAACATTGAGTTTGTTGGAATATCACTGCTTCTTATGATTGGTGTATTTGCCATAGCAAGGGGCAGTGAGGTGCTCATAGAAAAAAAGACAGATGTTAAGTTCACATCTGAGAAAACAAAGGTCAACAAGACAGTGATTATGGCGATGCTTTCAGCTATCGCGGTAATACTTATGTACTTTGATTTCCCGATACCTTTCATAGCACCGGGCTTTTATAAGATTGATTTCAGTGAGATACCTGTGCTTATAGGTTCATTTATGTTAGGACCTTGTGCCGGAGTTATTATCGAAGCTGTAAAGGTTATACTGCATTTCTGTATGAAGGGAACAACAACTGCATTTGTCGGTGACTTTGCGAACTTCATATTAGGATGTATGTATGTTGTGCCGGCAGCCATTATATATCACACTAAGAAAACAAGAAAAATGGCAATGATTTCACTTATAGCAGGTGGTGTTATACTTGTTATAGCCGGAATGCTTCTTAATGCGTGGTATCTGCTGCCAAAGTACTCAGAGTTATATGGAATACCTCTTGATGTTCTTATTGCAATGGGAACAAAGGTAAATGCATCAATCACAGATGTATTTTCATTTGTTGCACTTGCAGTAGCGCCATTTAACATAATAAAGGCACTCATAGATGGTATTGTGACTGTTATATTGTATAAGTACTTAAGCCATCAGTTGAAGGCATAGTTATATCATAATGATAAAACAAGTCATAAGCATATTTATTTAAAAAGACAAAGTGAGTCATAAGCATAATTATGTGAAAAAGACAATATAAGTTTAAAAAATATATTTGTAATTTTAAATATACCAACAGCGTGAATATAATCCGTATGTATGTAAATAATATAATCTGATAAGGTATTAAAGGAGGATATTATATGCGTAAGTTGAAATGGATTGTAGTTGGCGCTATGCTTGTTACTGTCATATCAGTGCTTGTGGGCTGTGGAGCAAAGACTGACTCTGAAAGCGGGAGTAATACTGGTTCAGGAAGTAATAACAGAAATACAGTAGAAAATCTTATGACAGATGCTGCTACAGGAGCTAAGGAAATAGTTACAGATGCGGCAACAGGCATTAAAGAGATAGCCACAGATGCGGCGACGGGTGCAAAAGATATGATGGAAACTGCCAAAGACGGAATGAAAGAGATGGCAACAGAGGTTTCGTCAGCATTTTCAAAGTAAATAAATATAGTATATTTATAGTTTTACGGCTATCTGGTGATATAATGCACTGGATAGCTGTTTTTTTGATTTGTGACTTATTTGTGATTTAATGTAAGTCTATTGTAAATGTCTGGTAGGTTTGATATACTGATAGAAAATACTTTTAAAGGGAGAATAGCGGTGAAAGACGGATATATCAGAGTAGCAGCGTTGACACCTAAGATAAAAGTGGGTGACTGTGTATTCAATGGAGAACAGATAAAAAAGCTTATCAGCGAAGCATATGCATGTGATACGGCCGTAGCGGTATTTCCAGAGTTATGTATAACAGGATATACATGTAATGACCTGTTCTTACAGGACACACTTATCAATGAAGCTATGGGTGTGCTTCTTGACATAAGGGATTATACATCAGCTTATGAGGGTATGCTTGTTATGGCAGGACTTCCATATATGTATCATGGAAAGCTGTACAATGTTGTTGCAGCGGTTATGAACGGACATATAAAGGGACTTGTACCTAAGATGTTCATACCTAATTATGGTGAGTTTTATGAAAGAAGACAGTTTACAGAAGGTTTTAAGAAAAATGTGACTGTTAAGATAGATAAGGATGAGGTGTACTTTGGTGGAAGCCTTATATACAGCTTTGACAACTGCCCTAAGTTAAAGGTGGCAGCAGAGATATGTGAGGACTTGTGGACACCACAGCCACCAAGCATAAGACATGCGCTTAATGGTGCTACGCTTATAGTAAATGCATCGGCAAGTAATGAAACTATAGGAAAGGCAGCTTACAGGAAAAATCTTGTAAAAGGTCAGTCGGCAAGGCTTGTATGCGGTTATGTGTATGCAAGTTCAGGTGATGGCGAATCGACACAGGATATTGTGTTTGGCGCACACAACATAATAAGTGAGAATGGTTCACTGCTTGCAGAAGCCACAAAGTTTAAGAATGAAGCTGTATATGCAGATATTGATATTGACAGGATATGGTCTGAAAGAAGGAGAATGTCTACATTTACAGTTGATGAAGATAAAGCAGCGGATGAGGGCTATGTATATGTAAGCTGTCCTGATATTATGCAAAGAGAGCTTAAGCTTAAGAGATTTTTTGACAAAGCACCATTCGTACCGGATGACAAGTATGAAAGGGATGCAAGATGTGAGGAAATTCTTGACATACAGACATATGGACTTAAGAAAAGACTTGAGCATACAGGCTGCAAGAGTGCTGTTATCGGTATATCAGGCGGACTTGACTCCACACTTGCACTGCTTGTTACTGTAAGGGCATTTGACCTTTCAGGACTTGACAGAAAGGGAATAACATGCGTTACAATGCCCTGCTTTGGAACAACAGACAGGACATATAATAATGCTGTCAAGATGAGTGAAAAGCTTGGAGCGACACTTAGGGAAATCAACATAAGAAAGTCAGTTAAGCAGCATTTTGAAGATATTGGACATGATGAGTCAGTTCATAATGTTACTTATGAGAATGGACAGGCAAGAGAGAGAACACAGATACTTATGGACATAGCTAACCAGACAAATGGTATGGTTATAGGTACAGGTGATATGTCAGAGCTTGCACTTGGCTGGGCAACATATAATGGCGACCATATGTCAATGTATGGTGTCAATGCTTCAGTTCCTAAGACACTTGTAAGACATCTTGTAAGATATTATGCAGATACATGTGGAAACAATGAATTATCAGATGTGTTATCGGATGTGCTTGATACACCGGTAAGTCCGGAGCTTTTACCACCTAATGAGGATGGAACTATACAGCAGAAGACAGAAGACCTTGTAGGACCTTATGAGCTTCACGACTTCTTTATGTATCATATGTTAAGATTTGGTGTTGAACCAAAGAAGCTTTTCAGAATTGCAAAGATAGCATTTGCAGGTGAATACGATAAGAAGACTATATATAAGTGGCTTCGTACATTTACATGGAGATTTTTTGCACAGCAGTTTAAGAGGTCATGTTTACCAGATGGACCTAAGGTAGGTTCTGTCGCTGTATCACCACGCGGCGACTTAAGAATGCCAAGCGATGCAAGCAGTGCAGCATGGATAAGACAGCTTGACATCATAAAAGAAAGTATAATGGAGGATTAATAATTATGGCAGGCAATAGTGCTAATAATTCTAAGAATAAAGCGCAGAATGTCAGTACTGAAAAGGTTATGACCAAGTATGACAGGAAAATGGCTAAAAGAAGAGAAGAGGAGAAGAGATTACAGAGAGAAAAGGTTATATTCAGGGCTGTAGGAGCGGGTGTTCTTGCTGGTATTATAATAGCCGTGGCAGTTATATTTGGAACAAGATATAACAGAATTCATAACAAGTTTATAAGTGTTGATGGCAGCAATATAAGCCAGATTGAGTTTGATATGTATTACAATGTATCAAAGAATGCGCTTATGTCACAGTCCTTCTATGGAAGTATGACTATGGCAGATTACTATTCATACATGGGTTACAGCAGCTCACAGAATGATAAGAGCCAGACTAACTCACAGACAGGCAAGACATGGTATGAGTATTTTGCAGACAATGCACTTACAACTATCAAGGAATACAAGGCACTTATAAAGGATGCAGATGCCAACGGATATGAGTACACAACAGGCGATGATGACTATGCTGACTTTACACAGCAGATAAGCGATGCAGCTTCAGATGCAGGAAAGAGCATTAAGGATTATTACAAGCAGAGTCTTGGACAGTATGCAACAGAAAGCAATGTAAAGAAGTATGTAATGGAATATCTTAAAGCCAATGCATACCAGCGTGAGCTTACAGATGAGTTTGCGGCAACAGATGATGAGATTAAGAACTATTATGAAGAGAATAAGGATATTTACGATCAGGTAGATTACAGAGAGTTCACAGTAACAGCAGTTGACTCTACAGATGGTGAGATGGAGCAGGCTAAGGCAAAGGCTGATGAGTTTGCAGCAGGTGCAACAAGCGAGCAGGCATTTATAGACCTTTGCAGAAGAAATGCAGCAGATGGTGAGTCGAAGTATGACAATGATGAAGGCTCATTAAAGTCAAAGATTACAAGCTCTGATATGGAATCAGGAACATCTGAATGGCTTCTTTCTGATGAACGTAATGCAGGAGATGTTACAGTTGTAGAGGATACATCAGAACACTGCTATTATGTATTATATTTCATAAGTAAGTCATATGATGGAAGTATGGATGAAACTATAGCATCTAATGTACTTAACAAGAAGTATTCAGACTATATATCAGCTCTTACAGATGATATGCAGACTAATACATATAATAGATTTTAATTACTTGTAAAAGATATAAATATATGGTATTGTGTATGTGACATAATACCATATTTTTAAAGACTGTGTTAATACAATCGAAGGGAGAGGGGAGTATGTTTCATACAATATGCATGGCGTGTATAATAATTGGTATTCTGATACCTTTTTGCAGTATTGTGCTTAACCTGTTTGACGGCTTTGTTGATTTTATATCAATAGATGTATTGCAGCTGGAATTCGGACAGGATATGATATTGGACTTTCTGCCTTTTTCCATTAACAGCTTGTGCTTATGGTCGCTTATATTTGGCAGCTTAGGACTTATTCTTGATGGCAGGCTGTCAGAAAAGGTTATCATAATAATAGGTCTTGTAGCAGGGTATATATGTGCTGTGGCACTTCAGTCGGCAATCAAAAGATTAAAAAAGATTGAAAACTTTGCTGCAGAGAAAGAAGAAATACTTTTAAGAACAGGAATTGTGAGTAATATGATACCTGTAAACGGAGTTGGGGCTGTAAGTGTGCAGTTAAGCACAGGCTCTAATGTATCCTATCCTGCAAAGTCCGTAGACGGGGAAGAGATAAAGCAGGATAAAAAGGTTAGTATCTTAAGATTTGATGGCGATTATGTTATAGTAGAAAGTGCATCACATCTGGAAGATAAATATGCTGATAAATAGTTATAGGCCTGAAGGCTGTGTATGCCTGTATGGGATTTTAAGTACAGATGCAGGAAAGCAGCGGTTTATAAAGTATCAGCAGGGTAACAATTAATTAAGGATATGGTTATATAGTGTAATAAGTATGTTATGTATAATATGCTTATTATGCACAGTATAGCCAGAAATGGGAGGCAGTTATGGGATATGGAGCAGAATCCAGTTTTGTAGGAATTGTGGCAGCAGTAGTAGGAATAGTGCTCATTCTTACAGTAGTTCTAAGAATGTGGAAGAAAGTTCCACAGGACAAAGCAGGTGTTGTAACAGGTATGAAGAAGAGAGTCATCACTGGTGGTGGTGGACTTGTAATACCAGTATTTGAAAGAATTGATTATATATCTCTTGGTAATATACCACTCAGCGTGGCAACAAGAAGCAGTCTTTCAAGTCAGGGTGTTCCAATCAGCGTTATTACAACAGCAGTTATCAAGGTAAGAAATGAAAAAGGCAGCATATTGACAGCCATCGAGCAGTTCACAGGACGTAACGAGAAAGAGATTATCGATAACATTCAGGGAACAGCCATAGCGGTACTTGAAGGTAAGCTTCGAGAAATCATTGCTACCATGACAGTAGAAGAACTGTATCAGAAGAGAGAGGAATTCTCTTCAAGAGTACAGGAAGTGGTTGGTACTGAGCTTGGCAATATGGGTCTTGAAGTAAAGAATTTTACAATCACTGATATATCAGATGAGAATGGATATATTAAGGCTCTTGGTGATGGTATGATTGCCCAGAGAAAGAAGGATGCCGAAATCCAGAAGGCAGAAGCTGCAAGAGATATGCAGATTAAGACTTCACAGGCACGTCAGGAGGGTGAGTCAGCCAAGTTAAAGGCAGAGGCAGACATCGCTCAGGCAGCAAAGGATAAGGCAGTGCTTGAAGCCAACTATATGCAGGAGCAGCAGACAGCACAGGCGAAGGCAGAGCTTGCACACGATATCCAGTCTAACATAACACAGAAGGATGTTATTCAGGCTCAGATGGATGCAGAACTTCTTAAGCAGCAGAGACAGAAAGAGATAGCAGAAGCACAGATTCAGGTTCAGATTGCATCAGAGCAGAAGAACATAGAACTTGCCCAGAAGCAGGCTGAAAGAACTAAGGAAAGCTTAAGGGTAACTATTGTAGAGCCGGCTAATGCTGAGAAGGCAAAGCAGATGGCTGATGCAGATGCTGAAAAGTATAGAAAAATAGCAGAAGCGGAGGCAAGAGCGGAGTCAAGAAAGGTTGAGGCACAGGCAGAAGCGGAGGCTATTGCACTGAAAGCACAGGCAGAAGCTGATGCCATAGCAAAGACTGGTATAGCAGAGGCAGAAGCTACTAAGGCTAAGGGTATAGCAGAGGCCGAGGCTATGGAAAAGAAAGCTGAAGCCTATGAGAAGTACGGTCAGGCAGCTATGATGGAAATGCTTGTCAAGGTACTTCCACAGATGGCAGAGCAGGTTGCAAAACCTCTCCAGAGCATCGACAAGGTAACTATTATTGACAGTGGTGATACTGCCAATGGTTCAGGAGTAGGACAGATGGGTGGATATGTTCCATCTGTACTTGCAAAGACAATAGAGTCAATCAAGGAAACTACAGGTTTTGATATAACAGATGTAATGAAAGCAAACACTATACAGGCTAAGACTGATAAGAATATCAGTGTTGACGGTCTGGAGGGAGTTTCTAATATTACTATAAACAATAAAGAATCTTAGTTGTCAAATCACAATTCAATAGTATAATACTTAATATCAGGGTGTCAGAATTCTTTTTAATGTCGGGGTTCTGACACCCCGTTTCTTACTTTACGAATTAATACGGAGGAATATTTATATGAGGAAAAAATACATATTACTTGACCTTGATGGAACTTTAACAGACTCAAGTGAAGGCATAACAAAAAGTGTACAGTATGCACTTGAAAAGATGGGAATAACAGAGAATGATATGGCGGTTTTAAAAAGATATATAGGACCACCATTGAATGAAAGCTTTACAAGATTTCACGGTCTGAGTGATGAAGACTCATTAAAGGCAGTTGCTTACTACAGGGAAAGATATGCTGATACAGGACTATATGAGAATAAGCTTTTTGATGGCATAAAAGAGTTTCTTGCAGGCCTAAAGAAAGAGGGGTATATAGTTGCACTTGCCACATGTAAGCCTGAAATATATGTGCCTACTATACTTAAGCATTTTGATATAGAACAGTACTTTGATGTGGCTGTTGGAAGTGAGCTTGAAGGTGGTAAAAGAAGACACAAGGATGATGTTATCGAAGAGGTAATAAGCCAGATTATAAAGCTTAAAGACATTCCAGCCACAGATATTTATGATGTTAAGGCAGATGCGATAATGATAGGCGACAGAAAAGATGATGTGCTTGGTGCTAAGGATGCTGGCATAGAGTCTATCGGCTTAAGATATGGTTTTGCAGAGGCTGATGAATTGGAAAATGCAGGCGCAGATTATATTCTTGAAAATGTAGAGGATATACTTCCATTTCTTAACCAGATGTAAAGAAAAGAAATAAGCTGACAGCAGAAGAATATCAGAAAGATTATAAGAAAAGGTCAGGCAGAGGTTATGACAGGTGATATACAGAAGAATTGCGGATGTATGAGAGTTGGAATAGATGTAGGTTCAACAACTGTCAAGATAGTTGTTACAGATATTAGTACGAATAAAATTGAATATTCAAGATACGTAAGACACAATGCAAGACAGGTAGAAACAGCGAGATTGCTGTTAGAGGAGGCAGCAGGACACTTTGGCAGGGATGTAAGCTTTAAGGCGGCTGTGTGTGGTTCTGGCGGCAAGCCTGTAAGCAAGGCACTTGGGATACATTATATACAGGAGGTTGTTGCCAATGCTGCGGCAGTCCAGAGGCTCTATCCTGATGTAAGGACAGCTATTGAGCTTGGAGGACAGGATGCAAAAGTTATATTCTTTTATTATGATAAGAATACAGATAAGCTACAGACTTCTGATATGCGAATGAATGGCAGCTGTGCTGGCGGTACTGGTGCATTTATAGATGAGATAGCTTCACTTCTTGGTGTGCCATCAGATAAGTTTGAGAGTATGGCTTCTAAGGGGAGCACTGTATATGATATATCAGGAAGATGTGGCGTATTTGCAAAGACTGATATACAGCCTCTTCTTATACAGGGCGCAGACAGAAAAGATATAGCCCTGTCGACATTTCATGCCATAGCAAAGCAGACAATAGGAGGACTTTCACAGGGACTTGAGCTTAAGCCGCCTATAATATTTGAGGGTGGTCCGCTTACATTTAATCCTACACTTATAAAGGTGTTTGCAGAAAGGCTGGAGCTTAAAAATGGTGACATAGTTGTGCCGGAGCATGCGGAAACTATCGTTGCCTACGGTACAGCGGTGGCTATAGATAATATATTTGCAGATAAGGCGGAATATGTTACATTCGGTGAACTGCTCGACAGGTTGCAGTCGTATAATTCAGAGGATTATGCCTGCGATAAGAGAGTTAGTGAGCCGTTCTTTAAGACACAGGAGGAGCTTGATAAGTTCAATGAAAGACACGATAAAGAGTTATATGATGTGTGTAATGACTATAAAACCGAAGTTAAGGATGGCGTACTGAATGTGTACTTAGGTATAGACTCAGGAAGTACAACCTCCAAGTTCGTGCTTATAGATGAAAATGAGCAGGTTATTGACAGATTTTATGCGAACAATCATGGCGACCCTCTTAAGGTAGTCAAGCATGGCATTGTGCAGATATATGATAAGTATAAGAGTAAAGGAATAACCTTAAAGTGTCTTGGACTTGGAACAACGGGCTATGGAGAACACCTTCTTGCAAGGGCGCTGCGTGCTGACTATCATACAGTGGAAACAGTTGCGCACACTATAGGCTGTCAGAAGTATTATCCTGATACGACATTTATACTTGATATAGGCGGACAGGATATGAAGGCTATATGGCTAAATGACGGCGTTATAACAAACATTATGCTGAATGAAGCCTGTTCATCAGGGTGTGGTTCGTTTCTTGAGAACTTTGCAGTTAATCTTGGAATAGATGTTTCAGATATAGCAGACAAAGCATTTGCATCAAATAATCCTGCCCACCTTGGAAGCCGCTGTACAGTGTTTATGAACAGCACTATCATCAATGAGCAGAGAGATGGCAAGCAGCCACAGGATATTATGGCGGGTCTTTGCCGTTCTATCATTGAAAATGTGTTCACAAAGGTTGTAAGGATAGCTAATACGTCAGAGCTTGGAAACAGAGTTGTGGTTCAGGGTGGAACTTTCAGAAACAGGGCTGTGCTTCGTGCAATAGAAGAGTATCTGTCAATGGATGTCACGCTTGCACCGTATCCGGGTGAAATGGGTGCTGTAGGAGCGGCGCTTGCGGCAAAGCAGCATATTAAACAGTATGGTTATGCGGATAATGAAAGCACTTCTTTCATTGGCTTTGAGGCTGTAAGAACATTTGAATATACAACTGAATCGGGTGTAAGATGTGAGCACTGTGGCAATCACTGTATGCGTAATATAATGCATTTTCCAGATGGAGGAACATGGGTTACAGGTAACAGGTGTGAGAATGGACTTCTGCCTGACAATGCAGCTGCCAAGCGTGCCACAGATATTGCTGATAAAGAAAAAGGTCTGAAAAATGCAGAGAGTGAAGCACAAAAGCAGACTGCGGCAGCTGTTGAGGAAGAAGAAGCCTATACTCCTGTTGATGTATTTGCAGCAAGAGAAAGACTGCTGTTTAAGAATTATGATTATACAAGGGTGTCCGATGAGAAAAATGTCACTGTAGGTATTCCACGCGTACTTGAATTCTGGGACAGTATGCCCTTCTGGACAACATTTTTAAAGGCACTTGGATATAATGTTAAGATATCGCAGAAGAGCAACAGAAGGATGTACGAAAATGGTCTTAAGTATGTTGCTTCTGATACAATATGTTTTCCTGCAAAGCTTGTACACGGACATATAGAAAGTCTTGTAAACCAGAAGGTCGACAGGATATTTATGCCATATGTTATGCATATGCCACCAGAGGGAACTGATAAGTTAAGCCCTTATGTATGTTCAGTAGTAATGGGCTATCCTATGGTTGTCAGAAACTCACAGACTCCTGAGGAAAGATACGGCGTTAAGTTTGATACACCTATATTCCACTGGTTTTCTGTAAAGGACAGAAGACACCAGATTATTAAGTATGCCACAGATGAGCTTGGCGTAACAAAAAATGAGGCAGAAGAAGCATATAAGCAGGCAAAAGCGGCAAGGGATGAGTTCAAGGACACACTTGTCAGTATGGCAGATGAGGTGTTAGAGGATGCAAAGAGGCATAAGAAGTTTGTTGTTGTGCTGGCGGGAAGGCCATATCATACAGACCCGTTTGTAAGCAAGAATATATCACATATGCTTATTAAGAAAGGTATATCAGTGCTTCCTGTAGACAGCTTAAGGCAGTTGAACGAACAGGATTTATCCAATACAAGAGCGGAGATTACCAATAACTTCCACACACGTATGCTTTCTGCGGCGATGGTTGCCGCAAAGACACCCGAGCTTGAGTATATTCAGATAGTAAGCTTTGGCTGTGGACATGATGCCATACTTTCCGATGAAATAATACGAATAATGAATGAGAGCGGACATAAGCCTCCTCTTGTTCTTAAGGTCGATGAAAGCGATGCTACAGGTGCACTTGGCATTAGAATACAGTCATTTATAAGGTCGGTAGAGATACGAAGGAGCATAAGTGATGAGCAGTTTATAAAAAGGCATATGTATGAAAGCCTTACAGAGCCTAGTCCTGCAAAGTTCTATAGAAAGGACAAGAAAGTAAGGACTATACTTGTTCCTAATATATCGGTTGAAGTGTCTAAGATACTCGAGGGCATACTTGAAAAGGAGAACTTTAAGGTTAAGAGGATACCGATAGGTTCAACTGAGGAGATTAAGCTTGGAAAGAAATATGTACACAATGATATATGTTTTCCGGCACAGATGGTTATAGGTGAGCTTATAGCTGAACTTAAGAGAGGTAACTATAATCACGATGAGGTAGCTGTAGGTATGGTAAAGTTCCAGTGCGACTGCCGTATGTCACATTATGCAGGACTTTTAAGAAAAGGTCTTGATGCTTCGGGATTTTCGGATGTACCTATTCTTACAACTGATGTCAATGATACAAAAAGAAACCACCCAGGAGTGTTCCTTCTTGGTGTGAGTGCTGTGCTTGAGGCAGTATGGACATTTATGATGCTTGATATGTTAACAGATGTATGCAGAAAAACACGTCCTTATGAGATTAATAAGGGAGAAACAGACCGTGTATACAATCATTGTGTTGAAATGCTGGCAGATGGCATAAGAAAAGGCATCGGTAATGCAAGAAAGGTCTTTGAGCAGAGTATGAAAGATATGGCGGCAGTTCCATATGACAGAAGCACTTTAAAGCCAAAGGTGTTTATTACGGGAGAGCTGCTTGTTACATATCATTCCGGTTCTAACTTTAATATCGAGAGATATATGGAAGCTAACGGAATGGAAACTATATTCCCAAGAATAACTGACCAGTTAAGAAAAGACTTCTTAGCTTCAATGGTTGAGATAAAGGATTATAATGCCAATATATTCCCTTATCCTTTTGCTGTAGACTGGTTGTTTGACCATGTCCAGAAGAGCCTTGAAAAGACCGCAGTGCTTCATCCGCTGTATAAAAAGGCGTTAAGACCAAGGGATATGTATGAAGGCGTAAGAAATATCATACCGGAAACATTAAGCTGTGGTGAGGGCTGGCTTATGGCGGCAGAGATAGTTCATTATGCAAAGGAGGGGGTAAAGTCGTTTATCATTCTTCAGCCGTTCGGATGTCTTCCTAACCATATATGTGGAAGAGGTGTTATAAAGAGAATTAAAGAGGATTATCCAGACGTTACAATTCTTCCACTTGACCTTGACCCTGATACAAGTTATGCCAATGTTGAGAACAGGATGCAGATGATGATTATGAACAGCTAGGCAGAATGTAGAAGAAGATTATATTCCTGAAAGCTATCTGCATTGATGAGAGATTGCATATTACATAGGTGATATGTGTGGATAATACGTACTGGCAATTAGTGAAAAGCTATAAAACAGTACATGCAAATAATATATAATTATACAATTTTCACAAAATGTACCGAGGTTTTTCGGTACATTTTTTTTGCTTTGAAAGTTGAAATTTTTTATGAAAAGTTTATAATGAAGATATCAAAAAACAGTACTGTATACAATTTAATATTTTATTATTTAATCAAATGAGGAGGAAAAGGCTATGATTAGTTTTTTTATTTGTCTGGCTCTTCTGATTGGTGGATATTTTGTTTATGGTAAAGTTGTAGAGAATACATTTGCACCAGATGACAGAGAAACACCAGCAGTTAAGATTAATGATGGCGTAGACTATGTTGTTATGCCACAGTGGAAGCTGTTTTTAGTACAGCTCCTTAATATTGCAGGTCTTGGACCAATATTTGGTGCTATGCAGGGCGCCCTTTGGGGACCAGTTGTTTTTCTTTGGATTACATTTGGTACTATATTTGCCGGTGGTGTTCATGATTATTTCTCAGGAATGCTCTCAGAACGTAATAACGGAGCATCTATTTCAGAAGTCTGTGGTATATATCTTGGCGGCTTTATGAAGAATGTTATGAGAATATTCAGTGTAGTATTACTTGTTATGGTAGGTACAGTATTTGCAGTAGGACCTGCAGGACTTATCGTAACATTATTTAAGAATGGCGGAGTTACAGGTATTGTAGCAAATACAGAATTCTGGTTATGGATTATTCTTGCTTACTACTTTATAGCAACATTTATCTCTATTGATAAGATTATCGGACGTATATATCCTATATTTGGTATATGTCTTATCATTATGGCACTTGGTGTTGCTATTGGTATCTTCACACATTCAGAGTATCAGATACCAGAAATATGGAACAACTTCACTAATATGCATCCAAAGGCAACACCTATATGGAGTGTTATGTTCATCACAGTAGCATGTGGTGCTATATCAGGTTTCCATGCAACACAGTCACCACTTATGGCACGTTGTATGAAGTCAGAGAAACAGGGACATTTCGTATTCTATGGTGCGATGGTTGCAGAAGGTGTTATAGCTCTTATATGGGCAGCAGCCGGATGTTCTATATATGAAGTAACTGATGGCTTAAGCACAGGACTTAGTGCAATACTTGCAAACGGACAGTCAGCAGCTATATATGATGTCTGCTCTAAGACAATGGGTGGTGTCGGTGTAGCACTTGCCATGATTGGTGTTATTGTCTGTCCTATTACTTCTGGTGATACAGCATTCAGAAGTGCAAGACTTACACTTGCAGACTGGTTTGGCATTGATCAGGGTAAGTATACAAAAAGACTTATTCTCTGTGTACCTTTACTTGCAGTTGGTGCATTTGTAGGACATCTTGATTATACTATCATATGGAGATACTTCAGCTGGACAAACCAGACACTTGCTATGATAGTATTATGGACAGCGAGCATGTTCCTGTTCAAGGAAAAGAAGAATTACTGGATTACAGCAGTTCCAGCAACATTTATGAGTGCTGTGTCTATGACATACTTCTTCTATGCAAAAGAATGTCTGAATCTTGGTACAAAGGTAGCTTATCCAGCAGGTATTATTATTGCGGTAATATTCTTTGGAATATTTATGTACGCAACAAGAAAACAGCCTAAGGCAGCAGCTTAAGTGGCTGTTTAGCATATGTATACAGGTTACTGGCTGTTATAAATATGCCTAATCATATAGATTGGTATTATTTATGATTATGTGTTTTGTATGAATGTGAATAGCTCTTAGCTGGTTAATCAGAATTTATTAATGAAAGGCTGGCTGGGAGCTATAATAATTATGTGACGAAGGGAGCAGTGAGTATGATATTTAAACCACATTGTTTATCACAGACTTCATTATCAAAGGAAGAACTTGTAAGGGATAAAAAGAACTGTAGGAAGTTCGGACCTTGTGGGGTTGGTGAGAAGGCTATATATCTTAATAGCTTTTACTTTGACAGGAGATATTATATACCGCTTTCTTCTGTTAAAAGAATATATAAAAGAATTGCTATGAGTAAGGGCGGTTTTACAGGAAAAGGATTGTTTGCTTCTATTCCATATCTTGTAGTAGAGTATGATAATGGACAGGAAAAGCAGTGTAACTTCAAGTTTGAGGAGAATGTCGACCAGCTTCTTTCTTATATAAGACAGAATTATTCTTATATAAGAACACACAGTGCAGATGCTGAAAAGAGGCTTAAAGAAAAAGAAAGACAGATGGCTAAAAAGAAGGCAAAGGTGCTGTCATCTAAGGCAAAGCAGAATGTTGCAGCGCTTAATAACTGTCTTAGCTATCTTAATGATAAAGAGGAATTAAGTATAACGCTCAGTGCAGGTGCTAAGAGAAAGAGAGTATATGACAGGAGTAATCCGGCTTACAAGTGGGTTGCGCTTTTTATAACACTTCTTGGAGCAGCTTCGCTTATATATGGAATATATGCACTTATAACCCACGCAGGATTTTCTATGTATTTCCTTCTGTTTGGACTTGCAGCTATATTCTTTTTCTCAAGTGCCAATGTCCTTCCAACGGCACGTAATAACAGGAAGTACATAGAGTCGCATCTTCAGATGGCTGTTGATGATATGCAGAGTTATATAGAAAAGTATCCCGAATTTCCGGTTCCTGCATATTATGCACATCCAATAGTTATTAAGAGGATGATTGATATTATCGAAGAAGGAAGAGCCGTTGAGGTTGATGAAGCACTTGCTGTACTTAAGAATGACTTACGCGCACTTAATTCAAGTGTTGCAGTAGAGCAGGAGGAGTATGACGAGGTTGTAACTATAAAGCCTATGTTTTTGGTGAGAGATTATCAGTAATGTGGGCGGTTAATATGGATTATTGGCAGAGTTAGGAGTGGATATAGTTTATTATTAATGCTGACAGAAAATATTTTTGTTGATGTCAGTAGAAATATTGTATTGGCAGGAAATATTATTTGTTAGCTTGAAATGTTAATATAAGGTAGAAAGAGCAGTTATATATTATTGACGGAATTCATAAAGGCAAAATATTAATGTAATATTTCTGGATATTAGTTAAAAATTCCCCGTTGTGGCTGGTATGGATGCATTATCGCCATTAGATGATAGAAGACGTAAGATGTGCAGATAGCAGTTATGGCGGGGATATTTAATTATAATGGAAATATTGTTATAATTGGGATATTTAATGGTGATTATAATGGAAATGCTGGTTGTAATCGGGATGTTTTACGATAATTATAATGGAAATGCTGGTTGTTAATCGGGATGTTTTATGATAATTATAATGGAAATATCAGTTGCAACAGGAGCATTTAATGATGAAATTCTAATAATATAATTATTAAATAAAAGAGTTGACTATGTGCATATGCTGTGCTATTATAAATGTATAAAAATGTTAGGGTGAAAATGTTTTTATTACTGACATGATAAAAAACATATAAAGAGAAAGGGATGAGGGCGTTCAGAGAGGATAGATAGTTTTAGCTTATAGTTGATAATGATGAAGTCTTATTAATCTATATAACGTATATATAGTCGGATAGTGATGCGTTATATCAAGTGATAGTAAGGTGGCAGGGGGATTGAATTCATTTCAAGACAGTGAATCAGTCCATATACATCAGTGAGTTACAAGTTCATTTTTGACACTGGTATCATATTATATATGATGAGATTTATAGCTAACTACTTTACTAAAATCATAATAATTCCATAATTTTAAGAGATTATTTAACAATTTAATAATTTGAGGCAGGGGAATGTTTAGGAATTACCATAGAGGACATTAATGTTATGTTGTTTATTCTATGTCTTGAAAAGAATGGATGACATAACAAATAAAAGTTTTTTGTATTAACCTGGGAAGTTTACATTTATAGAAGAAGCTGGTTATAGGTGATTACTAATGGTTCTATTGATTTAATTGGTTATTTGTCAAGAGCAGTGGGTAAGGTTTAGAACTATTTAATTAGGCTATGGGAAATGATTTATATGCAACAGATGTATTTATTATTAACAGCCTTGATAGTCTAATGCATTGAACTATAAATAAGCAAATATGGAAAAATAATTAATAATAACAACTCTGCTAATTGTATCTATAGATTATAGAAATTATAAATGCAGGTTATATTCCAGACTGTTATTAAAAACAAGCTGCTATTAAATATTGATAATGTTTTTATGGAATTATTATGCAAAACAGGAAGAGGTTCGAAATCTACAAATTTATATTTAAGAGGAGAAAGAATATGAGAAGGAAAAATTTAATCAAAGCAACATTAATAACAACGGTAATAGCAACAATACTTGTTTCGTCGGGTTGTGGAAAAAAGGCTGCAAATAATGATGAAACAGAGGTCCAGCCGGTAACAGTGAGTGCTGAAACCGCCAGCAATGCAGCAAAAGAGCTCGCAAAGACGGGACTTGTTACATTTAATTATACGGATGCGGATGGAAATACATATACACTAGAAGGAAAGGCAGTAGCAAGTGAAAATGGGGATACGACTATAGAGGTAGCAGATGCTCAAGGCAATAAAGTTACATTTACAGGAAAAGCTAAAACAATAAATGGAAAGCTTCATGTAAGTGATATAGCAGTTAAGGATGCAGGAACCCTTGTAAAGGCGGATGGAAGTAAGATAGAAATAGCAACAGGCGCAACAGTGGCAGATGCAAGTGAGAGTACAGAAGAAGAAAGTAATTCTGATATATCAGCTTCAGATGATGTAAAGCAGGAAATAGAAACAGCTAAAAAAGAAGAGTCTGTTATAGAAGCTGCAAGGGAAGAGGTTACAAAGGCAGAAAGTAATGTAGCAGATAATGATAATGTTAAGCCGGAAGAACCGAAAAATGATACATCCAATACGCCAGCACAGCCGGATACAACACCAGAAGAACCCAAGAATGACACAACAGACACGCCAGAAGAACCAAAGGATGAAACATCAGACACACCAACTGAACCAGATGACACGCCAGCACAGCCGGATACAACACCGGAGGAACCAAAAGAGGATGCTCCAGAGCCACCAGCGGAGGATAATAAGGATGATAACAGTTCTGGTGGTTATGATTTTCCTATGGTAGAAGGACCTAATGGACCTATGTATGCATATACAGGGAGTAATTGGTGGCAGGTAGGTCAAGATGTTAATCAGGGGGCTGATAAGGAGTGTCCTTATGCATTAAAGACAATTACCACAAGATATTTTTCAAGGGATGCTGAAACATTTTCTATGTGTACAGGCTATTATTACATTGCTATAAATGAAGATGGAGATGAGGCTAATACTAGGCTTGAAGAATTAGCTTACAATATAGGAAAATATAATAATACAAGAAGAGAAGTAGGTACCTATTCTTGTGGCTTAATATGCTTTTGTGCTTTTGATGATTAATAGTAGGAGGAGTTTATTTGGGAAAAAATATTGAAGTAAAGAAAATTAAGAATAAAAAGTATATAGAATTATTAGGGGTTTTGGTAACTATAATAATAATTATTATTATGGCGGGTACTGCATATAGTTATGCATATAATTATAGATTTACACATAAGTCGGATGAGATTGATATGTATAACAATAGTATAACCTATTATTATAGGGATAATGAAAAAAGAGTTAATCTTCAAAAAACTTATACTATTTCGGATAATTGGTTATCTAAGATGCTTATACATAAAGAAGAAATAGAAACAATAGGAACTAATACAACCATATATGGACCTTATACTTGGCTACCAGCGGGAAAATATAAAGTTACATTTGATTTTACAGAGGAGGGTGGCAGTGCCTTTGAATATTGGGATGTATGTGTTAATTTTGGTAATGATGTTATGGATAAACAAAAATGGAGTTCCATAGGTGATGTTACGATTACAGGTACAGGCGCTAGTGTTCAAAGTCCTCATTATTGGAGGGATAGCAGAAATATGCCACATTTAGAATATTATGTAAATACAACGGGTGATGCGGCTGACTATGAGCTTAGATTATATTTTACCAATAATCAGGGGTATGATCTGCCAACAGGTGGTTCTGATAATATGGATGCTAAAAAAGCTTTCTTGCAAAGTGTAAAGATAGAAGCCGTAGAGGCTAATACTATTTATGCTTTTGATAGTGAAACAGATGCAATATCTAACGCAAATGGAAAAGAGCTTACAAAAACATATTGGGGTCAGATGAGAAGTAATGTATCAGTACCAACAAAAGCTGGATATACATTCATGGGGTGGTATGGATATAGACATGCTGTTAATGATGGTTCTGATAGAAAAACACTTAAATTTGGTACCGACCAAGACAAGGAAAAAGTAAAGTTATGGAATTCAGACGGAACACCTGCCATAGATACAGAAGTAAGTTATTATGATTATAGTGTATGGGCGGAATGGAAACAAAATAATCTCGAATTTAATGCCAATGAAGGAGATTTGAAGTATCCGGGTGACAATATAAATAATCCAAATGGAAATAGAACGAATGTTGTGCATCCTACGTGGCTTGAGAGTTCTTATTGTTATATGAATGGTGATATTCCAACAAGAAAAGGTTATATATTCAATGGCTGGTTTCGGTATCATGATGATGGTAACTGGTGGGAAAAAATATATGATGCAGATGGTATTGCTGTAAAAGAGGATACTAGCTGCTTCTGGTATTGGAATGGTAATTATGCCTGGCATAGTACTGATTATGTAACATTATATGCTAATTGGCTGCCGGATTATAATCTTAAGGTTGATGGAGATGAGGGGGTATATAAGGTGACAGGTAAAGATATGGAGGGTAATGATATTATAATAGAAAATGGAAAACAGTACTCATATCATTACAGCCAGTCAGCACCAACATACATATATCTAAAAGAAGGGTATGAAATAGATTATATTGTAGAAACTTCCAATAATAAGTATTGGGATGATACAACTTATAATTCTTCACTTGGTAGATATGAGAATAGTTGGGTTATGAATGATGATAGAACTATCTATATTCATACAAAACCAATAAATTACAAAATAACCTACAATCTTGATGGAGGAAGTGTAAGTACAGATAATAGAACAACTTATACAACAAAAGATGAATTTACGCTTATTAATCCGATAAAACAGGGATATGTATTTAGTGGATGGAGTGGTACAGAACTTTCTGGAGGTGCGAATACAACGGTAACAATTATGAAGGGTTCAGTAGGAGATAGAAATTATACGGCTCACTGGATTGAAGAAGTTGCACCACAGCCAGTTCTTAAAACATCTTCACAAAAAGGAATATCCACAACAAACTATGAATCAGGTGAGTACATAGAGACTGGCACAGTAGTTACTGTAAAAGCAGAAGTTAAAAAAGGCTATAAGTTTAAGTGCTGGGCAGATGCAGATGGAAATGTGGTATCAACGGATGTGGAATATACATTTACAATGCCAGATGAAGATGTCAGCCTGCTGGCATATGCAAAGCAGAAAAATGCTGACATAATTATAACAAAGGCTTCATCAACGATGTACAATGATACACTTCTAAAGCGTGTTGAGGGTGATGACAAGTGGTATGATGAAGTTGGAAAGTATGGAATAGATGTTTTAAAAGAATACACATATGATAAGTGCGTTCAGGTGTGGCAGATAAACAGCGACAGAGAAATTAAAAGGATTAAATAGTAACAAAGAAAAATATAAGAATATAAAAATGCAGGTTCTGGCTGTAAATTTTGGTGTTAAAATGGTTAATCTGACCTTGTAAATAAATATCAGACTGGTACTTTTAATAATGCCTGATATGCATTATCATATGTGGTTATAAGACAGAGACAGTCTTATAAGGTAACAAGGATATGCAAAGGAGGTAAGTATTTTATATGCAGATATATTTATTATACGATATTGGTATCAGGTGATGATGTCATAATCGAATTGTCTGCACGATAAAATATGAAAGTTTATGAAAGAAAAAAAGAATGGTATTATTCAGGCTGTGGTAGGTTTAATTATACTTATCATTGGTATTGTGTTATGTGTTAACACATATGTTGTTAAAGGGAATAAAGCATATGCATTTTCATTATTAGCAGCTATTATAGGCGCTGTTGTACTTATATCTGGAATTTGCAGTATGTTTTCAACAAAGGAAAAGAAGTCTATAGATGCAAAGGTTATAGCACAGGCAGCTTTGTGTGCAGCGCTATGTTATATTGGTGCTACATTTATAAAGATAGATATTCCAGTTGGAACAGAAAGAACTATGTTTCACTTTGGTAATGTATTCTGTGTACTTGCAGCGCTTCTGATAGGTGGTGCATGGGGCGGACTTGCAGGTGCCGTTGGTATGACAATAAGTGATCTTACAACAGCTTATGTCACAAGTGCTCCAAAGACATTTTTCTTAAAGTTATGTATAGGACTTATAGTTGGTTTTGTTGCACACAGACTGTTTAAGATTTCTAAAGAACATTCTGCAAAATATGTTACTATTGCAACTGTTGTTTCGAGTATATGTGGTATGTTATTTAATGTTGTTGCAGACCCAATAGTCGGATATTTCTATAAGACATATCTTTTGGGAGTACCTCAGGACCTTGCGAAGACACTTGCCAAGATAGGTGCAGTTACAACATCTGTAAATGCGGTTATTGCTGTAGTAGTTGCATCAATATTGTATCTTGCATTAAGACCAGTTATGAAGAAGTCAAATATGCTAAGAGATTTATAAGATATTTCGTATTATGGGATGAGTGGTTATATACAAGGTAGAAATACAGATTAATATTAATGGGAAAGTATTAAAAATGATGGCAGGTGTGGCAGGTACATACCTGTCATTATTTTAATATGCAAATGTATTTAAGATATTTATTTGTAAATGAGTAAAAACTATAAATGGGTAAATGAGGAAAAGTGTACATAAATAAATCGTTTTTGTGTGTGATACATTTCTATAGATTATGCAAAATATGTTTTTTTAAACAAGGACATAATTATACAATATTTTAAATTTGCTCATTTACAATAAATATAAGGTAAATACACAAAACGATGTGCCAGATTGGGCATTATTTATGCTTGTTATATACGCATCTGTCATTGTATAATACACAATAAGATATTGCTGTAATTATGAAGAAATGCATGTAATATATATTATTTCGGGAGCATGGATTGATATGAATGAGCAGAAAGAAAGAATATTAAAAGGAACGATACAGGCATTTAATGAAAAAGGTCTGAAGTTTACTATGGATGACTTGGCCAGAATATTAGGAATGAGCAAGAAGACCATATATGTGGAATTCACAGATAAAAATTCTCTGTTTCTTGCTATGGTTGATTATCTTTTTGATGGCATAAAGGAAAGTGAGGAAGAGATAATTAATAATACGGATATTGATATAGTTGATAAAATAACAACTATGCTTGGAGTTTTGCCAGAAAGCTACAAGGATATAGACTTAAGACAGCTTTATATGTTAAAAGATAAGTATCCGGTTATATATAAAAGAGTAGAAGAAAGATTTGAAAATGGCTGGCAACAGACAATAGAACTGCTAAAAGAAGCTATGGAAGAGGGAAAAGTGCGCAAGGTAAATGTTGATATATTTAAAATGATGATGGAAGCGGCAATTGAACAGTTTTTCCAGAGAGATATACTTATATATAATTCATTAAGCTATGAGGAAGGATTAAAAGAAGTTGTTGGAATTCTTATGAATGGCATAAAGTTATAATTATAAGACCCCTTAATAAAACGCTTGGGAGGACGTTTTATTAGGGGGCTTTGTTTAAGGAGAAAGTGATACCTGTTAATTGTTTGGGAGGTTTAACAAGTAATCGTTTATGAAAAAGTTATATCTTATGTCTTTCAACAGTTATTATATTAGAGTTAAAATGTGACGTGGATATGAAAAAAATGTGAGAAAAATGTGAAGAAAAATATAATGATGTGTTCAGGCAGCCCAATATACGAATATATAAGATAAAAAAGAAGAACCGAGCAGATTTAAAATATTGCATAAGTATGCCGGCGTTAAAAAAACAGATTTTTCATTTATAGTTTTTAATTTTAAATAATTAAAAAAGGAAACGACTGTAAAACAGACATTTCCTTTTCTACATCATTAATAAACAAATAAATAATTATGCGAAATAGTATAAACATATATTAGCACAAATTCGTATGTGAATGTTAAATTAAAATGATGTTGGGGTTAAAAGCCCCCACCTATGAGCAAGCTCATGTGGGTGAATGACCTTGTGACCCTGGTATCATTAAAATTAAATTATGGCATAATTGAATTAGCACCATCTACAATTACACTCTGTCCTGAGAAGTAGCATGAATCAGGTCCTGCTAAGAATGCAATAACAGGTGCAATATCATTTTCTGGGTCACCGAAACGCTTCATAGGGTTTAAGTTAACCTGCTTAGCATATTCTTCTGGGAACTTCTCAGCCCATGCCTTGGCAGCAGGTGATTCAGCACCTGGAAGAACGATATTAACACAGATACCATACTGACCCCATTCCTTAGCTGCTATCTTAGTTAAACCTCTTAAAGCTTCTTTGTTTGAACCATAAGCTAACTGACCGGCGATACCGAACATACCTGTTGCAGAAGCAAAGTTGATAATTCTTCCTTCGTGCTGTTCCTTCATATAAGGGAATGCAGCCTGCATATAGTTAAGAGAACCAATTACGCCGCTCTGCCAAGCTTTAAGCATATTGTCATAAGATGTTTCTTCAACTGGAGCAGAAGGAACGATAGCCTGGGCGTTGTTGACTACAACATCAACAGTTCCATATGTATCAACAGCAGCTTTAACAACTTCTTCAACTCTGGCTCTGTCAGCAGAATCGCAAGTCATGGCAAATCCGTCTCCGCCTAATTCTTTAATCTCTGCGATTGTCTGATTGATTGGGTCTGGACGACGTCCTGTTGCGATAACCTTTACACCTCTTTTAGCAAGACAAAGAGCAATACCTTTGCCAATTCCCTGACCTGCACCTGTTACGATAGCAACTTTTTCGTTTAATTGTTTCATAACTTAATACCTCCAACATTTATTAAATATATTATAACAATTTTACAATAGGATGTAAATGAATACATCAAAGAGAATGTTATTGTAAGAAATAAAAAAATATAATTATTATTCAAATGTAACATTGACATGTCAAAAATGGTCTGATATACTATATTATATACGTAGATATAAAGACAGTTCGCTTGTACCATCCTGTCTATAAATAAAACCAGGACTTCAATAAGTATACGATTATAATTATCTTTATTGATAAGGTAATTGATAAAATGATACCGCAAAGAGGTTCCAATAATAATGGAGCCTCTTTTTTTATGTGGCTGACGATAAGATTATATCTGTATTTGAGAAGTACGGGTATGGTTGAATAAGCAAAGATTATATAATTCGGTTCTTTTGTTTCTACTATAATTGTAACACTATGTTCGTTGAATAAGTGGAACTTTTACAATTCGTTGTTACAGGTAAAGATAAATAGGAAAACATAGCAGAAAGAACATAAATAAAGAAAATCATAATCAGGTACAATATTATATAAAGGAGTTATACATATATGTACACATTAAAAACAGAACACAGCTTTGATGCAGCACATTTTCTATATGGTTATGAGGGAAAGTGCAGCAACATACACGGACACCGCTGGAGAGTCGTTCTTGAGGTTTCAGGAGAGGAGCTTACAGATGAAGGTCAGATGAGAGGGATGCTTATAGATTTTGGTGACCTTAAGAAAGATTTAAAGGAAGAGGTGGATTATCTAGACCATTGCCTGATAATAGAAAAAGGAAGCCTTAAGGAAACAACTTTAGCAGCACTTGAGAGTGAGAACTTCAGGATACTTCAGTTTGAATTCAGACCAACGGCTGAGAATATGGCAAAGTATTTTTATGACAAAATGCAGGATAGGGGATATACAGTTAAGGAAGTTACAGTGTATGAAACTCCTAATAACGCAGCTGCATATAGCAGATAAGGGTCAATATAAAAATACAATGGAGAACAGATATGAATTATAACGTAGTTGAACATTTTGTAAGTATTAATGGAGAAGGCGTTAAAGCAGGTGAACTTGCGGTATTTGTAAGATTTAAGGGCTGCAACCTTAACTGCGGATATTGTGATACAAAGTGGGCGAATATTCCGGATGCAAAGTCAGTGTCTATGAGTGTCAAACAGATAGTTGATGTGGTCTGTCAGTCTGGAGTTGATAATGTAACGCTTACCGGAGGTGAGCCGCTTATGCAGGCAGGCATAGAAAAGGTTATAGCAGCTCTTTTACTCAATGATAAATGTGTTGAAATAGAAACTAATGGCAGTATGGATATTGAAAAAATCAGACATAAAGTTAAGTCTGAACTTGATAATAATATGAAGGATAAAGTGCTTAACGATATATATGACGAAGTTGCTGATGATATGTCAAGACTTTCTATGACGGTGGATTATAAGTCGTGTACAAGCGGTATGGAAGAATATATGTATCTTCACAACTACGAGGTGCTTAGTGAACAGGATACAGTGAAATTCGTTGTCAGCAATATGAATGACCTTATAAAAGCAAAGGAAATCATAGACCGATACAGTCTTACAGAAAGCTGCAATGTGTATTTCAGTCCGGTATATGGCGCTATAGAGCCGGCACAGATTGTTGAATATATGAAGGACAACTGCATTAACGGGGCGCGTGTGCAGCTACAGCTTCATAAGTATATATGGTCGCCGGACACGGTCGGAGTCTAAGAGGAAAGGAGATGTCAGTCGTTGAAACAGATAGATACAGAAGCTATAAAGTACCACATTTATGAAATACTTAAAGCACTCGGAGATGACCCCGACAGAGAGGGGCTTAGGGAAACACCGGAGCGAGTTGCGAAGATGTATGAAGAAGTTTTTGAGGGAATGAAGTATTCAAATGATGAGATAGCAGAAATGTTTGATAAGACATTTGCAGAAGATGTAGATGATGAAGGTGCAGCAAGATATGGAGATATGGTGGTTGTCAAGGATATAGATATATTCAGTTATTGTGAGCATCATATGGCTCTTATGTATGATATGAAAGTGACAGTGGCATATGTTCCAAAGGGCAGGGTTATCGGTCTTAGCAAGATAGCAAGAATAGCGGATATGGTAGGTAAAAGACTGCAGTTACAGGAACGTATAGGTTCGGATGTTGCAGATATAATATGCAAAGTGACAGGATCGGAGGATGTTGCAGTATTTATAGAAGGCTGTCATAGCTGTATGACGGCACGCGGAATAAAAAAGACTAATACAAAAACATATACACAGACATTAAGAGGGAGGTTTTCTAATGAAAGCAATGGTTTTATGCAGTGGTGGCGTTGATAGTACAACATGCCTTGGAATGGCAGTAGATAAGTATGGCAGTGAAAATGTTATAGCACTGTCAATATACTACGGACAGAGACATACTAAAGAGATAGAGAGTGCAATAAAGGTTACGAAGCATTATGGTGTCGAGCATATATCGCTTGACCTTGAAAAGATATTCCAGTATAGTGACTGCTCACTTCTTTCACATTCAGATAAGGACATTCCTGAAGAGTCATATGCAAAGCAGATAGAAAAAACAGATGGAGCACCGGTATCGACATATGTTCCTTTCCGTAACGGATTATTTTTATCAAGTGCCGCAAGCATAGCACTTTCAAAGGGCTGTGAGGTTATATATTATGGTGCGCATAGTGATGATGCGGCTGGAAGTGCATATCCTGACTGTAGTGATGAATTTAACAAGGCTATGAATGATGCAATATATCTTGGAAGTGGCAGACAGCTTAAGATAGAAGCACCATTTATTAATCGTACAAAGGCAGAAGTTGTAAAGATAGGACTTGACCTTAAGGTACCATACGAGTACACATGGAGTTGCTACGAAGGCAAGGATAAGCCTTGTGGTAAGTGTGGTACATGTATAGACAGGGCGAAAGCGTTTGCAGCTAATGGAGTTGATGACCCAGCATTTTTTTAACCAACATACACTGATACCCCGCAACCCCGCATAAATACTGGGTTTATAATTTCTTAATAATTTTATTAGCACTCACCTATTGACAGTGCTAACAACGAATGATATAACAAGTATCAGAAAGTGAGAACAATATCTACATTTTCTAAGAACTATTAATTCACGGGGAAAAGAAAGAGGTGAGTTGTATGAACATTCAGAAGTTTACACAGAAGTCAGTTGAAGCAATTAATAATTGTGAAAAGATAGCATATGATTATGGCAATCAGGAGATTGATCAGGAACATTTTCTGTACAGCCTGATGACTATCGAAGACAGCCTTATCGCAAGTCTTATAGAAAAGATGAATATAGATAAGGATACATTTTTAAAGAATATAGAACAGCTTCTTAACCAGAAGAATAAAGTGTCTGGTGATGTAAAGCTTTATATCAGTAATGACCTTAATAAGGTGCTTATAAATGCTGAGGATGAGGCAAAGCGTATGGGTGATTCCTATGTATCAGTAGAACATCTTATGCTTGCACTTATAGCAGCACCAAACAAAGCTATTAAGCAGCTTTTTAAGACATATGGAATAAACAGGGAAAGCTTTCTTTCTGTTCTTGCAACAGTAAGAGGTAACCAGACAGTTAATACGGATAATCCGGAGGCTACTTATGATACACTTAGCAAGTATGCCACAGACCTTGTACAAAGGGCTGCCGATGGCAAGATGGATCCTGTTATAGGAAGGGATCAGGAGATAAGAAATGTCATACGAATTCTTTCGCGTAAGACTAAGAATAATCCAGTGCTCATAGGTGAACCTGGTGTTGGTAAAACAGCCGTTGTTGAAGGACTGGCACAGCGTATTGTTAAGGGCGATGTACCAGAAAGCTTAAAGGATAAGAAGCTTTTTGCACTTGACATGGGCGCACTTGTTGCAGGTGCCAAGTACAGAGGCGAGTTTGAGGAAAGACTTAAGGCAGTGCTTGATGAGGTCAAGAAGTCAGAAGGACAGATTATCCTTTTCATAGATGAAATTCATACAATAGTAGGTGCAGGTAAGACAGAGGGTGCTATGGATGCGGGCAATATGCTCAAGCCTATGCTTGCAAGAGGTGAATTACACTGTATCGGTGCAACAACACTTGATGAGCACAGACAGTATATTGAAAAAGACCCGGCACTTGAACGTCGTTTCCAGCCGGTTATGGTAGATGAGCCTACCGTTGAGGATACAATATCTATATTAAGAGGTCTTAAGGACAGATATGAAGTATTCCACGGCGTTAAGATAACAGATGGTGCGCTGGTAAGTGCAGCTGTGTTATCAGACAGATATATCACAGACAGATTTCTTCCAGATAAAGCTATTGACCTTGTTGATGAGGCGTGTGCAATGATTAAGACAGAGCTTGATTCTATGCCTGCCGAGCTTGATGAGATGCAGCGTAAGATTATGCAGTTAGAGATAGAAGAAGCTGCTCTTAAGAAAGAAACAGACAACTTAAGCAAGGAACGTCTTGAAGCTTTAAGAAAGGAACTTTCAGACCTGAGGGAAGAATTCGGTATCCAGAAGTCTAAGTGGGATGCCGATAAGACAAAGGTTGATAATATAAGCAAGTTAAAGGAAGAACTTGAAAGTATTAATAACCAGATAGCACAGGCAAAGAGAGAATATAATCTTGAAAAGGCAGCAGAACTC
>FR886338.1:0-21395 GCA_000436535.1 Eubacterium sp. CAG:252 | reverse complement strand
AGAACTCCAGTATGGTAAGCTTCCAGCTATCCAGAAGCAGATAGAGGAGGCAGAAGCCAAGGCTAAGGAAACAGGTAACGGAGAGTCACTTGTACATGAAAATGTAACAGAGGAAGAGATTGCCAAGATTATATCAAGATGGACTGGTATTCCTGTAGCAAAGCTTAGCGAGTCAGAAAGACAGAAGACACTTAATCTTGATGAAACACTTCATAAGAGAGTTGTAGGTCAGAATGAAGCTGTCACAAAGGTTACAGAAGCTATCATAAGGTCTAAGGCTGGTATCAAGGACCCAACAAAGCCTATCGGTTCGTTCTTATTCTTAGGACCAACTGGTGTAGGTAAGACAGAACTTGCAAAGGCGCTTGCTGAAAGTCTGTTTGATGATGAGAATAATATTATAAGACTTGATATGTCCGAATATATGGAGAAGTACTCAGTGTCAAGACTTATAGGAGCGCCTCCGGGATATGTAGGATATGATGAAGGTGGTCAGCTTACAGAGGCTGTAAGAAGAAAGCCTTACTCAGTAGTCCTTTTTGATGAGGTTGAAAAGGCACATCCGGATGTATTTAATGTACTCTTACAGGTGCTTGATGATGGACGTATAACAGACTCACAGGGTCGTACAGTTGACTTTAAGAATACAATTATTATTCTTACAAGTAACATAGGTTCAACATATCTTCTTGATGGTATTGATGATAAAGGCAATATCAAGGAAGGTGTTGAGGAGCTTGTAATGGGCGACTTAAGAAATAACTTCAGACCGGAGTTTCTTAACCGTCTTGATGAGATTATTATGTTTAAGCCACTTAACAAGGATAATATTGGAAGCATTATTAACCTTCTTATTAATGATGTCAACAGAAGACTCGAAGATAAGGAACTTAAGGTAGTGCTTACAGATGCAGCTAAGGACTTCGTAGTTGAGCATGGCTTTGACCCAATGTATGGTGCAAGACCACTTAAGAGATATGTACAGAAGTCGGTTGAAACACTGGCAGCCAAGCTTATACTTGCCGGCAATGTATCAACAGGAGATAATATAGTAATTGACTGTGTGAATGGCGAGCTTACTGCAAATGCATCAAAATAATGTGTATGCAGAAGCCTGACCTTCAAAAAAGGCATTATAGTTACAAGGTTAATAAAATATATTAATAAGAACCGCCTGCAGCCCTTGATATGATACCCCCAAAGTAACAGATTTTTATATTTAATCTGTCTGCTTTAGAGGTATCATATCACCTGAATTAAAGGGCTGCGGGCGGTTTATTTCTGCTTATTATTTAAACTGGTTGCTGCTAACATCATACTGATAGTTAATAGTTCCAAGCTTATCTGTAATCACGTTTTCATCAACCATAAAAGTCTTACATAATTCTGCAAGTGAGTTGTAATTATCCCTTAACTGCATATTGACAAAGCTAAGGAGCATAACCGGGTCTTTAGGTAATGTATTCATAATAATCCTCATTTCTGCGCACGTTTTTTTGCGCATAACGAGTTTGTGTCAAGTGCGCGCAGACACATACCCTGTCTGATAATAGCATTGGCGGTATATATAATGCAAGTAAAAAGGAAGATGTATTTTATGCAGAACATATAAAAAAAGTATCGCTAAAAAAACAAGCTTTGTTTACAATTTATGAAAAATGTGATATTATTAGTCAAAATGAAGTGCATTAATTACAAAGACACGTGTGGGGGCATTATGTTAGTATCGGATAATATATATAATAATAAGTCCAATATGGTATATTGTTCTGCAACATTTACACATACATATCTTGTTATGGTTGCGGATGATTACTTTTATAATTTTGTTGGAAAGTTTGTTAATATATTTATAACAGACATTATTCATCCTGATTGCAGGCAGGAGTTTATGAGTGTATGTGAAAGCCTTAAAGAGGGGGAGTCGCAGAGGATTATTAGTTATGTTAAAAGCAAGGATAATGAATATTTTCTTGTTCATATATTATTATCCAACACAGGACATATAATGGAGGGTAACAGCGTTATAGAAGTCCAGATATATAATCTTTTTGTTATGGAGAAGAAGTATAACAAGCTTCATGATGATGCAGATAAGTACAAGAAGTTTCTTTCCATGTATAATGATTACCTGTTTGATTATGATACTTCCACGGGGATAGCTTCAATATATGTGTACAGAAGTCTTAAGTCAACATTGATTACCAAAATGCATATTGATGAGTTTGAGGAGCATATTCTGACTTTCTTTAATAATGCAAGACACATACAGGATTTTAAGGATTTTATAAACAGGCTGCGTAATGCTAATGAAGGCTTTAGCGCAGAGATTACAGGTCCACTTATAACAGATATGGCAAAGCTTGGAATGTATAAGGTTGACTGTCGTATAGTTTACAGGTATGACAGAACCAAGATTGCAGTAGGCATTATCAAGTCACTTGGTGCACAGTCAGGAGAAGCTTATTATGCTACCCAGGAGGGCAAGGACTTCTTTACAGGACTTCTTAACAAGAGAGCATGTAAGGAGTATGTTTCTGATGTCATAGTTTCTAATAAAGACAAGCATTATGTTGTTATGATTGATATAGATGATTTTAAGAGTATTAATGACACGTATGGACATCTTTATGGTGACAAGGTCATATTAAAGGTTGCATCTATTATTAATAGTGCTCTTAATGGAAGAGGTATTGTAGGACGTTTTGGCGGTGATGAGTTTTTTATATTTACGAACTGGATTACAACGGAAAGCCAGTTAAGGTCTATTCTTACATATCTTAAGCGCAAGGTAAGGGATGAACTTAGTCAGGGAGAAAATGGAAGCATAGTTACATTGTCTATGGGTGTATGCCAGTATCCAGAAAATGGAAATGATTATGATTCACTTGTGAATAAAGCTGATAAGTGTCTCTATATAGCAAAGAATAAAGGAAAAAACAGATACATTATCTATGACCCTGAAAAGCACGGCGATTTTCTTGATGAGATAGGAAGAAAAGGCTTCTCCATGGCACCTATTAAAAAGGGTGAGGTTTTATCACAAGAGGTTGCAGATATTGCTATAGATATAGTTAAGAATGGCGCAGAGGCAGTAGGAAGGTCACTTCCAAGGGCTATTAAGGCATTAGAGATAGACGGAATACGTGTATACAATGCCAGCAGGGGTGAACTGATAAGTTATTGTGGGGAGTATTCAAAGCTTCCGGATATTCTTGATATGTTAAAGACTGATAAGTTTATGGGCAAGTTTGAGGATAGACATTATGTTACAGTTGTGTATACATCCAATATAGAGTCTTTTTATAAGGAGATGTACGATGCAGTTATAGAATGCAGCATAGGTGGTATGATATACTGCTATTATAAGAATGAAGCCGGGGATAATATAGTTGTATTCTATGATACGTTTAATAAGAGTTTCAGATGGAATGAGTCAGATAAGAACTACATAATGACACTTACTAAGATTATGGCAAGTGTTCTTTGATTATATGATACCAGGGTCAAAAAGTCATTTACCAACATGAGCTTGCTCATAGGTGGGTGAATGACCTTGTGACACCAAAAAAAATATGAGCATAAAAGTGAGATGATAGTCCACGATATGCGAATATGGGACGGGTGCTATGTGCCAGTGGCACATGTTTAGCGCGGACCGAAGCGGAGCGTAGATGTGGGAGTGCGTAGCACGGAACAATCCGTGGGTATCATAATATATATGCGGTTACTGCTGCCTGATATACATTAGTGTGTATCAGGTGGCATTTTTTCTTTATTTTTGATATAAAATATGTTAAGTTAAAGTGGAAAGCAGGTGTTAAAGGCTGCTATTACTACAGTAATGAAAATGCTATTATGGTATTGGATATGCCTGCAGAATGGAGGTTAGTATGTCAGTACAGGATTATATGAGTGCCTTAAAGATTGGAAAAAAAGAATATAATGCATGTGTTAATAAGGGAAAGTATCCATATCTTCCAGTTATGGAAAGTATGATTGGGGAAAAGGATATTGATTCAGAGGTGAGTCTTGGCATAGACCAGATTCCTTTAAGACTTGTTGTTGGAACATGTACAGCAGGAAGGACAAACGCATTTGCAGATAACTGGATGCCTATATTAGAATGGGGAAGTGAATTCTCTGCAAAGTGGGCTTCTCTTAGCGACAGTCAGGTAAATGAGGGAATAAGAGACCCTATCAAAGTATATGAATATATGAATAAGTTTTACGTGTTAGAGGGCAATAAGCGTGTAAGTGTACTAAAGTACTTTAATGCGGTTACTGTCAATGCACAGGTTATAAGAAAAGTTCCTAAAAGGTCAGATGACCCGGATGTTAAGATATATTATGAGTTTATGGATTTTTATAAGTCAACCAAGCTGAATGATATATATTTCAGTAAGGAGGGCAGCTTTACAACTCTTATGGAGCTTGTAGGAATAGAACCGGGTAAGCCTATGGATGATGATGATAAGAAAGACCTTGTATCAAGTTATCTTAATTTCAGGACTGCCTATGAGTCAAGAGGCGGCGACAGGTTCGACTTTCCTATAGGTGATGCGTACTTAAGATTTATTCATATCCACGGCTATGACAGTGTCAAGCATATGACACCGGATGAGATGGATAAGAATATAGCCAAGACGTGGGCTGAGTTTGAGCTGTTATCTGATAACAGTGAGGTTGAACTCAGGATGAATCCGGCGAAGATAGAGCCGGCAAAGAAGAATATATTAAGTTATCTTATTCCTATATCAAGCGGAGATAATAAAAAGCTTAAAGTAGGTTTTATATATGAAAAAACACCACAGACATCAGAGTGGTGTTATGCACATGAGCTTGGAAGACAGTATATAGATGAAACCTTTGGCAAGCAGATAGAAACTGTAAGCATAACAAATGTAAGACCAAAGATAGATGATTATGATGCTATCCAGAAGCTTATTGATGAGAATACAGACCTTATATTTGTGACATCATCATCTATGATGTATGCAAGTCTTAAGCAGGCGATAGCAAATCCAAAGGCAAAGATACTTAACTGCTCACTTAATATATCGCACAAGTATATAAGGACATATTATATAAGAATGCATGAGGCTAAGTATCTTACGGGAATAATAGCCGGTGTTATGGCTAAGGGAGATAAAATCGGTTATGTGGCAAGCTGTCCGCTGTATGGAGTTATGGCCAATATCAATGCATTTGCAATGGGTGTAAGGGCAGTTAATCCTAATGCAAAGGTGTACGTTGAATGGGCTGGAATTAAGGATAATGATATTGAGGCAAAGTTTCAAGAACTGGGAATTAACTGCATATCTGACCAGGATATGATTACACCTAAGAAGTCTTCAAGAAAGTTTGGCCTGTATATTAATGATGATGGTATGGTTAAACATCTTGCCATGCCGGTATGGCACTGGGGTGCTTTCTATGAAAAGCTTATCCAGAGTATACTTAGTGGCTCATGGAAGAAGGAAGAGGAGGGCGACAAAGTATCAGCGCTTAATTACTGGTGGGGCATGTCATCAGGTGCAGTTGATATAATATATGGTGGAGGTCTTAACAGCGAAACAAGAAAGATAGTAGACCTGGTAAGACATTCTATTATAAAGGGTGAATTTATGCCATTTTCCGGTGAACTTAAAAATCAGGCGGGAGAGATTATGAATAAAGCAGACGAAACACTTGACCCTGATGAGGTTATAGAAATGGACTGGCTGCTTGATAATGTTGTGGGAAAAGTACCGGAATATGATGAACTTAGTGATGATTCCAAGCTTCTTGTTATGAATCAGGGAATTATAGATGTTAATGAATAATTGAAATGAGTGAAAGTTATGAAAATACTTGTGTTAGCTGACGTTGAGTCTAAGTATCTGTGGGATTATTTTGAAAAGGAAAAGTTAGATGGCATAGACCTTATTCTGTCATGTGGGGATCTGCGTTCAGAATATCTGTCTTTTCTTGCTTCATTTGCCAAGGTGCCTATATTATATGTGCGCGGTAATCATGATGATAATTATGCATTCAAAGAGCCTGAGGGCTGTGTTTGCATAGAAGATAAGATATATGTATACAAGGGTGTCCGTATTATGGGGCTTGGAGGTTCTATCAGATATAAGGCGGGAGCCAACCAGTATACACAGAGTCAGATGAAAAAAAGGGTTGTAAAGATGTGGCCTAAGATAAAGATGAAAAAAGGAATAGATATTCTTCTTACCCATTCTCCAGCGGCAGGAATAAGCGATGGTGAGGATAATCCACATAAGGGATTTGAGGTGTTTATAGACATACTTGATAAATATAAGCCAAAGTATTTTATTCATGGTCATGTTCATCTTAACTATTCCATGAATAATAAAAGAGAGTGTAAGTATAAAGATACAACGATAATAAATGGATATGAAAGATATATATTTGAATATCCTGACAAAGAAAGTGATATACCAGAGACTGTTACGGAGTAATAAAGCAGGCTTATTCAGGTTCAGACTGTTTAACTACGTAAAGGAATATATATTTTAGAAAAGGACTTGCAATATATAAGTATGTGTGCTAGTATGTTGAAAGCACTAAAAAACAAATGTACGTCACAGAAAGACAAAAAGGCGGAGGTTGTTTTTGGTTAAGGAAAAATAACATGTAAAGTATATTTACATAAGACGCGGTAAGCGTGAGAATGGAGGACTATAATGAGCGATAAGTTAAAGGTTGGTATCCTTGGTGGTACAGGTATGGTAGGTCAGAGATTTATAACATTACTTGAAAACCATCCTTGGTTTGATGTTGTGTTAGTTGCAGCAAGTGGACGTTCAGCAGGCAGACTTTATGAAGAGGCTGTTGAGGGACGTTGGAAAATGCAGACTCCAATGCCAGAATTTGTTAAGAAGATGTCAGTATATGATATGGATAAGGACTTTGATGAAATAGTATCAAAGGTTGACTTTGTATTCTGTGCTGTTAATATGCCTAAGGACGAGATAAAGGCATTAGAGGAAAGATATGCAAAGGCAGAGGTTCCTGTAGTATCTAATAACAGTGCTAACCGTTGGACACCAGATGTTCCTATGATTCTTCCAGAAGTTAATCCAGAGCATACTAAGGTTATAGAGGCCCAGAAGAAGAGACTTGGAACAACAAGAGGATTTATCGCAGTTAAGCCTAACTGTTCAATCCAGAGTTATGCACCAGCGCTTGCAGCCCTTAGGGAGTTTGAGCCAAAGCTTGTGGTAGCTACAACATATCAGGCTATTTCAGGTGCTGGTAAGACATTTGAACAGTGGCCAGAGATGGTAGAGAATATCATCCCATATATCGGTGGTGAAGAAGAAAAGTCAGAAAAAGAACCTCTTAGAATTCTTGGTAAGGTTGAAAATGGTGAAATCGTTCCAGCTACAGAGCCAGTTATCACATGCCAGTGCTTAAGAGTTCCAGTTCTTGATGGACATACAGCAGCAGTATTTGTAAACTTCGGAAAGAAGCCTACAAAGGAACAGATTATTGAAAAGTGGAGAAGCTTTAAGGGCGCACCTCAGGAATTAAATCTTCCATCAGCACCAAAGCAGTTTATCCAGTATCTTGAGGAAGATGACCGTCCACAGGTTAAGCTTGATGTTAACTATGAGAATGGTATGGGAATTTCACTCGGCAGATTAAGAGAGGATAGCGTATTTGATTATAAGTTCGTTGGACTTTCACACAACACATTAAGAGGGGCAGCAGGCGGAGCAGTTCTTTGCGCAGAACTTCTTAAGGCTCAGGGATATATAACAGCTAAGTAATGATTGTATAATTAGCATACAATTAAAATACATATGGATGATAAGCAGTACAGACCATTTGGGGATGTGCTGCTTATTTTAGATATGATTTCTATGTGTATTTATCAGATTTTGTATGTCTGATGCGCCACATCGGATAAATGTGCAGCATTTTCGGACTTGTCTTTGATAGTAACAATAACTTGTTTAGTTAGAGTATATTTGTTATCATATCCTTTGCATTTTGCAGAGCAATAAATTATAATGTGTATAAGCAAGGCACAGGTTTTCTTAGACTGTCATGGTGTGTTTTCTGGTGAAAGAATTAAGCAGGGCTTGTGCACGGCAAAAATAAGCTGGATAGATAAAGGAACTTATAAGTTATGAAGGATAGTCATTTTTTTGCGATGTTATCAAGAATGAAGTATATAAACAGATGGGGACTTATGATAAACAGCAGGGAGCAGAATGACTGCGAACATAGTCTTGAGGTTGCATATATAGCACATGCACTTGGTATTATCAACAACACAATATACGAAGGACACCTTAATGCAGAAAGAATGGCTGTTCTTGGGATGTATCATGATGTTACAGAGATAATAACAGGTGATATGCCGACACCAGTCAAGTATTACAGCACAGAGATAAGAAATGCATATAAGGAACTTGAAAATGTGGCAAAAAACCAGCTGCTGACAGGACTTCCTGAGGTTATGCGTGACAGCTATGAACCTCTTTTTCTTGAAACTAAGGAAGAAGAGGAATTGTGGAGATATGTTAAGGCGGCTGATAAGATATCGGCATATATTAAGTGTATAGAGGAGAGAAAGTCAGGCAATACAGACTTTATAGAAGCAGAGAAAACAATAGAAAAGACTATCAGAGATATGCATATTCAGGAGGTCGATTACTTTATGGAGGAATTTATTCCTGCATATATGAAGACACTTGATGAACTTGGAAAGCTATAAGTATATGCTATAGAATAGCCATGGCATTCAGGGAATGATATAATTAATAAAATAACGAAATAATTGAAAACACCAGAAATATCATATAAATATAAAAATAATATAGATAAAAAAGCAAATAAAACGATAGAATTGATAATTAAACAGAATGGAGATAAATATGGGAAAGTCCGT
Organism: Eubacterium sp. CAG:252; assembly: GCA_000436535.1. Lineage (GTDB taxonomy): Bacteria > Bacillota > Clostridia > Lachnospirales > Lachnospiraceae > Lachnospira. The sequence continues at coordinate 12,481 of FR886338.1, read as the reverse complement.
ATATATAGCGGAGAAGCCAAGTGTTGCGCAGGAATTTGCAAAGGCACTGCATGTAAACTTTAAAAGGATGGATGGTTATCTTGAGGCAGAAGAACACATCGTCACGTGGTGTGTCGGACATCTTGTTACAATGTGCTATCCGGAGGCCTATGATGAAAACCTTAAAAGATGGAGATTTGATACACTTCCATTTATACCACAGCAGTTTAAGTATGAGGTTATACCGGCAGTCCAGAAGCAGTTTAATATAGTTAAGGGAATTCTTAACAGAAGTGATGTGGATACTATATATGTATGTACCGATTCGGGACGTGAGGGAGAGTACATATACAGGCTTGTAAGGCAGGAAGCACACGTTACAGGCAAAAGTGAAAAAAGAGTGTGGATAGACTCACAGACAGAGGAAGAGATTATAAAAGGAATAAAGAACGCAAAGGATATATCAGAATACGATAATCTGAGTGCAGCAGCGTATCTTCGTGCCAAAGAGGACTATCTTATGGGAATTAACTTCTCAAGAGTTCTTACATTAAAGTATGGAAGAAATATAGCCAATTATCTTCACCAAGACAGGGCAGTAGTGTCAGTCGGAAGAGTTATGACGTGCGTACTTGGCATGGTTGTAAGAAGAGAAAGAGAGATACGAAGTTTTGTAAAGACACCATTTTTCAGGGTAATTGGCAATGCTTCGATTAATGATAAAACATTTGATGCAGAATGGAGAGTATGCGAACAGAGCAGATACTATGGAACTCCTTATATATACAAGGATAATGGCTTTAAGGAAAGACAGAAAGCAGAGGAACTTATAGGAATATTATCAGACCCGCTTCCAGCACAGGGAGTAGTGAAGTCTGTTGAGAGAAAAAAAGAAACTAAAAATCCTCCGCTTTTATATAACCTTGCCGAAATTCAGAATGAATGTAGTAAGCAGTTCAAGATAAGTCCTGACCAGACGCTTAATATTATACAGGAGCTGTATGAAAAAAAGCTTGTCACATACCCAAGAACAGATGCGCGTGTGCTGTCAACTGCCGTCTGTAAGGAGATATATAAGAATATAGGCGGACTTAAAAGTTATATGCAGGCTAAGGATATAGCAGATGAAGTTATGGAAAATAAGATGTATACAGGCATTGAAAAGACAAGATACTGTAACGACAAAGCCATAACAGACCATTACGCTATTATTCCTACAGGACAGGGACTTAATAATCTTGCTTCACTTTCAGTTACGGCACAAAGAACTTATGAACTTATAGTAAGAAGATTTTTAAGTATATTTTATCCGGCAGCAGTATATCAGAAGGTCAGCATAACATCTTCTGTCAAGAATGAGGATATGTATGCAACATTTAAAGTACTTGTAAATGAAGGATATCTTAAGGTTACAAAGAACTCATTTGCAAAAAATAAAAGCACACAGGCAGGTGGACAGAATACGGACAATAATGCCGATACAGCAGATGCAGAGTCGCAGAAGGCAGACACAGGGCTGCTTGAAAGCCTTAAGTCGATAAAGAAAGGCTCTGTCATAACATTTACAGAGTTCAGCATAAAAGAGGGTGAAACCTCACCGCCTAAAAGATATAACTCAGGTTCGATTATTCTTGCCATGGAAAATGCAGGACAGCTTATCGAAGATGAGGAGTTAAGGGCGCAGATAAAAGGAAGCGGCATAGGAACAAGTGCGACAAGAGCGGAGATATTAAAAAAGCTTAATGTCAATAAGTATATATTTATTAATTCCAAAACACAGATAATCACGCCGACACTTTTAGGTGAGATTATATACGATGTTGTTGATAATTCAATACGCCAGCTCCTAAATCCTGAGCTTACAGCAAGCTGGGAAAAGGGGCTTACCTATGTGGCAGAGGGAAGTATAACATCAGATGAATATATGCAGAAGCTGTCAGGTTTTGTTACAAGAAGAACTATGGCTGTGAAAGGGCTTAATAACCAGGCACAGCTTACAGCGCTTTTTAATAATTCGGCAAAGAATTATAAACGATAAAAGATTATGTTGCCCAAGGGTGACGTATCGTGTATAATGCACGGGAAGATATAAGGCTGATACAAATAGTTGATAGAATGGAGGATTATTATGTGTGGTATTGCAGGATATATAGGTGACAGAGATTGCGCAGATGTACTTATAGATGCGCTTTCAAAGCTTGAATATAGAGGATATGATTCAGCAGGAATAGCTGTTTTTGAAAATGGAACTATCAAGGTGGAGAAGTGTAAAGGAAGGCTTTCCAATCTTGTAGATAAGATGAAAAGGGATGGAAAGCCGGAGGGACACTGCGGAATAGGACATACCAGATGGGCGACACACGGTGAACCATCAGATATTAATTCACACCCACATGGCAATAAAAGAGTTTCGATTGTGCACAATGGAATTATAGAGAATTATAAGCAGCTTAAGGACTTTCTTATAAGTGAGGGCTACAGCTTTATAAGTGAAACAGATACAGAAACAGTGGCTAAGCTTCTTGATTACTATTATGACGGCAATCCGCTTGATACTATTGCAAAGGTTATTGGCGAGATTAAGGGTTCATATGCACTTGGTATCATATTCAGGGACTTTCCTGACACAGTGTATGCGGTAAGAAAGGACAGTCCGCTTATAGTAGGATCCGGAGAGGGTGAGAACTTCATAGCATCAGATGTTCCTGCCATTATACATTATACAAGAGATTACTATCTTCTTGATACTAACGATATAGCCGTTGTAAAGAAGGACTCAATAAGATTTTATGATGTCCATAAAAATGAGATTTACAAGGATATAAATACTGCTGACTGGGATGTTGATGCGGCTGAAAAGGGCGGTTATGAGCATTTTATGTTAAAGGAAATTCATGAGCAGCCAACAGCGGTAAAGACTACAATAACACCAAGAATACAGGAACATATGCCTGACTTTACAGCAGAAGGCTTTGATAAGGATAAGTTAAAGAGCTATAACAACATATATATAGTAGCCTGTGGAACAGCAATGCATGCCGGAATGGTGGGCAAGTATGTTATAGAAAAGCTTGTCAGAGTGCCCGTAAATGTTGATATAGCCTCTGAATTCAGATACAGGGACCCGCTTATAGGTGAAGGCGACCTTATGATAGTTATATCACAGTCAGGTGAAACAGCAGATACAAAGGCTGCTATGGAGCTTGCCAAGGAGCGTGGGGCAGACACTATGGCTATTGTCAATGTAAAGGGTTCATCTATAGCAAGAGAAGCCGATATGGTTGTGTATACACATGCCGGTCCTGAAATATCAGTTGCTTCAACAAAGGCATATATGGTTCAGATATCTATTATGTATCTTATTGCATTTGAGCTTGCATATGCAAAAAATAAGATAACAAAAGAAGAGTGTGAACAGTATACAAAGTATCTTGAAGAAATGCCACAGGTACTTGAAGATACACTTAATCTTAAGGAAAAGTGCCAGTATGCAGCATCTAAGCTTATGAATGCAGACAGCCTTCTTTATATAGGAAGAGGTCTTGACTATGCTTCAAGTATGGAAGGTTCGCTTAAGCTTAAGGAAATATCATATATTCACTCTGAGTCATATGCAGCAGGTGAATTAAAGCACGGAACAATATCACTTATTACAGAAAACATGCCGGTAATTGCAGTTGCAACACAGATGGATCTTGTTGAGAAGACTATAAGTAATATAAAAGAAGTAAAGGCAAGAGGTGCTCTTGTTATACTTGTGGCAGCACAGGAGGTAGAGGTTGAAGATGGCGTTGCAGATATAATAATACGTCTTCCAAAGACACCACAGATGTTTATGCCAATGACAGCGGCAGTTCCACTCCAGCTTATAGCCTACTATACAGCAGTACTTAAGGGTAATGATGTAGATAAGCCAAGAAATCTTGCAAAGAGCGTTACAGTAGAATAAATGCGGTAAATATGGTATTTTAGAGAAAATAACATATCAGGGGAACATACCTCTGATACTGGATTATTTATATAGAAAGCAGGTAATAAAATGAACGAAGCAATTACTATAAAAGAATTATACAGTCTTGATAAGACTATTGCAGCAGATATATTTGAGGGATGTACATTTCCATGGGAAGTGCTGTCTAAGATAGGTGACTTTATAGTTGAGCTTGGAAACAGGCTTCCAGCAGACGAGTATATTAAAAGAGGCGAAAATGTATGGGTTCATAAAGAAGCAAATGTATTTGACTCAGCTTATATCGCAGGTCCAGCCATAATATGCAAGGGTGCAGAGGTAAGACACTGTGCATTTATAAGAGGAAAGGCTATAGTTGGCGAGGGTGCTGTTGTCGGTAATTCAACAGAATTAAAGAATGTCATATTATTTGACGGGGTACAGGTTCCACACTATAACTATGTAGGCGATTCAATACTTGGATATAAGGCACATATGGGTGCAGGTTCAATAACTTCTAATGTAAAGTCTGATAAGAAGCTTATAACTATCAAGGGAGCAGATGAAGCAGTTGATACTGGAATAAAAAAGATAGGAGCATTTCTTGGCGACCTTGTTGAGGTGGGTTGTGGAAGCGTACTTAATCCGGGAACAATAGTGGGAAGGGAAAGCAATATATATCCGCTTTCAAGCGTGAGGGGATATGTGCCAGCCCATTCTATATATAAGAAGCAGGGTGAAATTGCAGAAAAATATTAGGAAAATATTAATAAATTGTTAATAAATCTAAACAATACTTGAAAAATATATGTCTTATGTTATATTTAAGCTTGTGAAAGGAAAGTGATATTTCACAGAAAATATTGCAGAAAGTAATCGGAAAAAGTTGGTCAGTCGTGATATTTGTGTCTGATTAAAGAAATTCTGATTATTTATAAAAAAGGGATAAGAATAGTGAGGTAAAAAAATGAAATCTTTTAAGGGAATCGGCTTTCAGCTTGTATTATCTTTCGTAGTAGCGATAGGCGTATCTATAATACTTGTATCATTCGGCTCTATAAAGACAACAAGAACAGCTGTAAACAGTAACACAAATGTAACAAGTGAGCAGACACTCGATGCTGTGCAGGAGGGCTTTACAACATACTTAAAGACACTTTCACAGCCTGTCGACCTTCTTACACGTAAGAATGAGATAAAGCATCTTGAAGACTCAGGTGATTTGAACACTAATGTAACAGCAATAAAGGATTCTCTTGTTGCATCGGTTAGAGTAACTAATGGTGCAGAGCTTGCATTTTTTACAACAAGTACAGGCTTAAGAATTGATGGATGGACAGAGCTTAACCCTCAGACCAATAAGGTATCTAACAAGGGTGGACTTACAACAGGTGTTAATGATACTAACCAGACATGGTATAAGAGCTGTATAGGTTCTAAGGCAAGGAATTCTATATATTCTATGTTTTCAGACCCATATACTGACTCTTCGTCAGGAAAGACTATATTTACTGTATCGCAGGAAATAAAGTATTCAGATAACAGCAATTATGGTGTAGTAGGTCTTAATATTGACTTCTCAGAGGTAGAAGATTATGTAAGAAATATAGGACTTCTTAACACAGGTTATGTAATACTTGTCAATAATGATGGCAAGATACTTGTTAATAATGACAAGAATACATATGTTGATGACGTTACAAAGCTTGCATGCTGGAGTACTATAAAGGGTCTTAGTGATGATAAGCTTGATACAACATTTTCTTTTGATGAAACTGTCAATGGTGAAAGCCTTCATATAGTAACATCAAAGGATGCAGTTACAGGCTGGACTCTTATGGGCTTTATAAGTGAGTCTGAAACACAGTCAGTTATTGACAGCATTAGAAATACTATTATATTACTTGCACTCATTGCTCTTGTAATCGGTATAGCAATTGCCCTTATAATATCAAAGTTAATCTCAGGTGAACTTAAGAAAATCAATGTGGCTATGGATAAGATGGCAAATGGTGATCTTACACATAGAATAAAGGTTAAGAGGAAGGATGAATTTGGTCAGGCAGAAAGCAACTATAATATTATGGCTGACCAGATGGCAGGACTTATCAAGGGCGTTGAAGAAAAGTCTGGTGTACTTATAACAGCATCCAAGAAGATATCACAGGTAAGTGAGTCTACTACAGAAACAGTTAATCAGGTTTCAGAAGCTATCCAGAGCGTATCTATAGGTGCATCAGGACAGGCAGAGAGCACACAGAAGGCTACATCAGAAGTAGAACTTCTTGCTTCTAAGCTTCACGAAACTAAGGCATATGTAAGCGATATAAGCGATATGTCAATAGAGACAAAGACTCTTAGTGATAAGGGTATAACAATTGTTGATGACCTTATTGACAAGGGTGAAAAGTCTAAGGATAACTCAAGATTTTCTAAGAATGTTGTCAATGAGATGATTGAAAGTATTGAAAAGATTAACTTTATATCTGATGCAATTACAGAGATTACAGAACAGACTAACTTACTTTCGCTTAATGCAAGTATTGAGGCAGCAAGGGCAGGTGAGAGCGGAAAGGGCTTTGCAGTAGTTGCTGATGAGATTAGAAAGCTTGCTGAACAGTCACAGTCTTCAACAGATGAGATTAAGCAGATTATCAAGGAAATATCAGCTAAGTCAGTTGTTGCTGAAAAGACTATGGACGAAAGTGTTGAGATTATAAACGAGCAGAATAAGTCAATCAATGCGGCAAAGGAACTTTTCGGACATATCTCAGATGCAATCAATGCACTTAAGGATGGTCTTGAGAACATAGCTTCACTTAATGACCAGATGGATGCAAGCCGTGAAAATGTTGTTAAGAGTATGGAGGATGTTGCTTCTGTATCAACAGAAACAGCAGCAGCTTCCGAGGAGGTTTCAGCCTCAGCAGAGGAGGTTAATGCGACTATGCATACACTTAACCAGTTTACTGTAGAACTTGATGATATTGCTTCACATCTTACAGAAGCTATTGATAAGTTCGACCTTTAATTACATTTTTTTATAATTTTTGATATTTTTTACACAATCATAATTGACTTAAGCATTGTGATGTGAGAAAATAACACAAGTGATAAAGGGATTCATCATTAGGTATGGATCCCTTAACTAACGAAAGGAGTAATAAGATGATTTATACACAGGAAGTTGAAAACATGTGTCCAGTAGCACAGGGCGTTCATCATGGCGCAGCTCCAGTTCCTACAGAAGGAAAGTGGGTACAGAATAAGGAAGTTAAGAACATTTCAGGTTTTACACATGGTGTTGGCTGGTGTGCTCCTCAGCAGGGTGCATGTAAGCTCACATTAAATGTTAAGGAAGGTATCATTCAGGAAGCTTTAGTTGAAACAATCGGATGTTCAGGTATGACACATTCAGCAGCTATGGCAGCTGAAATCTTACCAGGCTTAACAGTTATGGAAGCTTTAAATACAGACTTAGTATGTGATGCTATCAATACAGCTATGAGAGAATTATTCTTACAGATTGTATACGGCAGAACACAGAGCGCTTTCTCAGAAGGCGGTTTAGCAGTTGGTGCTGGTCTTGAAGACCTTGGTAAGGGACTTCGTTCACAGGTTGGTACTATGTATGGTACTCTTGCAAAGGGACCACGTTACTTAGAGATGGCAGAGGGATATGTAACAGGTATCGCTCTTGACAAGGATGATCAGATTATTGGTTATAAGTTCGTTAACCTTGGTAAGATGACAGACTTCATTAAGAAGGGTGATGATCCTAACACAGCATATGAGAAGGCAGCTGGACAGTATGGCCGTGTTGCTGATGCAGTTAAGATTATTGATCCTAGAACAGATGAAGAGGTTAAGTAAGGAGGACGAATATAATGGCATTATTTGAATCATATGAGAGAAGAATTGACCAGATCAACGCTGTACTTAACAGCTATGGTATCTCATCTATAGAAGAAGCTGAGAAGATTACTAAAGATGCTGGTTTAGACGTATACAACATGGTAAAGGGCATTCAGCCTATTTGCTTTGAAAACGCTTGCTGGGCTTACATCGTAGGTGCAGCTATCGCAATCAAGAAGGGTGCTAGAAAGGCTTCAGAAGCTGCTGCAGCTATCGGTGAAGGTCTTCAGGCATTCTGTATTCCAGGTTCAGTTGCTGACCAGAGAAAGGTTGGTCTTGGACATGGTAACCTTGGTAAGATGCTTCTTGAAGAAGATACAGAATGTTTCGCTTTCTTAGCAGGTCACGAATCATTCGCTGCTGCTGAGGGTGCTATCGGTATCGCAGAGAAGGCTAACAAGGTTAGACAGAAACCTCTTAGGGTTATTCTTAACGGTCTTGGTAAGGATGCTGCTAAGATTATCTCAAGAATTAACGGATTCACATTCGTTGAGACAGAGATGGATTATGCTACAGGCGAAGTTAAGGAAATCGAAAGAATCGCATATTCTGATGGACTTCGTTCTAAGGTTAACTGCTACGGCGCTAACGATGTAACAGAAGGTGTTGCAATCATGTGGAAGGAGAATGTTGATATCTCTATCACAGGTAACTCAACAAACCCTACAAGATTCCAGCATCCAGTTGCAGGTACATACAAGAAGGAAAGACTTGAAGCTGGCAAGAAGTACTTCTCAGTAGCTTCAGGTGGTGGTACAGGTCGTACACTTCACCCAGATAACATGGCAGCAGGTCCTGCTTCTTATGGTATGACAGATACTATGGGACGTATGCACTCAGATGCCCAGTTCGCTGGTTCATCTTCAGTTCCTGCCCACGTAGAAATGATGGGTCTTATCGGTATGGGTAACAACCCTATGGTTGGTGCTACAGTTGCTGTTGCTGTTAGTGTACAGCAGGCTGCTGATGAAGGTAAGTTCTAATAAAAGGCTAGTATTTATGCTGTTTAGAGAGTTTTTAGAGATATCTAAAGGCTCTCTTTTTGTAATACTCTAACATTACAACAACTATAAATGAGCTATGAGGTATAACACATGATAGATGAAAAACAGATACTTCCATTCAACTTCTTTTCCTATGGCGGCACTTACAGCGGCGACCATAATGGAATGAGATATATGATTAAAAGGACAGGTAAAAAGCCGGAATTTATGCTTGATGCACTTGTATGGAGAGGTCCATTTGCATCAAGCGCTGTTAATCCGGATGATATAACCACAAAGCAGTTTGAATATTCCGAAGAGGGCAGAAAAGAAGCTATCGAATGGATACAGAAAATGTATGACGAAAGAAAAGATGAATGGGACAACGCCCCATCCATCAATCAGGCAAAAAGATATACAAAACTGGTAAATACAGAAAATCAGGAAAATTAATAAGAATTATTCTGTGGTCTGGTTGTATATATGAACAGAATTACATATATAATACATGCAATTACAAGCTTCATTAAAAGTAGCAGAGTGTAGCTTATATTTGCAAGTATATCAGGAATAAGCAGAGTTATAAGTTTTTCGGATATTGAAGCGGTTGCAACAGATATTATGCTTATACTTGCAGGACATATAATATTGTTTACCACATTTGCCTTAAAACAATAAGAAAGCCTTAGCTTCACATAGCTTAGAAGGCACACGATAAAGTTGCTTATTATAAGTCCGTATATGTATCCTGATATGCCAATATGGGGAACAAGAACAATAAGAAAGCCTATTCTTATAAGAAGTCCTGTTATATTGGCGGCACATGTAAATGTGGTTTTATTAATTCCATTCAGTATACTTGACAGACCGACTTTGAGATACAGAAATGGACAGACACAGGCAAGCAGAGTGGTGTATGTGTATACATCGCTTTCGCCGAATATGATGGCACCAAGTCGGCTTATATACAGAACAAATAACACAGAACACATAATTCCAAGGTGCATACACAGCGTAATGGTGTAGGATATTGTATTTATTATGCCATCCGAGTGGTTAGCTGAGCTGTCCTCCGATATTTTAGGAACAAGCATAACTGCCAGCGAATTAGTTATTGCGCTTGGAAACATAATAAGAGGCAGAGCCATTCCACCGATTATGCCGTAGGTGCTCACAGCATTTTCATGGCATAAGCCATACAGCATAAGCTGAGCTGGGATAAGGATTGCCTCGCCGCTTTCAAGAAGATGTATAAGCAGGCTGTTTAAGTTTAGAGGAATTGCATACAGAGTTATTCTTTTTGTATACATACAAAGTGTACGCATATTATTTATAAACATATTGGATAAGGTATCTTTACGGTATCTTATCTTTTTTGCGTACAATAATATAACACAGAATAAAACAGCAGACAGCTCACCAAATATATTACCGTACAGGGCATCATATATGGTAAGTTCGCCGGAGCCTTTAATAAAGGCATAATAATATATGATAACACCAAGAATTCTTACAAGCTGCTCAATAATCTGGGATATGGCGGGTATGGCGGTTGATTTGCAGCCATAATAATATCCGCATATACAGTTGTGCAGGGCTGACAGAGGAATTCCAAGCACGATAACCTTTATAAGACTGGCACAGTAAGCATTTAACATAATACGTTTGGCTATTGTATCTGCAAATATATAGCACAATGTCGAAAATGCTATAGAAACCGGAAGGGATACGCATATTCCGGATATAAGCGGTTTGAGGCTTTTGTGATAAGCGGCTGTAAACTTTGATATGGCTGAATTAAAACCGATGATGCATACCGAAAAGGCTATTCCGCAAAGCGGCATAATAAGCTGCAATATTCCCATACCGTAAGCACCAATATGCCGGTTAAGAAATATTCTGTAATAAAAGCCGAGTATACGGCAAAAAAGTCCGGCTGCGGTAAGAATTATAGTTCCTTTAATAAGCGGATTTTTGATGGATTTATTCATATATGACCAGTTAATAACCATATCTTTATTCTTTAACATATTATGCTTTAATTGAATATAATATGATGTAAGTATTAAAAGGTATTTTGGTGTCAGTCGGGTCATAAGTTTTTTAATTAATGCAGATATGAACGACTTTCTGACATTTGGCATAATATTAAAAATATAGGGGAAAGTGCGATTATATATGCACGGAAAGGGGAGGTATGTTATATCTTGATAATGCGGCGACTACGCCGGTTCTTCCAGAAGTGCGTGATGTTATGTTGAATTATATTGCGGATAATTATGGCAATCCGTCTTCCATATATAAGATAGGCAGAATGAATAAGATAGCGCTGGAAGAGGCAAGAAAGATAGTAGCAGAAACTATTGGTGCGGCTTCGGACGAGGTATTTTTTACATCAGGTGGAACGGAGAGTGATAACTGGGTGCTTGAATCAGCGCTGACAGGCAGCCAAGTACACGATACAACAGGTGGCAGCAGTGGTAAAAAAGGTCATATTATAGTCAGTTCCATAGAACATCCGGCGATTATGAATAAGTGCCGCCAGCTTGAAAAAAGAGGATATAAGGTAACTTATGTCAGGGTACATCCAAACGGAATTATTAATATGAATGACCTTGTATCACATATCCAGTGTGACACGAGACTTATATCAGTTATGCTTGTCAACAATGAGATAGGCACAATCCAGCCAGTAAAGGGAGTGTGCAATATAGCTGCAGAATACGGCATACCAGTTCATACAGATGCGGTGGCAGCTTATGGTCATATTCCTGTAAATGTTAATGAACTCGGTGTTGATTATATGAGTGTGAGTGCGCATAAGATAGGCGGTGCTAAAGGTGTTGGTTTTCTGTATGCAAGGTCTGGAAATATAAGTCCACTTATATGTGGTGGAGGTCAGGAACGGGGAATGCGTTCGGGTACTGAAAATGTAGCGGGTATTATTGGACTTGCAACAGCCGCCAGAATATCACAGAATAGGCTGAAACAGCGCATACAGGAGGAAATGTCAACAAGAAACTATATAACAAACAGAATATTAAGGGAAGTAAAAGGTTCAGCGCTTAATGGCGATTATAAATATAGAATATCCGGTAATATGAATTTCAGATTTGATGGCATTAACGGTGGTGAGCTTGTGATAATGCTTGACAAAGATGGAATATGTGTATCGGCAGGTTCGGCATGCCACGGAAATCTAGGAGGACCATCCCATGTACTCAAGGCAATAGGGCTTGACGATGAGGGCGCACAGTCATCAATAAGAATTACACTCAATCATGGACTGACAAGGAAGCAGTGTGATTATTGTGTGGAGTGTATAAAAAGAGGCGTGAGGGAGCTGCGTGAAAGCGCAGGCTAGAAAAAGCGGTCAAACACAAACAGAGAACAGACAGGGGCAGTCAGAAAAAGCTGATTGTCCTTGTCGAATTGCGAGGTGTAAAACACGGGTTCAGTATGGTAGAATGAGAACAACAAATCGTAGTTTGTAACGAAGATATTTGCAATGAAAGGAATTAAGATTGAGTTATCGGGGATTGCAATAATACTTTTAGGAATTGCTGTGACAACAAATAATTTTTGGGGATATGTCCTAGGTGTTCTCGGATTTGGCATCGCTGTAGTTGGCTGTTTTCTAAAAGATAATCACTGA
>FR886337.1 GCA_000436535.1 Eubacterium sp. CAG:252 | reverse complement strand
TCTACAAGGTTCATCATTTCCTTGCTGTCATACACACGGCTTGCATAAGGAATTCTGTCACCTTCCTTATACTGCTTCTGGTTATGGTACTTCTTGCAGTACTCATCTACCATTCCAAGAATTTCTTCTCTTGCTTCTAATTCGTTCTTGTTATCAAACATACTTTTCTCCAATCTTTAATCACGCTATTTTTACAATATTATTAATAAATGAACATTAAAATATGAGATTTTACTTTCTGCTAAGACCTATTTAAATACATTACAAAAAATATGTCTTTATAATACAGACAAATCAATATAATATTTTAGATTTGCTTATTTATTAAGTTACAACATTTGAACCTTTTATATTGTATTCCACAATACTAATTATTAAAGAATTCATCAATTTCCTTATCAAGACATGCAACAACATCTCCGCCTTCTGCATATACCTTTGACCATTCAACTGACTTTTCTATTGCTGTATCAAAGTTCCATCTTGGTCTCCAGCCAAATGTTGTCTTTAACTTAGAGCAGTCTAACTTTAAGAAGTTTGCTTCGTGTGGGCCACCGTCATACTTATCTATCCACTTAAGTCCTTCTCCCCACTTGTTACAGAATGTATCAACAAGTGTTCCTGTTGTTATACAGTCACTCTCATCCGGACCTACATTATAGAAGCCTGCATACTTCTTATCCTCGTACTGCTTCATCGCTATCATAAGATAAGCTGCAAGTGGCTCTAACACATGCTGGTATGGTCTTGTTGAATGTGGATTACGAACAACTATATCTTCTTTCTTTATTGCAGCCCTTACACAGTCTGGCACAATCCTGTCATTGGCAAAGTCGCCTCCGCCTATAACATTACCTGCTCTTGCTGTTGACACTGCAACATCCATATCATTAAAAAATGAATTGATGTAACTGTGTGTTACAAGCTCTGAACATGACTTGCTGTTAGAATATGGGTCATATCCGTCAAGAGGCTCATTTTCCCTGTAGCCCCAAGCCCATTCATTATTGTGGTATACCTTATCTGTCGTCACATTAAGGAATGACTTTACACATGGGTTAAGTCTTACACATTCGCATATATTTACTGTACCCATTACATTAGTTTCATATGTGTATACAGGGTCCTTATAAGAATCCCTTACGATTGGCTGTGCTGCCAGGTGAAGCACTATTTCCGGCTGTGTCTCCGCAAATACCTTCTTTAAGTGTTCAAGGTCTCTTATATCACCGATTACTGAATTAATGTTATTCTCTACATCTGCCATAGAGAAAAGGTTAGGTGTTGTAGGTGGCACAAGTGAATATCCTGTCACCTCTGCCCCTGCCTTTACAAGTATTCTGCAAAGCCACGAACCCTTAAAGCCTGTATGTCCTGTCACAAGGACTTTTTTCCCTTTATAAAAGCTTAAATCCATCTTTCTATAATCCTTCCTGATTATCGATTATTC
>FR886336.1:3352-4064 GCA_000436535.1 Eubacterium sp. CAG:252 | reverse complement strand
ACTTATTCATCTGTGCCGCAATATCAGCATCAACAATTTCTTCACCGCTTCTATCTTTTAGCTGTTCCATACTTGCTGCACTTAATCCATTATTTATAGTTGCACACATATCACATGTCGAACATTTGTCTAATTCTTCCTTTGTAACTTTTCCATCTCGATAATCTCTTACAAGCTTGTTTTCATACATACTATATTTGCCACCAAATAGGCTCTTTAGCTTATGTGTGAATACCCACCAGGCAGGTTTCCAGATATACTTATGCATAGCTGGTGAAACCGAACCAATCATCCAGCAATTTCTGTCACAATGACGTACTTTATTTCTTACTTGTTCTGCTTCTGGTGAATTCCATAATTCTTCCCATGACTGAGTATTAAGATTTCCCATAACTTCTTTATCTTTTGTGCCATTACATGGCATAACATCACCGTATGGGTCGATAAAAAATGTATCAAAAGACATATCGCAAGGCAGTAATCTGTTTTGACCATATATATAATTAATTAATCCGTGATTAAAATATGCTCTGAACCATTTCTTTGGACTATTGGATTTCAAAAGTTCATTTACGAGATTTTCGAAATTTTTTGCAACCATCGGTCTGTCATTAATAATATTTTTAGCTTCAACAAAATAAAAAGAATTATGAAGAGATGCTGTAGCAAATTCCATACCCATCTCATTTGAAATATTGTAAAGAGGCACAAG
>FR886336.1:1513-3312 GCA_000436535.1 Eubacterium sp. CAG:252 | reverse complement strand
GGTGCATTTTTATCCTGAACGGTCATTCCAAATCCAACATCCTTCATTCCCATTTCTCTTAATTTTTTTAATGTCTGATATCCTCTTTGATATCCATTTTCAAGACCTCTTATTTCATTGTTTGTATCCTCTAATCCTTCTATAGAAATACGAATACCTATCTGTGGAAATTCTTTTGCAATGTCAACTATCCTGTCTGTAAAAAATCCATTTGTTGAAATAACAATTCTATCTGACTTTTTATATAATTCTCTTACAATATCTTTTAAGTCTGTTCTTATGAAAGGTTCTCCACCTGTTATATTTGTAAAATACATTTTGGGAAGCTTTTTAATTGTTTCAATAGAAATTTCTTCATCTGGTTTTGATGGTGCTTTATATCTATTACACATAGAACATCTCGCATTGCATCGATAAGTAACTATTACCGTTCCATTTAATTTCTGTTCTTTTGACATTTTAATTCTCCTTTTTTTCATATAAATCTGTAGTCTGTCTAACTACATCATCCCAGCTATATTTACTACATATATAATCAGCTGCTTCATTTTTATATTTTTTTACTATATCCATATTTTCAATAAGACACTGTAACTTAATTGTTAAATCTTCAATATCACTTTTTCTGAAAATAGCTGCCTTATCTTCCACAACCTCTGAACACTCATCAATATCCGATACAAGGCAACAGTTACCATAGCTCATAGCCTCCAGCAGACTCAAAGGCATACCTTCAAGGTCGGAAGGTAATGTATATACATACGCATTACTATATAATTCCTCTAATATTTTTCCCTGAACAAATCCTGTAAATATTATTCGGTCATCACCTTTAGCAAGCTCTTTTAATTTATTTGCATATTCATCTGTGTCACTTGCACCACCTGCAATAACAAGTTTTTTATCTGTTTTAACTTTCTTAAATGCCTCTATCAGATAATGAATTCCCTTTTCCGGTACAAGTCTGCCAAGGAATAAAATATAAGAATCTTTGGTTAATCCATATTTTTCAGTTATAATATCTGCATTACATATCTCCGGACGATTAACACCATTTGGTATAAATCTGGTTTCTCTTCCATATGTATTTTTAAAATAATCCTGTACACCTTTACTTAATACAATTATTTCATCAGCATATTTAACTGCGTTTTTTTCTCCCTGTTTTATGAACTTTGACCCAAAACCTGATTTCCATTTTTCTCTCTGCCAGTCTATTCCGTGAATCGTAACAATTACTCTTTTTCCAAACATTTTGGGTAGCCACGTAAAAAACGCCGGACCTTCAGCGTGGATATGAACTGTATCATATTTTCCAAAAGCACAGCATAAGGCAGCAAAAAAAGAAGAACTAACCGCAGCTAGTCCTTTTTTTTCAATCGTTGGAACATATTTCTGACATATTCCAGCATATTCTGTTTTTTCTTTACTATCATATTCCGAACCGCTTACATGATGCCCCGACCTGTTATAACAGGTGACGGAATATCCATTCCTTGCCATTCTTGTACAAAGCTCTTTTACTACTATTTCAACTCCGCCTTCTCTTGTAAGTCTTTTCTGTCCAAACATTGAAACTGAATATTTATTTTCCATAATTCCTCTATGTTTTATTTGCCATATATAATTTATGGTATTTTTATTTTTTATACTTTTCTATAATTTCAAGCCCTATCCTTATATCAACATCCTGTTCAAACATCTGTGCATTTAAAACTGCCACTCTCTTATGTCTGTCTATTTTCTTGATTAACCCTTCCATTCCTGACAATGGACCTTCCTTAACTATTACTTTGTCA
>FR886336.1:946-1388 GCA_000436535.1 Eubacterium sp. CAG:252 | reverse complement strand
GAATTCATTCTTATCCCTGCCAAGCATTTTGGTTAATTCTGGTACATTTTTAAGATGTTCATATATCTGCTGCGGATTGTCAGAATCAATAAATATATATCCCGGAAACATAATTTCTTTTTCTTTATGCCATGTGCCATAGTATCTTTTGGCTTTATCAAATCTGATTACAAATATGTCATTATATTGTTTTTTATCTATAAGTCTTTTACACATATCCTTTACAGTTTCTTCTCTTCCTGTCATAACCTGAACTGCATACCACATATTTCTCATCCCTCTCTTTCAGTCTTTCTGCCGATATAAGCATTTACAATACAATCCTGTAAGCTTACCGCAGGGCAGGCTCCGCCACTCCACAACAAAAGCACATTATCTGCTCTTTGTTCCGAATTTACTGATACTATGTCCACCCATCCTTATACCGTGACAAAGCAACGTG
>FR886336.1:0-834 GCA_000436535.1 Eubacterium sp. CAG:252 | reverse complement strand
CTGATTTCAATATGCTTATCTAACGCCGAAGCATACTTCTCAAGCACCACAAGCGTAGGAATTCTTGTTCCTGTTTCAAACCTTGCAAGATTATAAGGAAGTATCCCCGTTATATCCGCCACATCCTTCTGTGTAAGGTTCTGGCGCTCTCTTTCATCTACAAGCTCACCGATTATCTCTGTCGATAACCCACGCAGGCTCTCCTGAATAGCCTCCTGAAATTCTTCAAGTCTTTTCTTTCTGTAATCGCGTTCGATTATGTAATCTTCTCTATTGATTTGCATAACATCACCTACAATCATTTATTTGGTTTGCTGTTAATACCCATACCCGTTTAATCTAGCCAATCTATGAATTCTGTAAATTGTAAGATTAAGCCGGTTAGTAAACAGCAAACGGACTTATGTTTACAAACGCACCTTGAGCTTAAAGCCAGTATTTATGCGCTTTAGGTTCTTTATTACTAATCTGTGATATATACAACGTAATAAATATTATGTTGTATGTGCCTTTGTCCGTATGGGATAATTACCTGATTAGGTATGAATATCTGATTTTTATGATTATTCTTGCTTTTTATTTACTTCTGAACTTGCAGCAATTAATTAATCTTTCTGCAAATTACAATTTTATTTGTTTATATAAGATATGCCTTCCAGATGCCAATAGAATTATTATATTTAATAGGTTATATAAACTGGAATGATTAGATTTTAATTATTTCTTATATGACAATATATGTCATTACGGCTGATTTTTACTAGTTTTCCGTGTCGAATTATTGTTTTTTATACAGAAATATGTATTATTCTCTTGTTTTATCATTAATGATGT
>FR886335.1:63762-78167 GCA_000436535.1 Eubacterium sp. CAG:252 | reverse complement strand
ATATACATTGTGGCATGCGGTTCTGCTTATCATGTTGGCGTTGTTGCACAGTATGTTATAGAAGACCTTGCCAAAATTCCAGTACGTGTTGAGCTTGCATCAGAATTCAGGTACAGAAAGCCACTTCTTGACCCGGACGGACTTGTAATAGTCATAAGCCAGTCAGGTGAAACAGCGGACAGTCTTGCGGCATTAAGGCTTGCAAAGGATAAGGGACTTAAGACTCTTGGCATTGTAAATGTGGTTGGAAGTTCGATAGCAAGAGAAGCTGATAATGTATTTTACACGCTTGCAGGACCAGAAATAGCTGTTGCCACAACTAAGGCATACAGTACACAGCTTATAGCAGCATACTGTCTTGCATTACAGTTTGCTTATGTGAGAGGAGAGATGGAACTTTCAGAATATGAAAGATTTTTATCTGAGCTTGAAACTATCCCTGAAAAGATAGAGAAAATACTTGAAGATAAGGAAAGACTCCAGTGGTTTGCGGCAAAGGTTGCTAATTCAAAGGACATTTTCTTTATAGGACGAGGAATTGATTATGCAGTGAGTCTTGAGGGAAGTCTTAAGCTTAAGGAAATATCATATATCCACTCAGAGGCATATGCTGCAGGTGAGCTTAAGCACGGAACTATAAGTCTTATTGAAGATAACATTCTTGTAATAGGTGTGCTTACACAGAGTGAGCTTTACGAGAAAACAGTGAGCAATATGGTAGAGTGCAAGAGCCGTGGGGCATATCTTTGCGGACTTACAACATATGGAAAGTATGAGGTTGAGGATACAGTTGACTTTACTACATACATTCCAAAGATAGATGAACATTTCTCAGCATCACTGGCAGTAGTGCCACTTCAGTTACTTGGTTATTATGTGAGTGTAGCGAAGGGGCTGGACGTTGATAAGCCTAGAAATCTGGCTAAGTCGGTGACGGTGGAATAGAATAACTGTATTTGCTTATTTATAGTATTATAGATAAAATTTACAATATGCAATTTTCAGGTTTATTTACATAAAACAAGTTTTTAAAGTATAATAGATTAATATTTAGTTCAATATAAAATTTTAGAAATCCAGCCAGGATAATGATATTATATCATTTAATCCGGCTGGATTTTTTTGTTCTAAACTTTAGTTTTTGTTCTGGCAAGAATTAGATGTTCAGCATATTGGCAATCTCTGAGAAATTGATGAATAAATCCTCATAGATATTAACTTTGATAATGGAATCAAACGGATATTGAACACTTACGATATTACCCTCAAAATAGTTTACTGAAATAGTTTTTCTCTTTGGATCTACAATCCAGTATTCACGTACTCCATAATTTTTGTAGTAGTATAGCTTACGGATATAATCATCTGAAGGGTTACCAGGAGAAACAATTTCAATAATGAAATCAGGAGCACCATTACATCTTTTTCCATCTAGTTTATCTTTATCACAGATAACCATTATATCTGGCTGAACAATTGTAAGTGGTTTATCAGACAGCTTGACATCAAATGGAGCAGGAAATACAGAGCAGCTTCCATTTTTAGATTTGATATAGTTTCTAATAATAACAAGTAATTCTGTAAGGATGGTTTGATGTATCTGTGAAGGACGTGCCATATCATAGATAACACCATCAAAAACTTCTGCTCTTTTGTCTTCTGGAAGAGCCTCGTACTGATCCAGAGTAATTAGTTCTAGTTGTAATAGAAGGAATATAAAATCATAATTAAGACAGGTTCTAGAAGGAATATAAAATCATAATTAAAACAGGTTCTAAATTTACCTCTTACAAAAAAGCAAATTTAGAACCTGTTTTATTATAATCTCCCGTCTTGATATTTAAATAAAAATCTGGTTGTAATTTACCAGCATAATCGAAATATTATTAATAGCCAGAGTACTATATAACAAAAAATTAGTTATGCATAACACACAATGCAAAATATTTAACAAGTATTATTTATATATTCATAACATATAATAATAACCAATTACAACTTCTGATTTTTCTTCATATACTCATCATACAAAGCAATAACCTTATTCATAACCTCAGGGCCAGGGGCGCCAAGTGTAAGACGTTTTTCAACACATGTCTTAAGACTGATGGCTTCGTATACGTCTTCTTCAAAGACTGGGCTTATCTTCTTGTATTCATCAAGTGAAAGGTCATCAAGAGCAATTCCCTTGTCAATGCACATAAGAACAAGCTGACCTACGATACCATGGGCATCTCTGAAAGGAACTCCCTTCTTAACAAGATAATCAGCAGCATCAGTAGCATTTGTAAAGCCCTTCTTTGCTGAATCTTCCATGCGGGCATCGTTGAACTTCATAGTATCAATCATTCCCTTGAATAAGCTTACGCAGCCTTTAACAGTGTCAATAGCATCGAAAGTAAGCTCTTTGTCTTCCTGCATATCCTTATTGTATGCAAGAGGAATTCCCTTCATAGTTGTAAGAATACTCATAAGAGCACCGTATACACGGCCTGTCTTACCACGAACGAGCTCAGCTATATCAGGGTTTTTCTTCTGTGGCATAATGCTTGAACCTGTACTGAAAGCGTCATCTAACTCGATGAACTTGTATTCATTAGAGTTCCATATACATATTTCTTCAGAAAATCTGCTTAAGTGCATCATAATAGTAGAGAGGGCACTTAAGAATTCAATGACATAATCCCTGTCAGATACAGAGTCCATACTGTTGAGGGTAGGTCCTGCAAAACCAAGAAGTTCTGCTGTCATTTCCCTGTTAAGTGGGTAAGTTGTTCCGGCAAGCGCGCCAGCACCGAGAGGGCAGTAGTTCATTCTGTTATATATATCAGAAAGTCTGCTTCTGTCACGTCTGAACATTTCAAAATAAGCTGAGAAATGATGAGCAACAGTTACAGGCTGTGCCTTCTGGAGGTGAGTAAAGCCCGGCATATAAGTTTCAACATTTTCCTTGATTATTCTTAAGATAACTTCCATAAGTTCTCTTACTTCTTCGTCAACATTCTTTACCTCATCGCGTGTGTAAAGTCGCATATCAAGTGCAACCTGGTCGTTACGGCTTCTTCCTGTGTGAAGCTTCTTTCCGGCATCACCGATATGCTCAATAAGAGTTGCCTCCATAAATGTATGGATATCTTCATACTCATCTGTAATCTCAAGCTTTCCTGACTCTATATCAGAAAGGATATCCTTTAATCCGTCAGTAATCTGCTTTCCTTCATCCTCTGATATGATACACTGAGCAGCAAGCATAGTAGCATGTGCGATACTTCCCTGAATATCCTGCTTATAGAACTTCTGATCAAATGAGATAGAAGCATTAAAGTTGTTTACAAGTTCATTAGTTTCCTTAGTGAAGCGTCCGCCCCAAAGTTTCATCTTTTACCTCTTTCCTGTATGCAGCACAATTCTGTGGCATACATATTATAAATATGATGTTGGGGTCAAAAGCCCCCAACTATGGTAAGTTTAATCAGCATTATTACTCTCATCACTGTCAAGATTATCAAAGTCGTCAAGTTCATCAAGACTGAAATTGTCAAGGTGAATTGTCAGGACGACATCCTTTTCATCAATCAGTTCCTGAATTAATACCGGCCAGTCAGATGTCTTAATAACATTCATACGGCACATTTTTTTGAAAGTATATATGCCAATCAATATAATAATGCATAATGAAGTGATTATGCAACCTAAAATGAAGTTAACAGGCATATATTTTAATGTTACAGTGTGTTCACCGGCTGGAACATTTACACTTATGAGCGCACCATATATGTCATTAGTTTCTGCTTTTTTTCCATCAATGTATACAGACCAGCCCTTATCATAAGGAATTGAGCATATAAGAGTTGCGTCCTTGCTTGCATTTACAGTACCAGTTATTTTATTGTTAGTGAACTCTGATACATTAAGTGAATTATTGTTAAGTATATTAAAGGCTTCTATGAAGCGTGAAGACTCAAGAGTGTATACACTTGCATTCATAGATGTATCGCCGGATATCACAATAATATCATCAGGTGTTGCATATCCAAGGTCGATTATAGTTCCGCCTTTCTTTAAGTCCTTATAAGTATACTCTGAACTGTTGATAGTTGCTGTAACTGTATCGCAGGAAGTGTTTCTTACAATCATATACAGGTGTCCGGCTTTGACAGGTTTGACCTCAAAGCTTGCATCAGTAGCATTCTCATAAGTAAGAGTAAATACATTGGATATGCCGGTAAGGTTCTTAATAAGTGAGTTCTGGTTCTCTATACCTGCATCATTGGCACTGTCAGCTTCCCATCCATAAGGGTCATTGTAAGTCATAAAACCGATAGGAAGAGTATAGTTATTCTTGTAAATAAATTCGCCGTCACTGCCCGTATAGTATGAGCGGAGCGGGCTTTCTGTGAGTATGCGGTTAGATATGGCATACTTTACAGAAAAAAGGCTTTCAGTGACAAGTGTAGCACCATTGTACTTGTAAGCATTAAATGAGTGTTCAAAGCCTAGTTCACCGAAGAACTCCTCCATGGCACCATTGGATGTCGATGAAAATGTTGATATGCTATGGTAATTGTGCCATGCACCGTCATTGTTAGAACGGCTTCCAAACTTCTTGTCCATACGGTAGAAAGATGAGTCATCATCGGCAACTGTCTGGGTAACCGTCTTAACAGCATCATAGTCAAGAAGGTAAGAAGAACGGCTTGTAGTTCCAATTCCTGTTGAGTCCATATTGATGGTACATTCTATAATGCACAGCGAAAATGCTATGAAAATTATGACAGGAACTTTAAATTCATGCTTTAAATGTATAAGCATAATAAGTGCATACACAAGGATAAAGGCACCGCTTATATATACTATCGTAAAGTCGTAAGTTTCATCTACCGTAAATACCTGCTCTATAAATAACAGAATACCGATGGCTATCCATAAAGCACCTCCAAGCTGCTTTGTAGTCATGCTCTTTAAATGACTTAATGCCTCGTAACACATAGCGAGCAGGAAGAATACATATATAAAGGACTGTCTGCATGGAAGGCTGTTAGGAAAGTGGAAGCCATGCCATATAAAATTAGGTATATTAAGGTTAAATGCTGTAAGGAATATCAGTACAAGTGCTGATTTTCCTATCTTTTCACGAAGGTCAACCTTTTTATCCATAACATAGAGTGGGAAGAGCAGCAGTACGGCAACTGAGCAGTATATGTTAGGGTAGTGATCAAGTCCTAAGTGGACAGGCACATTTATAAGATGTCTTGTAACCATATTCAGTATACTGAAGTACAGTGACAGCTTCTTAGGAAACTCAATGTTGTTTGAAGCTGAAAGTGTAAATGCATAAAACTCAGGAAGTAACAGGCACGCTGCAAGTCCGCCTGCAAGAAGTGAATATATGGCAAAGTTTAGGAACTTCTTTACATATATTACAGGCCTTCTTGTTCCTTTGTAAGCAGCCATAAGCACGATAAAGTATAAAACAACTGATATACATACCATAATGGCGATATAGTAGTTGGTGTATATACATAATCCAAGTGTTATACAGTAAAGAAAACAACGGTTTTCATTAACAAGCCTTTCAAGTCCAAGTATAATGAGTGGAAGTAATACAAGGCAGTCAAGCCACATAATGTTCCAGCTATAGGCAGCCACAAAGCCGGACAGAGCATAAAACATTCCAAAGAGTGCTATAGTACATTTTCTGGTGTTGAAGTGCTTTGATATATAATAAGTAAATGTAAGGCTGCTTAAGCACAGCTTTAATATGATGATTACATTCATAATCTCAATCATATACTTCTGTGGGAAAAGCACTATAAACCAGTTGGAGGGACTTGCAAGATAGTAGGCATACAGCGCGGTAAAGTTAGTTCCCATACCGATATCCCAGCTATAAGTCAGGCTTTCTCCGTGTCTTAGCTTGTTCCAAAGTTCGGAAAAGAAAGGCGCATACTGGTGATACATATCTGAGCGCAGATAACAGTTGTTGCCAAAAGGATATATTTCTCTTGCAATATACAGTGCAGTCATTATAATAAGTGGAATGACAAATGCTATTATATATGTTATTCCACCGCCAGGAATACTGGAATCTGTTTTGTCAAAAAGGGTAAAATGCCTTTTATGTTTTCTGGATGTATTAGTAGAATTGTCGTTAAGCGAATTCAAAATATTAACCCCCTGTTTAGTAATTGGTTACATTTTACCAAAATATAAAAATACTGTAAATAATATAAGTTAATTATTTAAGGTTTGACTTGTATTATTGAGTTTTATTAGGTACAATAAATATGTATGCGAAGGGACCTTATAATTAATGTTTAAAGTTATAAGGAGTATACATGGATATAGTTAAGATATTTAATAAATATAGAATATATACAAAGTATGCTGTGATAACTATCATCATACTTGTGTGCGGGCTTTTATACTATGGTTCAAAGCATAAAAATGTGGCTGGCAGTGATGATATATATTCTTTTGACAACAATCAGGCGACAGACACTTCATCCACACAGGAAGAGTTGTATACCAAAGATACCTCACAGACTGCTGCAGGTCTTAGTCAGGATATTGAGGATAAAGGGCTCATTTATGTGTATATATATGGTGAAGTAGAAAGTCCGGGAGTTGTGGAGTGTATGGAGGGTTTAAGGGTATATGAGGCTGTCGGGCAGTGTGGCGGTTATACTGACGAAGCCGATGTAGGCAGGATTAATCCTGTACGGAAAGTATCAGATGGCGATAAGATATATATTCCACGCATAGGTGAGGAGTATAGTGCTGACAGTTATTCAGATACCGTATCAGATGAGGCTTCTTATGCTGGTGGTGAGAAGTCAGGAGGTAGTCTTATTAATATTAATACTGCCACAAAGGAACAGCTTGTTGCGCTTTCAGGTATAGGAGACTCAAGGGCAGAGGATATAATAAGCTACCGCAGTAAGCATGGCAGCTTTAAAAGTATAGAGGACATTAAGAATGTGCCGGGAATTAAGGAGAGCACATTCAGTAAGATTAAAGATTATATATGTGTTTAAGCAAGGAGTAATTACAGATATGGCTGGTAAGGTATTAGTTGTAGATGATGAAAAGATGATTGTTAAAGGTATAAAGTTTAGTCTTATACAGGATTATAGCGTTGTTGACTGCGCATATGACGGAGAAGAGGCGTTAAATATGGCTAAGAACAACGATTACGATATAATTCTTTTAGATATTATGCTTCCAAAGATGAATGGTCTTGAGGTATGCCAGCAGATAAGGGAATTCTCTAATGTGCCTATTATTATGCTTACTGCTAAAGGTGATGATATGGATAAGATTATGGGGCTTGAATATGGTGCAGATGACTATATTACAAAACCATTTAATATTCTTGAAGTAAAGGCGAGAATGAAGGCCATATTAAGAAGAAATAACAGCAATAAGGAAAAAGAGGCAGTTAAGAGCAATGTTTTAGTTATTGGAGATATGAAGATAGACTGCGACAGCAGAAGTCTTTTTATCAAGGGCAAGGAAATATATCTTACAGCCAAAGAATTTGACCTGCTTGAGCTTCTTGCTTTTAACCCTAACAGGGTATACAGCAGGGATACATTGTTAAAGACAGTATGGGGAGCTGATTATCCGGGCGATGGAAGAACAGTGGATGTCCATATAAGACGTCTGCGCGAAAAGATAGAGGATAATTCAAGTGATCCTAAGTATGTTCATACCAAGTGGGGAGTAGGTTATTATTTTAATGTTTAAACATAATGATATGGGAACACATAATAAGCCAGTTAAGTTGGATAAGATTATAGGTGGTATCCGTAAGTGCCTGTTTAGCGCACGTTTCAGGATAATATTGATGGTATCGGTGCTGGCAGTCATATCTACTGTATCGGCGGTTGCGGCAGTAGAGTATTCATATATCAGTTCGCTCATTAATTCAAGAAAGGACTATGTCTGTAATGAGGCAGTGCTTATGTCGGCTGAATTTACAGACTACAAGGACCTTTCGGATGCAAGGAATGATGGGATGTATGAAAATCTTATGAACTATTCTGCGCTTAATCAGGCAAGAATTCGTGTGGTAGATAGAAAGTATATGGTAAGCCTTGATACGTATGCGGTAGATACCGGAAAGACTATTGTAAGTTCAAAGGTAATAAATGTGTATGAGAATTCAAAGGCTGTTGCGGAGTATAACCGTAAAGTTGGCAATATAGAGGCTGTTTCACCTATATACAATAATGAGGGCAGTGTTATCGCGGTTCTGGTGGTGAGTCTGGATATATCTGACATAAGAGTGCTTGCAGGAGATGCATTTGAGGGAATATATATGATAGTGTTTGTTGTTATTACATTTATCATAGTATGCTCAATAGTTCTTTCATACTTCTATATAAGAAGATATAAGAAGGCTTTAAAGGTTGTCGAGGATGTGGACTTTGGCTATATAGATAAGAGGGTTGAGGTGAAAGGCTCAACTGAGCTTAAGGATTTTGCCACACATTTTAACAGTATAATGGATAAGAACAGCGAGCTTGATTCTTCAAGGTCGGAGTTTGTGTCAAATGTATCGCATGAGCTTAAGACACCTATAACATCGATAAAGGTGCTTGCAGATTCGCTTAATATGCAGGAGGATGTACCTGTTGAAGTGTATAAGGAGTTTATGGAGGATATTGTAAGTGAGATTGACAGGGAGAATAAGATTATTGAAGACCTGTTGTGTATGGTAAGGCTTGATAGGGCATCATCTACGCTTAATATATCATCTGTTAATATGAATGAGCTGTTAGAGCTTGTATTAAAAAGACTTAAGCCTCTTGCACAGAAGAAGAATATTGAGATTTTGTTTGAGAGCTTCAGACCGGTTGTTGCGCAGGTTGATGAGGTTAAGCTCACACAGGTTATATCTAATCTTGTTGAAAATGCAATTAAGTATAATAATATGGATGGCTGGGTACATGTATCGCTCAATGCGGACCACCAGTTTTTTTATGTAAGGGTTGAGGATTCAGGAATAGGTATTCCTAAGGACAGCCAGGGTAAGGTGTTTGAGAGGTTCTACAGGGTAGATAAGGCAAGATCAAGGGAAACTGGCGGAACAGGCCTTGGATTATCAATAGTAAAGAATATCATACTTATGCATCATGGTACGATAAAGCTTTATAGCGAGGAAGGTATGGGAACAACATTTACGTTCAGAATACCTCTTAATTATGTTGAAGAAGACGAAAATTAAGACATGTTTAGTAACACAGAACAGGAGAGGCGCATGTTTAGTAAGATTGCAAAAAGAATAATATATATATTGATATGTGTCAGTATGATTGTGTCTGTAAATGCATGTTCTTCTGGCAGCAGTGATAAAAAGTACACTATATATTATACGAACAGTTCAAGGGATAAGCTTATTGCACGCGACTGTAGGATAGACGAGAGTGCTTCTGTTGAAGAAAAAGTAAAGGCACTGTTAGATAATATGAATATAAGATCATCAAGCAAGGATGAGTATGTCATAAAGCCTGAAAATGTTAATCTTCTGGAGGTTAATGTGAAGGGAAAGACGGTAAACCTTAATTACACAACGACTTATAAGCAGATGAATTCACAGACAGAGCTGTTATTCAGGGCAGCAGTTGTTAAGATGGTTACTCAGATAGATGATATTGTTTATGTACATTTTTATATTGATGGCAAGGAAGCTGAATACGAAGATGGAAGTATTATAGGTCTTCTTAAAAGCAATGATTTTACGGAGTCTGACAGCAATATAGGTGAAATGAACTGGCGTAATGTGCAGTTGTACTATGCCGATGAGGATGGAACTGGTCTTGTGAAGGTTAAGGAAATACTTGCATATAATAAAAATATGTCGGTGGAAAAAATGATAGTCCAGCGTCTTATAAGCGGACCGACAACACAGAATTGTTATTCTTCTCTTCCGGAGGGTGTGAAGCTGCTTGGTGTATCTGTAGTAGATAAGGTGTGCTATGTCAATCTCAGTGAAGAATTTGCGGATGAACTTGTAAATGTTGCATCAGAGGTTGAGATATATTCTATAGTGAATTCGTTATGTTCGCTTGATTATATAGACTCAGTCAAGATATTTATCAACGGTGATTATTCAAAGGAATTCAAGGATAATATAAGCCTTGACCGCCTATATAAGTATAACCAGTCTTTGGTAAGGTAAGTTATGTGTTCCGGAAAGGAACGGAATTAAGTATTGAAAAGACCTTTATTCACCGTGGCTGTAATACAGCTTATGGCTGCGGTGATATCTGTGTGGTGTCTGGAATATGCAGGGTTTAGCCTTACAGAATATATTCTTGTGACACTTTTTATTGGAATTATATTATTAGGCGCAGTTATGTTTTATATACGCATAAACATGGTGCCTGTCTTTTATTTTCTTGTTTTTATATTATATCCCATAACAATAATACAGGCTATGCATATAAGCGGGAGTCTTGATAAGATTTATGATTATGAAAGTTTTAGTGGTACAGTGGATAATATAGCTTATAAAAATGACTATGTAATGCTGTATCTTAAAAGCAACAGCCTTAATGCGATGGGGATAGTTGTATATGCCAACAGCAAGGCAGCAGACAATATATGTGTGGATGACGAGCTCATTGTATATGGTACTGTGAAACGTTTTGAAAGGGAGCGTAATCCCGGTAACTTTAACAGCTATATGTATTATACATCAGGCGGTTATCCGTACAAATGCAACGCTGATAATATAGAATTGGTTAAGGGAAACTCTGACAGCCTTAAGGCGCAGTTATACAGGTTAAAGCAGCGTATTAAAAATGTATACAGAGTGGTATTTGATGAGAAAGCCTGTCAGCTCATGAATTCTATGGTTTTGGGCGATAAGTATGAGCTTGATGGTGACATAAAGGAAATGTATCAGAAAAGCGGTATGTCACATCTTCTTGCTATAAGCGGATTACATATATCAATAGCTGGAATGAGTGTATACAGGCTGTTAAGGAAAAGGCTTGACCGCAGCATATCAGCAGTTGCAGGTATTATTGTCATATTATGCTATCTTATGATGACAGGTTCGCCAGTGTCAGCGGCAAGGGCGGTTGGTATGCTTGTTATAGCCATTATTGCGGACGTTAGGGCAAGAACTTATGATATGCTCACAGCATTATCGATAGCATCAGTGCTACAGCTATTATCCAATCCTTACTCAGTGTGTAATATGTCATATATTATGTCATTTCTTGCTATACTTGGCATAGCACTTGTATTTCCACTATTCGTATCTGAAGATAAGACACTTATTGTAGTCAGAAAAAAATATAGAAAAAAACGGACATTGGCAGATGAACTTATATATATGCTGTGTGATTCGTTAAGCTGCTGCATAGCTGTGCAGATTACGCTGCTGCCAGCAGTATTATATTATTCATATG
Source organism: Eubacterium sp. CAG:252 (assembly GCA_000436535.1). Lineage (GTDB taxonomy): Bacteria > Bacillota > Clostridia > Lachnospirales > Lachnospiraceae > Lachnospira. The sequence goes on along the minus strand of FR886335.1, from coordinate 66,741 downwards.
AAACCACATTTATAAGTATTATACTTAACTGCATAGTCATACCGCTTATGCCGGTTGTTATGATAAGTGGCATAATAACAGGGATAGCAGGATTAATTTCTATAAATGCAGCGGTATTTTTTGCAGGTGCGGCAGACTATATTCTTAAGTTTTATGGATTGGTGTGTGATATTGCAGGGACGTATGGAAAGTCTTATGTTACAGGAAGACCGCAGGTGGTACAGATAGTTATATATGCGATTGTTCTGTGTACATGTATTGTAGTGGAGTCGGACAACTTTAGGTATTATATGGGCAGGTATATGAAAGTATATATTAAAAATATTGTTATGGTTGTATTGATTGTGACAGCAGCTCTTAATATGCATTATATTCCATATAATGGGTTGTATATCAGCATGCTAGATGTAGGGCAGGGCGACTGCATATATTTAAGGGATGTAAATGGTGTTAATTACCTTTTTGACGGAGGAAGCACTGATATTAAAAATGTTGGAAAGTACAGGATATATCCGGCTTTAAGGGCTATGGGAGTTAAACGTATTGACTATATTATAATAAGTCATACTGATGCTGATCATATTAATGGCATAAAAGAGCTTATAGATATGTGCAATGATACATTTGTCATAGGAGAGATTGTTATGCCTGATATAAAGAATAAGGAAAATGTGGCTTCGTATATGGAAATGGTTAATACTATAGAAAATGCAGGAATAAGGCTCAGTTATAAAAAGGCTGGTGACAGGCTTGTTAATGGCGGTGATTTCAGTGTAACCTGTATGCATCCGTGTGCAGATTATGATTATGAGGATATTAATGACTTTTCAGCGGTATACCGGATACGTTACGGAGGATTTTCAATGATGATGATGGGAGATGCAGGAAAAAAGGCGGAGCAGTGTATGATGAGTGACTGGAACGGAAAGCTTAATACAAGCATATTAAAGGCAGGACATCACGGCTCAAAGTATTCAAGCAGTGAAGAGTTTCTTGAGTACATAAGTCCTGCGGCGGCACTGATATCGTGTGGCATAGATAACAGGTATAAGCATCCGCATAAGGAAATGCTGCAAAGAATAGAGGCTCTTGGCGCTGCCAGCTATAGAACAGATGAGGGCGGGGCGGTTATTGTTAAGGTTGATAGTATGAATATGCAGATAAAAAGTTATTGTGTCAGTCGTTAATTTATTTTACACAATCGGCAAACGAAAATAACTGCCCCAGTCTGCGAAACTAAGCGGTTATAATCTTTGTTTATAATTCAATTATCAATCCTTTATAAGGAATAATATTTACAAGGATTATAAGAAAATGTTACAATACTATTTATGAAAACTTTGAATGAACATATTAAAAAAGGTGAATATCAGAAGGTATATCTTATATATGGAGAAGAAGAGTACCTGAAAAAACAGTACCGTGACAGGATGAAAGAGGCAATAATAGGCGATGACACCATTAATTACAGCTATTTTGAAGGAGATGGCACTAGGGCGGAGGATGTTATTGCCATGTGTGAAACGATGCCGTTTTTTAGCGACAGAAGACTTGTTATAGTGAGTGACAGCTCATTTTTTAAGTCTGCCAATGATGCGCTTGCAGATTATATTAAGAAGCTTCCAGATTATATTGTACTCATATTCATTGAAAAGAATGTAGATAAGAGGAATAAGGTATATAAGGCAGTAAATAGCGCTGGTTATGTATGTGAAATGGCTTACCAGACAACTGCGATGCTGAAAAAATGGATAGCAGGCATGCTTGCAAAGGAACATTTTAAGGTCGCTGAGGCGGCATGTGATATGCTTCTTGAAAAGACAGGGGCTAATATGGAGCTTATAAGGAATGAGGTTGATAAGCTCATAAGCTATTGTGAAGGAAAAGAGGCAGTTATGCCGGAGGATATAAGTGCAGTATGCTCTACGCAGACGACAAGCCGTATATTTGAGATGATAGAGGCGGTTGCGGGTAAGAACAGGGATAAGGCGCTGAATTTGTATTATGACCTCTTAGAATTAAAAGAGTCACCTATGCTTATTCTTTATCTGATAGTAAGACAGTTTAATGGAATACTACAGGCAAAGGATTGCGTGGCAAAAGGAATGTCAAGCAGGGAGGCTTCATCATATATGGGTGTACAGCCTTTTATTGCGGGTAAGTATCTGTCGCAGTCAAAGTATTTTACAACAGATATGATAAAGGAAATTTTAAAAGAGTGTGCAGATGTTGAGGAGTGCGTAAAGCAGGGAAGACTTCAGGATAAGCTTGGAGTTGAAATGATAATTATTAAGTATTCGTCATGATAAACAACTATAAATTAAATAGGTTATAAAAGAAATATCTTTTGGTTCTAAAACTTGCCTTCAAGTAAAGTTTAGAACCTATATTTTTGGTAAGAACAATAGATTAAGCTGTAGTTAAATATTGATAACTACAGCTTTTATTATAGAAAAAAGGACAGGTGCGAGGGTATGCACCTGTCCTTAAATAATATCCTGTAATAATTAAGCTAAAGTGTTAACAGCTTTAGTAATGCGAGATACTTTTCTAGCTGCTGTGTTCTTGTGGAAAATTCCCTTAGAAGTAGCCTTAGAAATCTCAGCTATAGCAACAGGAAGAGCAGCCTCAGCAGCAGCCTTGTCACCAGCAGCAACAGCAGCGTCTACCTTCTTTACATAAGTCTTAACTCTAGACTTAATAGCCTTGTTTCTATCAGCTCTTACCTGACTTGTTATTACTCTCTTCTTAGCAGATTTAATGTTAGCCAATCCGTACACCTCCAAATTTTAATAAAATTCATAGTTAAATGTTTCGCATTAAAGCCGGACACGGACGATCTAATGTAAACATACTCATATATCTTATAGTACAAATACGAATATGTCAACATAAATCTACAAAAAATATAATAAAAAATAGATTGAGTATGAATAAGTGGGGTAATTATGCATATTATGATATAAGGGCGTATGAATG
>FR886335.1:47451-63723 GCA_000436535.1 Eubacterium sp. CAG:252 | reverse complement strand
GAATGAGATGACTAAAGAAGAACGGGATTATCATATATAGATTGGATATGTACACAAGTTTCCAGATATATATGCAATAATATGGACTTAATTACCCAATATAGACTGGATATTAAGAAATATAGAATAGATATTAATTAAGATAGATGAGGCAGGATAAGTATGGATTATGAGATGGGAAGGACTGACCTTGCGGTAGAGCTTAACGAAAGCATTTCTAAGAAAAGCGGAAAGCTTAAGGGCATAGTAGTCAATGAATTTAATGATACAGATACAGCTATAAAGGTGACAGAGATAAAGATTACTGATAAAAGAGGCGCAGATGCCATAGGAAAGCCACAGGGCTCCTATATAACGATAGAGGCAAAGGATATAAGTAATGCAAGTGAGATGTACAAGAAGAAAGTTGTGGATATATTGTCTGAATATATTAAAAAACTTCTAAAGGATAATATATCAGATGATAAATGTGAGCCTATGACACTTCTTGTAGCAGGACTAGGAAACCGTTGTATAACGTCCGACTCTCTTGGCCCACTTGTTGTTGACGGACTTATGGTTAATCATCACATTCTTATAGAAAGTGGGGAGAATGGTGGTATATGCGCTATTATTCCCGGAGTTATGGCTGATACAGGGCTTGAAACGGCAGATATAATAAAGGGCATAGCAAAGCAGGTAAAGCCGTCTGCCATAATAGCTATAGATGCGCTTGCGGCAAGGGATATATCAAGGCTTAATACGACTATACAGCTATCTGACAGGGGTATTAATCCGGGTTCAGGAGTTGGTAATCACAGAGAGGGGATTAATGAGGATAATATCGGAGTTCCTGTGCTTGCGCTTGGTGTACCTACGGTCATAGATGCATTTACTATAGCCATAGACCTTGTAAGTCCGCTTATGAAAGAATTCACAGCAGAGGAAAAGTCTGCATTTTTTATGAAAATATATAAAGAGGGCATAAGTGATATGTATGTTACACCGAAGGCGATAGATACAGATGTGCAGAATATAAGCACAGTTATATCAGAGGCTATTAATATGGTGCTTTAAAATATATTGTTATTGGCAGGAGGCATTATGAAACCAAAGTACAGGCCATTATATATTGTAATGAGTGCAGCTATAGTACTGTTTATAATATTTTTTGAAAGAAATGTAGGCTTTGCTTCATTTACAGAGGAAATGTTCATAAACGGCTGTATGAATATGGTTATGCCGGGGGCTGCGTATTATTGTGAACCGCAGAAGCTTAATAATGATACAGTGTTTGATGAGCTGTTAAAAACGACAGTGCCGGTGAGTGCCATGCTTCCAAAGAATAATGATGACTATATTATGCTTGCAGACAATAGCTGTGATTATAATGAAAATAATGCAGATACAGATAAGGCTGGTGAAATTATGCAGGATACAACCGTCACAAAGGATGCAAAGACAGATGGTAATACAGGGCAGAATGGCAGCACAGATATATCAGCTGGAATTAAGCAGGAGAGTAAAAATACTGATAATTCCACGCAGGTATCGGCAGCTATTTCAAAAAAAGATATTACAGGAACAGTTTATAGCAGGGCAGAGCTTTCAGATTATGGTTTTGTACATAATCATTTTTATATAATTACGTCAGTGACAGACCTTACAGAGAATATGCTAAGACCGGCGGAGTTTATCGATAAAAATCTTTCGATAGATAAGAGTGACGGAAAGCCAAAGATACTTATATTCCACACACATTCGCAGGAAGGCTTCACAGATACAGTTGATGGGGATGCCTCAACAACTATAGTCGGTGTCGGGGATTATCTTACAGAGCTTCTTGTAAATAAGTATGGATATAACGTCATACATGACACCACCGTGTATGATTATGTTGACGGAAAGCTTGACAGAAGCAAGGCTTATACATATGCAGAAAACGGAATAGCGCGTATATTGGAAGAAAACCCGACAATAGAGGTGGTTATCGACCTTCACAGGGATGGTGTTGCCGATACGACACATCTTGTAACAGAAGTTGATGGTAAGAGCATGGCCAAGGTGATGTTTTTTAACGGGCTTAGTTACAGTAAGGTCAATGGTGATATTGCGTATCTGTATAATCCTTATAGGGATGATAATCTTGCCATGAGCCTTCAGATGCAGCTTCTTGGAGAAGCGTATTATCCGGGTTTTTTAAGAAGAATATATATAAATGCGTACAGATACTGCCTGCATGAGAGAGGTCGATCAATGCTTATTGAGGCTGGAGCGCAGACGAACACATTTGAGGAAGTAAAGAATGCAATGGAGCCGTTAGCTGACATATTAGATAAGATGCTTTCAGGTGAAAAGGTAATTGGAGATTAACAGGTGTCTACTCAGCTTTATATATAGGCTTATATCGTATTATTTTAGCGTTTTTAAAATGCATATTCGTATAAAATTAAATATAAATATAAACTATAATAGTCATGTTACAACAAAAACCCTGCTTTATACAACAAAAGCAGGGCTTTTTACAACATTTTTATCGATAAATACAATAAAAACTAAAGTATTGACAAATAATGCTATAGATAGTAACATAATATTGCTGATAGCAGATGAGCTATAATCATTAATCGCATGCGATTATCAGGGCAGTTATCCTGCCACAGTATTCCCAGTTTTATTACAATATCCCATGGCCGGGGGATTAAGACAATTACATATTAAGTTTATTGATTAAAAGTATTAATTAAAATTATCAAAGTTTGAAAGGATTGTATTAGCTTATGGAGAAAGTGTTATGTTCTAATGTTATGGGTTATGCAGAATTTATTGAGAAGATAAAGAAGATGTCAGAGTCAGTGGCAGGTGAAGATGGAAGTGTGCAGGTAACGCATGTCATCAAGAATAATGGTTGTGAATATGACGGACTTGTTATATTAAAAAAGGGAAGCTCTATTTCACCAACCATATATCTTAATGGTTATTATGAACAGTACTGCAGGGGAAAGTCTTTTGAAAGTATATATGCAGGAATTAAGGAGCTGTATCTTTTTAACAAGGACAGAATAGATATAGATACAAAGAGTTTTATGACATTTGAAGGCATTAAGGATAAGATTGTGTTTAAGCTGATTAATTATAATGCCAACAGAAAGCTGTTAAGCCTTATTCCGCATAAGAAGATATTAGACCTTGCGATGGTGTTTTACTGCATGATTGAAAAGGGTGCGGAGGCTAATACGACAGCGCTTATATATAACTCCAATCTTGGACACTGGAATGTCAGGGAGGATGATGTATACAGGGCTGCCATGAATAACACAGCGCGTATTCTGCCGGCAGGTATAACTGAGATGTCACAGTTGCTTGAAACTTATGAGGATTATGGAAAAGTTGATATGGGGATTACAAAGGAGGAGATAGAAAGCTGCCAGTTGTATGTACTTACGAATGACTGTCGTATTAACGGTGCAGCGTGTATGCTTTATGAAAATATGTTAAAGGATTTTGCAGACAGGATAGGGAGCAATCTTTACATATTACCATCATCAATACATGAGGTTATAATTCTTCCTAAGTTTGCAATGTTTAATAAACAGGAGTTAATTAATATGGTGAGGGATGTGAATTCTGAAGGTGTTGCAGTAGATGAAGTGTTGTCATATACAGTATATGAATATGACAGGGAAACAGGGGAACTTAGCATGTAAATGCATTTAATGTACATGATGGGAGTCGAACCCACGGCCTTTCGCTCCGGAGGCGAACGCTCTATCCAACTGAGCTACATGTACAGACATAACATATATCATACACTATTTTTTCCGATACGGCAATATTTATAATTTTACTTTTGATTTTATTATATTTATTTGGTACACTATTATCTATGAATAAAGAACGTTAATATGACTGAAGGGGGAATATACGGATATGCGTATCAATAAATATCTGAGCGCACAGGGGGTCTGTTCACGCCGCGAGGCGGACAGGCTGCTTGAGGCTGGCAGAATAACTGTGGACGGTGTTGTTGCAGAGTGCGGACAGCAGGTGGATGAAAGCAGTATAATATGTATAGATGGCAGCAGGATAAGTGAAGAAAAGCCAGAGGATATCCTTATGGCATTTAACAAGCCAAGAGGAATAGTGTGTACAACAACTGATAATCAGGGAAAGAATAATATAGTTGATTATATAGGCTATGATAAGCGTATATATCCTGTTGGACGGCTTGACAAGGACTCAGATGGTCTTATTCTTCTGACCAATAATGGTGAGATAACTGATAAGATATTAAGGTCAGTTAACGGACATGAAAAGGAATATGTAGTAAAAGTTAATAAAAATATAACTGATATATTTTTAAAGAGCATGTCTAAGGGCATATATCTTAAAGAATTAGAAGTTACGACAAAGCCATGTAAGATAAACCGAATAAACAGCGATACATTTCGCATAATATTGACACAGGGACTTAACAGGCAGATAAGAAGAATGTGTCAGGAACTTGGCTATAAGGTCGTAGAGCTTACAAGAATAAGAATAATGAATATAGAGCTTGGCGGACTTAAGTGCGGTGAGTACAGATTGGTTGAAGGAGCTGAGAAGAAAAAACTATATGAAAGTCTTTGATCTAATGATTAATGTATTAATGATTAGGTGCCTATAAATGTGCAAAGCGGGATGCTACAGCACATAAGTCTGGATTGTTGAGAGTAATGATGAAAGAGTAAATTATTAAATAACGGAGCGAAATAATGGATAAGTTAGAGAGAATTAAGGAATTAGTAGAATTACTGAACAAAGCAGGAAAGAGCTATTACTCAGAGGGACAGGAGATAATGTCTAATTATGAGTATGATGCCTTGTATGATGAACTTAAGAAGTTAGAAGAGGAAACAGGCTGTGTGCTTTCTAACAGTCCTACAGTCAATGTAGGTTATGAGGTATTAAGTGAACTTCCAAAGGAAAGACATGACTCTCCTATGCTTAGTCTTGATAAGACTAAGGACAGGGAGGCTTTAAGAGACTGGCTTGGGGAGCAGAAAGGTGTTTTATCGTGGAAGCTTGACGGACTTACAATAGTGCTCACATATGAGGATGGAAAGCTTAGCAAGGCAGTAACAAGAGGCAATGGCGAGATAGGCGAGATTATCACGAATAATGCAAGAGTATTTAAGAATGTTCCGGTTACTATACCATATAAGGGAAAGCTTGTATTAAGAGGTGAGGCTATTATAACTTATTCTGACTTTAACAGGATTAATGAAGAAATTCCGGAAATGGATGCAAAGTACAAGAATCCAAGAAATCTTTGCAGTGGTTCTGTAAGGCAGCTTAATAACAAGATAACTAAAGAGCGTAATGTTAATTTCTTTGCATTTGCACTTGTATCAGCAGATAATGTTGACTTTAAGAATTCAAGGGCATACCAGTTTGAGTGGCTTAAAAAGCAGGGGTTTGAGGTAGTTGAGTATAAGATGGTCGACAGGGATAATATAATAGATACAATAGCATGGTTTGAGAAGACTATTGTAAATAACGACTTCCCATCAGATGGTCTTGTTATCATATATGATGATATTGCATATGGTGAGTCGCTTGGAAGAACAGCCAAGTTCCCAAGAAATGCAATGGCATTTAAGTGGACAGATGAAACAGCAGATACGGTCTTAAGACAGATAGAGTGGAGTGCCTCAAGAACAGGCCTTATTAATCCTGTTGCCATATTTGACCCGGTTGAGCTTGAGGGTACTAAGGTATCGAGGGCGAGTGTCCATAATATCAGTATTATGGAGGGCCTAAAGCTTGGAATTGGTGATAACATAAGAGTATTTAAGGCTAATATGATTATTCCACAGATAGCCGCTAATCTTACAGAAAGCGGCAATATCAGTGTGCCAGAGGTATGTCCTGTATGTGGACAGCCTACAAGAATCAGTGAAGTTAATGATGTCAAGACACTTTACTGCGATAATCCAGAGTGTCAGGCAAAGCACGTTAAGAGCTTTGCACTGCTTGTATCAAGGGATGCACTGAATATAGATGGTCTGTCAGAAGCAACGCTTGAGAAGTTCATACAGAAGGGTTTCATCAAGGATAAGACAGATATATTCCATCTTGATAAGTTTAAGGATGAGATAGTGGCTATGGAGGGCTTTGGAGAAAAGTCTTATGCCAATCTTATAGAGGCAGTTGAAAAGGCAAAGGACACGGACTTAGTAAGAGTGCTATATGGTCTTGGAATTGATAATATTGGACTTTCAACAGCAAAGCTTATCGTAAAGAAGTTAAAGGGCGACCCACAGGCAGTGCTTAGTGTGACAGCACAGGAGCTTATCGATATAGATGGAATTGGTGAGGTTATAGCTGAAGCGTTTGTCAGGTATTTTGCAGATGAGAAGAAAAAAGAGGAATATATAAGACTGCTAGGCGAGGTAAGACTTAAGGAGATAGAGGAGTCACAGGAAACAGAAGAACTTGCAGGAAAGACATTTGTAATAACCGGAAATGTGACACACTTTGCAAACCGCAAAGAATTAAAAGAGCTTATAGAGCGAATGGGTGGAAAGGTTACAGGTTCTGTGACAGGCAATACATCATATCTTATCAATAATGATTCGATGTCGCAGTCGACAAAGAATAAGACAGCCGCAAAGTTAGGTGTGCCAGTTATAACAGAAGAGGAATTTATCACACTTGCGGGATTAGAAGATATGTTGTAATATAGTGAGCACATAAGAAAAGCAGGTTTCGTGTATATAGCTGTAATTTTATATGCTTAATCTGCTTATTGTAAGCATTGCGCTGACAGAACGGAGGAATATTATGCCAATTAAGATACAGAACGACCTTCCAGCAAAGCATGAACTGGAAGAAGAAAATATATTCGTAATGGATGAAAGCAGGGCTCTTTCACAGGATTTCAGAGAGTTACAGATAGCTATCCTTAATCTTATGCCAATAAAGCAGGATACAGAATTACAGCTTTTAAGGGCGCTTTCTAACACACCATTACAGATAGATGTGACATTTATACAGGCTGAATCACATGTTTCAAAGAATACATCGCATTCACATATTAAAAAGTTCTATGAAACATTTTCAAGCATTAAGGATAAGAACTTTGACGGACTTATAATAACAGGTGCGCCAGTAGAAAAGCTTGACTTTGAGGAGGTCAATTACTGGGATGAGCTGACTACTATAATGGAGTGGTCTAAGGAACATGTAACTTCAACTCTTCATATATGCTGGGGTGCGCAGGCAGGACTTTATTATCATTATGGTATCAAGAAGGTTCTTCTTGATAAGAAGCTTTCAGGTGTATACAGGCACCATGTGCTTAACAGAAAAGAACCGCTTGTAAGGGGCTTTGATGACTTCTTTATGGCTCCTCATTCAAGACATACAGAGGCGTGCAGGGAAGATATATTAAAGAACCAGCAGATTAAGGTGTTTGCAGACTCAGAAGAGGCAGGAATATATATAGCTATAGGCCAGGAGGGCAAGCATATATTTGTTATGGGACATCCTGAATATGACAGAATGACACTTGACCAGGAGTATAAGAGAGATATAGACAAAGGTCTTGAACCAGAACTTCCAGTCAATTATTATCCGGATGATGATTGTAACAGAAAGCCGGTATTGTCATGGAGAAGCCATGCTAACAGTCTTTATACGAACTGGCTTAATTATTATGTGTATCAAACTACCCCTTATGACCTTAATGAGAAGGTGTCTAAGCTGGGGAATTAAGTTATTTAACTAAAAATGAAACAGAAAAATTCAGAATAAAATAGGTAATAAACAGCCACCAGTCATAAGCTGATTGGTGGTATTGTTTTACGCAGTAAAGAAATGAATGTCGGTGGAAAGAAGAATACATTCTGACATTAACAGCATAATATACAGCTATAATAAGGGAGTAAGATTTATGTCTGATAGTAATACTAAGAAGAAAGCAATGGATATGATTAATGGTTCCTTATGGAATAAAATACTTATATTTGCCCTGCCATTAGCGGCAAGCAGTATATTACAGCAGTTGTTTAACTCGGTGGATACAGCGGTAGTCGGACGATTTGCAAGCAGTCAGGCTCTTGCTGCGGTAGGAAGCAACAGCTCACTTATATCACTTATGATTAACCTTTTTATAGGCATATCACTTGGTTCTAATGTTGTCATAGCGCATTATATAGGACAGAGGGCAGAAAAAAATATACAGGCAGCAGTACATACGGCTATGGTTGTTGCAGTTATAAGCGGCGTGTTTGTTATGATAGCCGGACAGTTTATTGCAAAACCTGTGCTCCTTCTTATGGGAACGCCGGATGATGTTATTGACCTTGCGGTTCTGTATCTGAGGATATATCTTCTTGGTATGCCATTTATTATGTTGTATGACTTTGGTTCATCTATTCTAAGAAGTACGGGCGATAGCAAAAGACCGCTGTATAGCCTTATAGTGGCAGGAATAGTGAACACGGTGCTCAATCTTATACTTGTAATAGTATTTAAGCTTGGGGTATCAGGAGTAGCAATAGCAACAGTCATATCCAATATAGTAAGCTCATCAATAGTTATCTATATTCTTATGCATGATACAGGTTCAATCAGGCTTGATATAAAAAAGCTTACTATTGTTCCTAAGGAGTTAAAGAAGATACTTAATATCGGTGTTCCGGCAGGCTTACAGGGGATGGTCTTTTCAATAGCCAATGTCTGTATACAGAGTACAATAAACAGCTTTGGCTCGTCAGCGATAGCAGGCTCTGCTGCTGCACTTAATTATGAGTTTTTCGCATATTTTATGGTAAGTGCATTTGCACAGGCTACAGTAACATTTACAAGCCAGAACTATGGCGCAGGAAAATATGACAGATGTAGAAAGATATATCATATAGCAATGGCATTTTCATTATTGTCATGTGGATTGTTATCTGCTATATTCGTACTTGGAAGGGATATGTTCTTAGGCTTTTATTCAACTGATGCGGATGTGTTGTATTATGCTGAACAGAGAATAATAATAGCTATAACATTAGAGCTTTTAACATCCGTTTATGAGATAAGTGCAGGCGCTATGAGGGGACTTGGACATTCACTTCTCCCAGCCATAATAACAGTCATAGGTTCATGCGTGCTCCGTCTTATATGGATATCAACAGTGTGTCGTGTATTCCATGAATTCTGGGTGCTTATAATCATATATCCTATATCATGGATTATTACAGGTATCATAATGGTTATAGCTTACCATGTTATTAAAGGAAAAGTTATGAAAGAAAAAGTTATAAAGGCTGCTTGAAAACAATATCGATGAAGGGAAGTTTATGAAAAATATTAAACTTGTAAACAGAATAGTATATCTCATTTTTCTTTTTGCGTTTCTGGTATTTGTATTTTCGGGTTTTATATTCAGCAAGGTCGACATAAAGACACCTGCCGACGGCAAGGTAAAGCAAACTATTGAACCAGTGAAAACTGATTATATTTCTCTCCCTGTTCTTAATAAAAGGCTAAAATATCTCGCTTAATCCAGCTTAATTAATTAAAACAAAAAGGATAAATGATACGTTAATAATAACAATATCATTTATCCTTTTCTTATGTGTTAAAATATTAGTATTATTGATGCTACCAATACTTTAATACATTTAATAATTACAGGCTGTTAATTATAAGTCGAAACCAAAGTAACGAACTGCGTTGTTGTAAGAGATACCTTCAACAATCTTCTTAAGAGCCTTCTCATCGTTAGGGTATTCACCATTCTCAACCCATCCACCGATAAGTTCGCACATAATTCTTCTGAAGTATTCATGTCTTGTGTAAGATAAGAAGCTTCTTGAATCTGTAAGCATACCGATGAAGTTGCCAAGTAAGCTTAAATTAGCAAGACTTGTCATCTGGTTAGTCATACCAACCTTGTGGTCATTGAACCACCAAGCTGAACCCTGCTGAATCTTACCAACTGCCTTAGAATCCTGGAAACATCCGATAACAGTTCCGATAGCAGCGTTAACTGAAGGGTTAAGTGAGTAGATGATAGTCTTTGGAAGTTCATCTGTGCGGTTAAGAGCGTTGAGGAACTGAGCCATCTCTGCTGAGCAGTCATAAGTGTTGATACAGTCATATCCTGTATCTGGTCCTAACTGGTTGTATCTTAATACGTTGTTATCACGGATAGTACCATAGTGTAACTGCATTACCCAGTTAAGCTTGTTGTATTCCTTACCAACAGATACCATGAATGCTGTCTTGAACTTGTTCATTTCTTCTGTTGTGATAGCTTCACCAGCGAATCTCTTAGCAAATATAGCTTCGATTTCTTCGTCTGTGTATGGCTTGTACATAACATATTCAAGAGCGTGGTCAGAAACTGAGCATCCCATTGAATCGAAGAACTGCATTCTGTTTCTTAAAGCATCCATAAGAGTAGCGAAAGAGTTAACCTTGATTCCGCTTACATCTGATAATGTGTTAAGGTAGTCAAGATATTCTGGCTTTTCGATGTTCATAGCCTTGTCAGGTCTCCATGCTGGAAGTACCTTTACGTCAAATGTATCATCTTCAGCAAGCTTCTTGTGCCATTCAAGTGAATCAACAGGGTCATCTGTTGTACAGATTAACTTAACGTTAGACTGCTTGATAAGGTTTCTAACTGACATAGAATCTTCCTGTAACTTAGCGTTGCAAAGATTCCATACTTCTTCGGCTGTATCGCCATTTAAGATACCGTTGTAACCGAAGTATCTCTGAAGTTCAAGGTGGCTCCAGTGGTAAAGTGGATTACCGATAGCCATCTCAAGTGTTTCAGCCCACTTCTGGAACTTTTCACGGTCAGAAGCATCACCTGTGATGTACTTCTCATCAACACCGTTAGTTCTCATCTGACGCCACTTATAGTGGTCACCGCCGAGCCATACCTGAGTAATATTCTCGAACTTTCTGTCTTCTGCGATTTCCTTAGGGTTGATATGACAGTGATAATCAACGATAGGCATCTGGTCAGCATAGTCGTGGAAAAGATGCTGTGCTGTAGGTGTTGAAAGTAAAAAGTCCTTGTCCATGAATTGTTTCATTGTTCTTAATCCTCCTGTGAATTAAAAATGTGTTGTATTGCGTTTTATAATATCAGCAGTGATAATGCTGTGTTTATCAGCAGAGTCACCGCACAATACCTTCATTAAAACATCAACGGCGCATGTACATAACTGTTCAACATGGCTGTCGATAGATGTTAGTTCCGGTTCCGTACATATAGATAGAACCGAATTATTATAACCAATAATCTCTAACTCATCAGGTACACTGATAGAGTGGGAGTGTGCATACTTGACTGAACCCGCTGCAAGCGAATCATCAGAAGTCACAACAGCATCAAATTCAATACCTTTATCATAAAGATAATTAAGATATTCCTTGGCGTGCGAAATGTTTTTGCCACACAGATGTCTGTAATCTTCAGGAAGTGTAATGCCAGCTTCCTTCAAGGCTCTCATATATCCTGCATACTTGTTCATACCGCTGTATGACTTGCTTGTGTATAAGTAGACTATATTACGATGTCCGTTATTAATCAAGAGGTTAGTTGCATTATATATGGCAATTTCATCATTACACATAACTGAATATATATTAGGTGCGTCAAGATATCCGTTCACTAAAACGATAGGTATATCCTTTGCTGCATTGATTATGTAATCATTGTTATAAGTGTCTGTATTTTCTACAAACTGTGAACCGGCAAGTATTATTCCATCAACTCTTTTACTTAGTAAGAGCTCAAGATACTTCTTCTTATTGGTGTAATCTTTGCCAGTACAGCAGAGTATGGAGTCATAACTATGCTTTCTTAATTCCTGTTCAAGATAGTATACAGCATTGGCAAGGTAAATATCAGAAGAGTCAATACACATTATACCTATGGTTTTCATTGTATTAAGTCCTAGTCCCCTTGCAAATACATTAGGTGTATAATCAAGCTCTTTCATGGCATCCAATACCTTTTTCCTTGTTGCTAATGATACTCTTGCATTACCATTAAGAACACGGGAAACGGTAGCAATAGACACCCCGGCTTTATTGGAAACATCATATATATTCATAAATTAACCTCATTCTTGTAAGCTCTGGACAACGCTTGCATTAATGTGATATATAGGTGCAGCTGTTCGTTGGTTCATTAATTATAATTAACGGAATTGTATAATTATAAAAGTAGTAAAATATCATAAAAACACTGAATGTAAGCACTTACATATTGATAATCTGATTATACAATGGTATTATTATAAAAGCAAGTGTGTTAGTGTATTTTTGTTGTACTTAATTATTGTTATTAATGAGTTGTGCAGATGTTTCGTGACGGGTGCAGAACAATAACTGATAATTAAATTTGACAGAACATAATGTATACAAAAATAAGTATTGACTAAAAATGTATTTGAGTATATCATAGTTTGTGAAAGATAATGAAAGCGCTTACATACGCTTTCTGAATACCATTTACTGGTTAATAATCAGGGCATGTCCCTGTTATAATATGAGAAGTCTTTATAAGATTTTTCATACTCAGGTGAGGTAGTTATTAAATTAATGAGTAGTTACATATGAGCCTGAGAATGCGTAGTCCAGCAAAGCTGAGTGATACTGCGCCACAATAATATTAATATGGAATATCTTAATACATTTATTTAACAGACGGATATTTCATAGTCAGTATCTGCGCTCTTGCGTGGAGCTGAGATGCCCTTAGAGTGGGCGGAATGGAGGAATATATGCAGAGATTAAACAAGAGTATTACACATGCAGTTGACAGACCTGTAAAGGTTATGCAGTTTGGTGAGGGTAACTTCCTTAGAGCATTCGTAGATTATATCTTCGATGTTACTAATGAAAAGACAGATTTCAACGGTGGCGTTGTTATCGTTAAGCCAATCGAGTTTGGTACACTTGAAAGATTCCATGATCAGGAATGTCAGTACACACTTCAGTTAAGAGGTTTCGTAGATGGACAGCCTAAGGAAATCACACGTCAGATTACATCTGTAGTTGATGCTGTAGCAGCTATCGAAGATTATGACAAGTATGTTGAATATGGTACAAGTGAAACACTTAGATTTATCGTTTCTAACACAACAGAAGCAGGTATCGTATTTGATGAAACAGATAACGATCCTAACGCTCGTCCTCCTAAGACATATCCTGGTAAGCTTACACAGCTTCTCTATAAGAGATATCAGAAGTTCAACGGAGCAGCAGATAAGGGACTTATCTTACTTCCATGCGAACTTATCGCTGATAATGGTATCGAATTAAAGAAGTGCATTATGAAGTTTATCGAACTCTGGGGTCTTGAAGATGGATTCAAGGACTGGGTTAACAATTATTGTTCATTCTGCCCAACACTTGTTGATAGAATTGTTCCAGGTTATCCAAGAGAAGATGCTGCTAAGCTTTGCGAAGAGTGGGGCTATGAAGATCAGCTTATCGACAGAGCTGAAGTATTCGGTCTCTGGGTTGTAGAAAGTGATTCTAACCTTCCACTTAAACAGCTTGAGAAGGAACTTCCATTCAAGGAAGCTGGACTTAATGTAGTATTTACAAAGGATCATCATCCATATAAGGAAAGAAAGGTAAGAATTCTTAACGGTTCACATACTTCATTCGTATTAGCATCATTCCTTGCTGGTAACGACAACGTAGAGAACTCTATGAAGGATCCAGTTATCAGAAAGTACATGGAAGAAACACTTTACAATGAAGTTATTCCTACACTTTCACTTTCTAAGGAAGATTGTGAAGAATTCGCTAAGGCTGTTATCGACAGATTCCTTAACCCATTCGTAGATCACAGATTATTAAGCATTTCACTTAACTCTGTATCTAAGTGGGAAGCTAGATGTCTTCCTTCATTCTTAGGATATGTTAAGAAGTTTAACAAGCTTCCTAAGTACCTTACATTCTCTATCGCAGCACTTATGAGCTTCTACACATCACAGACAGAAGCTGAGTTCAACGGCGGTATTGTATTAAAGGGTGACAGAAACGGTGAAGAGTACAACATCACAGATGATAAGGCTGTACTTGATTTCTTCAGAGATAACTCTGGTAAGACACCTGCTGAATTCACACATGCTTACTTAAGCAATACTAAGTTCTTCGGTGGCGAAGATCTTTCTAAGGTTCTTGACCTTGAAGAAGTTATCACAGGATATATTACAGATATCAGAGAAAGAGGTATGAGAGCTGTAGTTAACGATTTAGCTCTTGATGATGAAAAGTTAGCATAATTGCATTGGCAGTTTGCGGCGGAGTAATTCATAAGCCTTAGCTGAATTTAAGTTTTGGCATTGATTTATATCGTATTTTAAAGCATTAATAAGGGCGGGTGTTCTTTTTCATCCGCCCTTAAGTTATGTAAGAGGTATTGTGTATTTATACCCTTTTATTGTTATAATAAAAATGTTATGATATGAATGTAATCATCGAATTTTATAATTCTATGATGTATGCAGTTGATGATATATAGAGATTATATTAATTACAGGAGGTAGTTATGCAGGATTTTATTAAGATTAATAAAGATGATAATGTTGCAGTAGCTCTTAAGCCAATCGCTAAGGGCACAACACTTAATGTTGCTGGTACAGAAGTTACTACAATAGAAGATATCCCTCAGGGACATAAGTTTGTTATCAAGCCTATCAAGAAGGGCGATGCGGTTATAAAGTATGGTTTCAGAATAGGTTTCGCACAGGCTGACATTGAAGTTGGTGGATGGGTTCATACACATAACTTAAAGACAGCTCTTGGTGAACTTCTTGAATACACATACAATCCAGAAGGACACAAGGATGTTGAACCAACAGAAGAAGCATTTTTCGATGGATATATGCGTGAAAATGGTACAGTTGGTGTAAGAAACGAAGTATGGATTATCCCAACAGTTGGCTGTGTTAATTCTATAGCAAGAGCAATCGAAGCTACAGCAAGAGCTAATAAGCCTGAAGGCGTTGATGAAGTTGTTGCTTTCCCACACCCATATGGATGTTCCCAGGTAACGGAGGATCAGGAAAATACAAGACACGTACTTGCTGACCTTATCAATCATCCTAATGCTGGTGCAGTACTTGTACTTGGTCTTGGATGTGAAAACAGCCGTATTGAAGTTCTTAAGGACTATATCGGAGAAGTTAACCCAGACAGAGTTAAGTTCTTACAGGTTCAGGATGTAGAAAATGAGCAGGAAGCTGCTGAAGGCATCATGAAGGAACTTATGGATTATGCTGCTACATTTAAGAGAGAAAAGGTTAGCGCTAAGCATCTTATCGTTGGTATGAAGTGTGGCGGTTCTGATGGTTTATCAGGTATTACAGCTAACCCAACAGTAGGTCTTTTCTCAGATATGCTCGTATCTAAGGGTGGTACAACTATCCTTACAGAAGTTCCAGAAATGTTCGGTGCAGAGACTATCCTTATGAATAGATGTGCTAACAAGGAACTTTTCGAGAAGACAGTTCACCTTATCAATGACTTTAAGGAATATTTCATCAAGAATGGTCAGGAAATCTATGAGAATCCATCACCAGGAAACAAGGATGGTGGTATCACAACACTTGAAGATAAGTCACTTGGATGTACACAGAAGTCTGGTTCATCACTTGTTAAGGGTGTATTAGCTTATGGTGAAAGAGTATCTGATAAGGGACTTAACCTTCTTAGTGCACCTGGTAATGACCTTGTTGCTTCAACAGCTTGTGCAGCAGCAGGAGCACAGATGGTTCTTTTCACAACAGGACGTGGAACACCATTTGCATCACCAGTACCTACAGTAAAGATTGCAACTAACTCAAGACTTGCTGGCAATAAGAGCAACTGGATAGACTTCAACGCAGGAAGAATTGTAACAGATGACCTTCCACTTGAAGATGCAGCTAAGGAACTCTTCCAGCTTGTATTAGATGTTGCTTCTGGTAAGAAGGTAAAGGCTGAAATCGCTGGATTCCACGATTTAGCTATCTTTAAGCAGGGTGTAACTCTCTAATTAACAGGGGTTAAGCTTGAGTTCAATGTAAAAGCAAAAGATTGCATATAAATATGGTGACATATAGATATAAGGCGGGCGGAGATTTTTATTTCTGTCCGTCTTATAATAATGTGTGTTCGAAACCTTCCACACATAAAACAAAACTAAAGGAGAATGAAAATGAGTATATCAGGTAAGGATAAAGAGGGTACAGATAGAAGTATTCTTGAAAATAATAATAAAAATAACAGCACACA
>FR886335.1:16363-47427 GCA_000436535.1 Eubacterium sp. CAG:252 | reverse complement strand
AAAATAACAGCACACAGTTTAAGGTTGCATTTATTACCCAGGCGGCTGTGATTGCGGCGCTTTATGTTGTGCTTGTTATTCTGTTTAACTATTGCAGCTTCGGACCAATACAGTTCAGAATAGCAGAAGCGCTTACAATTCTGCCATATTTTACACCAGCAGCCATACCGGGACTTTTCGTAGGCTGTCTGTTATCGAATATATTAGGCGGTGCGGCAATATGGGATATAATATTTGGAAGTATTGCGACACTTATCGGTGCTATAGGAACTTATGTGTTAAGAAAGAATAAGTGGCTTGCACCATTACCACCAATCATAGCCAATACAGTTATAGTACCATTTGTATTAAAGTATGCATATGGTTCAGAGGGTATATTTGCGATGTTCTTTGTGACAATCGGAGCGAGTGAATTCATAGTGTGTGGCATTATTGGAATGTTACTTTTATTTGCACTTAATCCGGTAAGAAATGTGATATTTAAGGGTGTGGAGTAAAAGGCAAATTACAAGAGGCAAAAGAGGACTATCATACTAAATAATAAGTATGGCAGTCCTTCTTTTAGTTCTTTGGCAAGGGAAAGGGTAAAATACGCACTTTCACATACATGCCTGAAAGTAAAACACTCCATCTTTAGTAAAAAAGTCATATACTCCATTATATTTTTCAATAACCGATATTATGCTTCTTACACCGATGCCATGTCCTGCTTTGTCCGATACGGGTGTGTTATTAACAAATATAGGTTCAACAGCATATGTGTTTGTAATGTTGATACATAATTTATTGTTCTTATCAAACACCTTTACCGTGATAATGCGGTTGGAATTAGCTGAATTATAATCAGTGGAGTTATTCACAGTCATGCCGTTATATGAATTGTAATCATTCTTTGAGATAGTCTGTACAAGTCTGAATGCATTTATAGCATTCTCAAGTGCATTTGCAAAAAGACTGCAAAGGTCAGTTGGCTTGTAGTCGGCAAGGTTAGCGGCGGTAACGGATACATGTGTAGTGATGTTATGTTCATTAGCTTTCCCGATGTATGAAGAAAGTATGAGATTAACAGCTTCATTATCACAGTACTTTGTTATTCTGCTGTTATCCAGATTAGTACATATTTCACTGATATATTCCTGTGCCTGCGTATAGTTATTGTCATTAAGGCAGCTCTGTATAAAGTTCATATGATGTCTTAAATCGTGACGGTATATAGCTGCCTGACGTTGGTAGTCAGATAACTGTTCAATTTCTTTTTCTGCCTGCGCGGCTGCGGATAAGAGAATAATATTTTCACGTTCGGCAGTATTTTTCTTATTAGACAGCGTGAGTGTAACGATTGATAATATAAGGTAGAGTATGACAATAAAGCTGTCCATAAATTCAATGACAACCGGTTCTCCACGATATAAAATGTCCGTGTATACAGTAAAAGTATACTCAAGGATATAATATGTAAGAGGCAGAAGAAAAAACAGGGAAATAATTGTTTTGGACTCATTCTTAAGCCTTATCATATAAGGTGACAGATATTTTATGACAACTAAGATAAGCGGAATTGTCACAATAATTGTTGTGATATCCGATATCATAGGCATGTCATTGAAAATGTATGCAGCAACCGTACCGAACCATTTTCTTGGTGTACACATAAGATAAGCTGACAGAACAGCTATTGAGGATATGTATATGTTCCTGTGGCAGATAAACCTTATAACAAGAATTAAAGGAATGTGTATAAGGAAAGGATAACTTTTGTACATGGTGTGCTCACCAAGAAGCATATAGCATACAACCTGCAATAGGATAAAGCCCATAAGAGTATATATGTGCAGCTTTTTGTTGTCTTCCCATGGTATATCAGCAAAGTAGAAAGATACAACAATTCCGAATATAAGCACGAAAATGTAATTGATAAGATTGAGTACAGTTGCTAATTCTGCCATATATTCACCTCCTGGCATATTAATTAATATAGTGGGTGTCAGTTGTAAGTGTTTACGTATTGTCATCCATCTGGAAACTGAGATACTGTTTTTTTATATCGCTGACACGTCTTTGTGCAAGTGGAATGTTGTGGTTATTAATCAGGTGTATCTCACTTGCGTTTATACTGCTGATATAATTCATATTAACTATAAAAGAGCGGTGTGCAAGCATGAATTCCTTATGAACTGAAAGCATATCGCATACAGAAGAAAATACATCTGTTGATGTCACCTGTTCACACGTTTTGATATATATAATAACCTTTCTGTTAAGGGCTTCAGCATAGATTATATCAGCGATATTAATCCTATGTATGCCGGAGTTGTTCTTTATTATTATGTTATTGGTCTGTTCAATGCGGAATGTTTCTAATATATCATCAAGAGTTGCATACAGCCGTTCGTTATGTATGGGTTTTACGAGATAGTTAAATGCCATGACAGTATAGCTGTCTACTGCGAATTCTTTTGATGATGTTAAAAATATAATGGGTGCAGACTTGTCAAAAGTTCTTATCTCTCTGGCAAGTGCAAGACCATCCATAACAGGCATAATGATATCAAGAAAGTATATATCAAACTTTTCAAATCCCGCAGTCGATGCAAGCTCAACGCTGCTGTTAAAGTATTTGACTGTAAAGCTGGTATTGTTGTCTGTCTGGTAGATATTAAGATAATTTTTTATTATATCCAGTTCTTTGTTGTCATCATCGCATACCGCTATTTTCATATATGTTTTCCATCCTTATAATAAAAATCTTTTCGTTCAGATACGAACAACTTTTTGGTGCTGCCATCATAATATCAAAATATATCTTTTGCATTTTATATAGATGATATGAGGGTCAAAAGGTATTTTGCCCCTCATTTATGATTAATCAGATTACTCCATGCTCCGCATTCCCGTAATCTGACTCCACCTCGAAATCCGCTAATTTACTAGCTTCGCATAGTAAATTGCTACTTTCTCGGTGTAGTGCAGGTCACTAAGGTATACATCGAATTGCATGCAAGTATGCATCGATGATACCTTTTGACCCTTTAATCATATAGTTTATTAACGAAGTATAAAATGATTATGAACTAATTATATATGTCTTTCGTATAAAATTCTATAAAAAATTCAATCGTTCGTGTCGAAAAAACTGTAATTCGTGCGAATTGTTCCACAGAATTAGATTAATTCAGTATTATACATACAACATATAAAGTTATTATCTGTAACAATTAATAAATATATAAAATAATTATTAACTTTACAGAGTGACGACACAAACAGAAAAATAGAATATCGGTATGTTAATTCCAAAACATATAAGGAGGCGTTAAGATGAAAAGGTTACTGAGTATACTTTTATGTTCGGCAATGCTGGTTACGGCATTACCCGGAATGTATTATTCGCAGGGTTTTGGCTGTGAAACTGTATATGCACAGGAGAATGAAAGCACAGTACAGGAAATCGATTACCAGCTCAACGGAGGACACTATGTAAGCGGATATAAAGCTCCGCTGAATTATCCGGTTGCAGAACTTCCTGATAAGGACAAAGTGATTAATCAGGGATATGAGTTTGGCGGATGGTATGATAATGCCGAACTTACCGGAGAGCCGGTTACTAAGATTAATCAGGGTGATTATACAGGCGTGGTAGTGCTTTATGCCAAGTGGGTGGAAAGATATTATTACATTGATATACCGCAGAGTGTTGATACATTTGCAGGTGGCACAGGTGAAGTACAGGTAGCAGGACATGCAGGTGGTCTGTATGAAAAAGATAAAGTAAGTGTATCGGTATCTTCGGATAATGAGTGGAAGCTTATTAGTAAGAATTCCGCAAATGTAGATATAAGGCTCGGTTATGGCCTCTATACGGATGATAACAATGAGGTGCTTGCAGACAATTCAGTTGTATCAGAGCTCACGGCAACAGATTTTGATAAGGCAAAGAAGTACTTTATAAGATTAACAGATACACCGGAGTATGCTGGTACATATTCAGACAGTCTTACATTTGACATAGCATTTGAAACTACAAAATATAATATAAAGTATGTTACCAATGGCGGAACTCTATATTCTAAAGAGAAGGATGAGCAGCAAAGAAGCATAGAACTTAAGGAGGAAACTTATGAGGCAGGCACAAGCCTTTCTTCACTTCCATCACCGGGAAAAGAAGGAGCTGTATTTCTTGGCTGGTGCTATGATTCCTCATGTACAGAATATGTAAGCTCAGATGACAGGCTGTTAAGCGATGTAGTCTTATATGCAGCATGGACTGATACACAGGAGCTTAGGACAGTAAGCCTTGAAACATATGCAAGAAGCTATGATGTTGATGCCAACGACTTCTCTATAACTGTAACAGATAAGACAGGAAGTCTTACGGCAGATGAGGTAAGTGGTCTTATAAAGATAAAGAATACAAGTGATATGCTCGATGAAATATCTGCTTTCGTGTCAGCAAAGGCTGTTTTGGACGGGGAATATACATTTTCAATTAATAACCCGGAAGGATGGCAGCAGGGAAGCTCATATCGTCTTGAACTTGATGATGACAGATTATATTTTACAGGTTATGACACAACTATAAGAGAGTATGACTTTACGGTGTATAAGCCGGATGTAAGAAATACTGAATTAAATAAGGATATAAAGTATATAAGCTCAGGCAGTATTAGTGACCTTATGGTTGATGGAAAGGCTGCGGACAGTATATCTGTTTCAGCTATGACAGTAGGTGTTGATGGAACAATAACCGACTCCACAAAGGTTACAGGAAGTTTTACATATGTCAATGATACATTAAGTCTTGGAGATAAGATAGCTGTATATGAAGGGAACGTTATTCCTTCTCTTGATACAGAAGCGGTTACAGATGATGATGTGTCGTTCTTTGAGATAACATCGGCAGATGACAGCCGCTATACATACAGGGGTCTTGCTGCTAAGGAGATACTTTTTGTTCCGGATGTGCTTCCGGTTAATATTAAGGATGATAAAGATAACGATGTGGGGAACAACAGTGTTATCATAGCACAGGATAAGCTGACATATGATAATGTTGATGCGAAGGATAATCCATCACTTGGTGAAGACACAACCATAGATAATGGAGATTATCTGGCTTTATATAATGATGGCGATGATAATATCCAGTATGCAGTTATAACAGAGGTGTCCAAGACGGATACAGATTATATAATTGTATACAGTGAAGTGAGCTGGGAAGAAGTACAGGCTGCTATGGATATATATCAGACTGACAGCATTAACGGCGATACAATATTAAAAAATCAGGATACAGAAGAGATTGAAAGAAGTGTTGAGCAGCAGGCAGTTGACAGCGGCTTTGCACAGAGTGTTGCAGATGAAGTCGCAAGGGCAGTTGTTATGACAGACTCTTATCAGGAACTAAGTGAATATTTATCAGACAATCTTGGGGCTGATATAAGTGTCAGTGCTGCTGATGGTTATAGTGAAGATGCTGCTACACAGGTTATGGATGATGGCATAGCATTGTATGCGGGTGATAATAAGCCGGCAGTAAAGCTTGACCACGTTAATGCAGACCTTTCGACAAGACTCCAGCATTTTGATGATATAAGCGGATTAAGACTTGCGCTTGATATTGGTGTTGAGATTGAACTTTCTAATATAAAAGTAGTTGTTTCTGCTACATTTGAGCAGGAAGTAAAGATGAATATCAATGTAAGTGGTAAAGCTGTATGGAAAAAATGGAAAGATATAATTCCATATATAGATGATTATAGTGTTGCTGTTTCATTAGACCTTTATGATTATACGGGTATTAACTTTAATGTTGATGTGACAACATCAGAGGGCGATGATGAGGAAGATGATGAAAATACAACAAAGCTTGATACTATCATCAATAATATAGCAGAAGAATTAAAGAATATGATGGAGCTTGGAACTACATATATTTCTGATAATTCTGATATATCTACAAGGCTTGAAGATATAGGTGATATCGGTAAAGATAATGATGACGATGAAGATAAGGAAATATCAGTAGCAAAAAGTCTTGCCGAAAGATATTCAGATATGCTTGATAATGAGTCAGACTGGGTTGAGCTTTACAGCAAGGCACTTACAGAGTCACACGTAAGGGTTATAGGTATTATTGATGTAGAGTTTAAGGTTGAATTCGTGGTATCAGCTAATGTCAATATATCAATGGGAATGACTTACTGGTATAAGAATGGCAAGAGATATGTATACAGCATACTGGTATTTAGTAAAAATGTTACAAGTGATACTATTGACTTAAGCGAAGAACAGTATGAATTTTCGGTATATGCCATAGGAACTGTAGGTATAAGGGCAGGCATACGTTTAAGTGCCGGTGTTGGTCTTATATCGACCAGGCTTGCAAGTGTCGGATTTTCATCAGAGGTTGGTGGATATGCCCAGATATGGGGGTATCTGTATTATCAGCTTAAGTATGCGGCATCTGCTGGAAGAAGTGCAAGCTCTATGGGAGCTATATACATGGAAGTAGGTGTATATATGCAGGTCGATTTCCTTGCACAGGCATTTGCAGGTACATTCAGTTATAATCCGACACTTTTTGAGAAACAGTGGCCATTATATAGTGTCGGTGTTGTTGAAAATGTATGCGATTTCACATATGGACAGGGAGAATATAAGGATATAAAGCTCAAGCGTGATATCAAGGCAGTACGTATTCCATCTACATACTTTAGTATGCAGTATCTGGATATGAAGGAGGGTCTTGATGATAATGATGAGTACTTTAATAAGATATATGATGATGACAGCAG
This sequence comes from Eubacterium sp. CAG:252, assembly GCA_000436535.1. Taxonomy (GTDB): domain Bacteria; phylum Bacillota; class Clostridia; order Lachnospirales; family Lachnospiraceae; genus Lachnospira. The sequence goes on along the minus strand of FR886335.1, from coordinate 40,633 downwards.
ATATTATGTAATTACAATGACTAATCCTGCTTTCACATATGACCCATTAACCAATGTAATATCGGTTGACCCTGGGGATGAACCAGAGCAGGATGGAGAGATGATAATAACATGGAAGAGCCAGAAGGGTTCGTTCAATACGAAGCCTATTACAAGAAAAGTTTCTCTTCACTGGGATAACTTAAGGGATGGTTATTACATAGCATTTCAGACAAATGGAGGTTCTATAGTAGATACAGTTGTCGCAAAGTATGGTAAAGAGATAGCAAAACCGGCTGACCCGGTTAAGGCTGGTTATACATTTGCAGGCTGGTATCAAGATGAAGCATTCACAAAGAAATATGAAGTGCCGGATACAATGCCTGATGAGGACAGAATAGTATATGCCAAGTGGGAAGCTTCAGATATGACATATAGTGTCGTTGATTATGTAGAAGGTACAGATGGTGTATACAATGTAGCTGCTACAAGAAGTGAAACTGCAAAGACAGATGAAACAATATCTGTACAGCCGGCAGAAAGAAGTGGATTTATTACGCCACCAGCATTATCGCAGGTAATTAAGGCTGATGGAGGTACAAAGTTTAATTACTATTATGCAAGAAATAAGTACAATATAAAGTTCATATCAGAAGGAGAAGTTGTTTCGGAGGGCAGTTATACATATGGAACACAGATGCCAACACCGTCTGTATACAGACCGGGATATGATTTTGCAGGCTGGGAGCCTGAGGTAAGTTATACAGTTCCTGCTTCAGACATGACTTATACTGCTGTATGGAAAGAGTCAGATGATGTTGTATACACGACAAAGTATTATCTTGAAAATGAGAATGGCGGATATGTACTTGACAGAATTAACCCTGCAAAGGGAACAACAGGACAGGCGGTTACGGCTGCTGTGGCAGATTATGATGAAGACAGCTATACTATAGTGAAGGATATGCCTTCCGGCACAGTAAACGCAGACGGTAGTCTTGTACTTAAAGTATACTATGACAGAAGTACATACAACATTACATATGATACAACAGGCGAAAAGCTTGATAATACCACACAGGCAGTCAAGTGGGGAACAAAGGTTATTACACAGGTTCCTGAGAAGGCTGGTTATGCATTTGCAGGCTGGTACACCGACAAGGAGTGTACTGAAAGCTTCAATGAAGTTATGCCAAAAGCCGATATAACACTTTATGCAAAGTGGGATAAATCAAAGGTAAATTATACTGTAGAGCACTATATGGAAACTACAGATGGAAGCAGCTATGAGCTTGAAGACAGACAGGTATATGTAACTGATGTGGAAAGTGAGGTTACTCCTGAGGTTAAGAATGTAAAAGGCTTTACAGCACCAGATAAGCAGACTGTAAAGGTCAATTCAGACAGCTCAACAGTTATTAAGTATTATTACAAGCGTAACATACATAAGCTGACACTTAAGTATAATAATGGTGAGGATGACGGAGTATATGAGTACCGTTATGGAACCAGATTATCAGTAGGGCAGCCGTTAAGAAAAGGTTATATATTTGCAGGCTGGGATAAGGATATAGCCGGGGTTATGCCGGATGAGGATGTTACATATACAGCAGGCTGGAATATAGCACAGTTTACTATAAGCTTTAAGACAGATGGCGGAAATGAAGTGGAGTCTATAACACAGGATTATAACACAGGCATTACTGCACCAGCTAATCCAGTTAAGAAGGGCTATACTTTCACTGGATGGGATAAGAAAATTCCAGACTTTATGCCGGCAGAGAATATGCTTCTTACAGCACAGTGGAGTAAAGATGTATACAACATAACATATAATCTTAATGGTGGAGAAGCTGATAATCCAGACACATATCAGGTTGACAGCAGTGTTATCACTCTTAAGACCCCGGTACGTAAAGGTTATACATTCACAGGCTGGAGTGGAACAGGCATAGATGGTATCAGTGAAAATGTTGTTATAACAACAGGTTCTACAGGTGGTAGGACTTATACAGCTAACTGGACAGAAAACAGCTATACTATCCAGTTTATGCCGTATGGTGATGGAACAACAGGTTCGATGGATGAGATGTCACTTATGTACACAGACGAAACATCACTTAGTGCCAATGTATTTGCAAGACCTGGTTATACATTTGAAGGCTGGTCTGTCGAGGCAGGCGGTGAGAAGAAGTATGATGATGAAGAGGTTGTGAGCGGACTTAAGTCAGGTAATGGCGAAAGAATGACTCTTTATCCTGTATGGACAGCAAATGAATACACCGTACACTTTGATGCAGGCAGCGGAAAAGAAATAGAAGATGCTGTGTATACATATGATAAAGAATATGAACTGCCAGTTACTACAAGAAGCGAATACAGGTTTATGGGCTGGTGCGTTGAAGACGGAGGAGCAGTTATATACTTACCGGGTGTATCGGCATCCAACCTTGCAGAACAGGGAGAAGTTACGCTGTATGCAAGCTGGCTGAAGGTAGAATTCAACTACAGTGATTTTAATAGTTATCATATTACAGATAATAGTAAAGAGGAACCTGTAAAATATCATTTTATCATTGGCGGCAGCAGTGCGGATAATAGTTCGACAAATGGTGGACGTACTAATACTATCTTTATGGATGGAATATCTTTGGAAGAGATAAAACGCGTATGCAGTACAATGACATTCACTATCACATATAAGCTTGATATGGATGATGATGGATATGTAGATATGGATACCACATATAGAAGAGCCTCTGATGGTAAGTGGTGTAGCTTTAAGGAAGAGGATATAGACATAAAAAAGAATAATGGTAATACATTAACTTATACTTACAGTATAAATCTTTCAGATGTTGATGCTATATGCTACAGATTTGATGCACATGGAAAGGGAAGCGACAAATACTGGCTTCGTAATATAAGATTTAATGCAAGGTTTAATTAAAAAGCTTAATTATTACACAGATGACTAAAGGGTTTGTGCAGGCTGGCTGTATAGCTGGTTTGCACAGACCATCGTGGAAAGTGCCGGAGGTATTTAAACTATAACAGAAAAATATTAAACGCATTATAAATATATATCTGGTATTATAAATAATAAAGTATTTGAATGATAATTAGTGGTAAGTAAATGCAATAAGAAAAAAGGAGGAGTTGTATGAAACTGTCTAAAAACAAGATAATGGCAGGCATAATTGTAGTTCTGTGTGTGATTATTGCAGGTCTGATTATATATATGGCTGTTGGAAGAAAGGGTAAAGATACAGGGAATGATAATACATTTACACCTTCCATCGATTCTAATGCGGGTGATATAGGTTCGGGTGGCAATGTATCAGATAATAAGCAGAGTATAAGAATTCCTGGATATCCATCTATAACAATAGCAGCTGATAAGGAAGAGGTTACGATGAATCTTATGAATCCTGAGGGTAATCCATGTTATTTTACATTTGAGATAGTTCTTGGCGACACGGGTGAGAGTCTGTATAAGTCAGATATGGTAGAGCCGGGAAAGGCGATAACTAATGTAAAGTTAAATCATAGTCTTGCAGCAGGAGAGTACAGGGCTGTTATTAAGATAAGTACAGCATCACTTACAGATGGTACGGCTATGAATGGAGCAAATGTGGAAACTACACTTGTTGCGAAATAAAAAATAGTATAGACAATATAGATGCTTTAGAATATGTGGGATTAGTATCTGTGCGCACCCGATATTAACTCATAAAAGCCTGAAAAGTGCGCAGAAATGAGGATTATTATGAGAAAGCTAGTGGCAGCAGCACTTAGTGCAATGCTTGCGGTGGCAAGTGTTGTGCCTATATGTGCTCAGGAAACAAGACAGACAACAATAACAGTATCAATAGATCCGGAATATACAGTCACTATTCCGGCAAGTACTTCAATAGCCAGTGGAGTAACAGAAAGCAGCATAGGAACAGTTGCTCTTGAGGGGGCAAGACTTGAACCGGATAAGAGTGTGCAGGTATCGGTGGATGCCAGTGGAAAGTTAAAGAACAGCAGAGATTCGACAAAGACTATTCCATATAAGCTTATGAATGGTAACAGTGAATTCAGGTCGGCGAGCTATTCTGCGAGTGGAAACAATACACAACTGACACTATCTATCAATAAGACGTACTGGGATAATGCATGTGCCGGTTCATATTCCGATACGCTTGTATTTACAATATCTTATAAATAAGCTGTATATGTATTGGATGTATAATCATTATAAAATGTCAGATTATGCTATTATGGTTTTAGACCTTACACTCCCCCTTGACAAAGAACCATTAAAAAAGAGTTGCCCGGATAACCGGACAACTCTTTTTGTGGTTAAATTGGTTGAACCAAATATTGAATTAAATCAATGATAATTAATAACTGATTTATTAAATCGTTTATTATTATCTCTGAACTCTGGCACCAGCGCCACCAACGATACCTTCAACTTCCTTAAGAGAAACCATAGTTGTATCACCAGGAGTTGTCATAGCTAATGCGCCATGAGCAGCACCATAGTTAACAGCCTTTTCAGCATCTTCGAATGTCATAAGACCATATACAAGACCTGAAGCGAATGAATCTCCGCCACCAACTCTATCCATAATCTCAAGACCATCATACTGAGCAGCCTTATAGATTTCACCATCAGCCCAGCAGATTGCTGACCAGTCATTAACTGTAGCAGTCTTAACCTGACGAAGTGTTGTAGCAACAGCCTTGAAGTTAGGATATGTAGCAGCAGCTTCGTTGATCATCTTCTTGTAACCATCAAGGTTAAGAGTCTTAAGGTTCTCATCATTACCTTCGATTTCGAAACCAAGGCAGGCTGTGAAGTCTTCTTCGTTACCAATCATAACGTCAACATACTTAGCAACTTCCTTGTTAACTTCCTGAGCCTTCTCTAATCCGCCGATAGCTTCCCACATAGATGGTCTGTAGTTAAGGTCGTAAGATACGATTGTACCGTACTTCTTAGCTGCCTTACAAGCTGCGATAACAGTTTCACAAGCCTGCTCAGAAAGAGCTGCATAGATACCGCCTGTATGTAACCAACGAACACCTAAACCACCATCACTCTTGTTCTTGAAGATGTAATCGAAATCGAAATCTTCTGGAGTAGCCTGAGAAATAGCTGTGTTAGCTCTATCAGAGCAACCCTTGGCACCACGGATACCAAAACCTCTTTCTGTGAAGTTGAGACCGTTTCTGCAAAGACGACCGATACCGTCTGTCTTCTTCCAGCAGATAAGTGATGTATCAACGCCACCCTGTTCGATGAAGTCCTTCATAAGAAGACCTACTTCGTTGTCAGCGAAAGATGTGATAACAGCAGTTTTCATACCGAAACACTTGTGAAGACCACGGATAACATTATATTCTCCGCCACCTTCCCATGCTCTAAAGCTTCTTGCTGTACGAATTCTTCCTTCACCTGGATCAAGACGAAGCATAACTTCACCTAATGATACAGCGTCAAATGTACACTCTTCAGCTGGTCTTAAATTTAATTTCATTTTTTAGATACCTCCAATTAGTTTATTACTTAAGTATTCTACCATATAAATAAGATTTAATCCATAAGTTTGCTTAAAGTTTTAAGGAAAAATGCAATATTTTGTGGGAATATAGTCATGTTAATTGTTTTTTGCAGATTTTCCTGTTTTAAAAACAGGTAAATATGTATTACTGTTCAGGCATCTGCCATTCTCTGGCCTGGGAATAGTAGTCATCTGCCATTTCTGCATACTGTATGCGGTCATAATCATCCACACATATATCAGCCATATTTTTATAACAGTCACCAAGCAGTGACAATGGCTTTCTGCCGCTGCTTGCAACATCAAGTATGCTTTTTGCCTCAAATGCAGCATTATACAGCCATATGGCAGCCTCCTCATAATCTTTTTTATCAAAATAATACTGTCCGAGAGTGAGGAATATTTCCGATGAAGGGTTGTTTGCAACAGCTTTAAGTGCTGTCTTAAAAAGCTTATCATCATCACCGCTTATCTGGTATATGCGCACAAGTATGCAGGTTATATCCTGTAAAGTGTTGTCGCTTCTGTTCTCATAAGGGAAAATATTTTCAAAAGCATCCTTAAAAGCTATGAAATCGTCTTTTTCACCTGATATAAATAATTCCTTACAAAGCATTGTAACAACGTAGTCCTCAAGATGTATCTTATTATCAAGAGCCTTGAAATATGTGGAAAAATCTCTTTTGCTGTGGTCGCCTGTCGGCTTGTGCATAATCTCAATATTGCTGTCATATATGACCGGATTGACCTGTATGGTTTCGTGGATAGGTGAAATCCAGTTAAAGGTGCGTATTCTTTTAAAAAGCTTAGGGCGCAGCTCTTTGTGTACATTGTATACGGAATTAAAATCAGATCCATTAACATAGTACATCTGTACAATGTCTATTTCTGGAAGAATAGCAGCCTTAAGGTCACGCAGAGCTTTATTGTTATATGTATCAAGTTCTTCGTCTGCATCAACGCTTAATATATAATCACAGCCAGCCTTTGAGAAAGCAAAGTTTCTTGCAGCCGCAAAGTCATTACACCATACATAATCGTATACTTTATCGGTATACTGGCGTGCTATTTCTTTAGTATTATCAGTAGAACCGGTATCTATTATAATAAGTTCATCATAAGTACCAGCATATGAGTCAAGACATCTTTTTAATATATCCTGTTCATTTTTAACAATCATACACATACTTACTGATATCATATGTACCTCCTGGTTTTATAATTCAATACATTTATTATAAGAAATAAATGTGTAAAAATAAAGAAAAACAGCCGTTAAATATGCTGATGGTATTAATTAATCATAAAAAAATGCCGATTATATAATAAATTAATTAAATGTTCTGTAATATTGTGACGTATTTATTTAAGAATGTGACTATATGCTTATTGAAAATACTGGAAAAATATTGTAGAATAAAAACAATTATGATACAAGTAATATATACTAACGAAATGAGGCATATATATGAGTAGTATTAAGAAGTTCAGAAAGCTGAGAGTGCAGTGGAAGATATTAATATCGGCACTTGTGGTTTTGTTTGCATTCAGCGGGTACATGGTATTTGCCAATGCAGACTCAAGCGTGACGGTATCAGTTACCAGCACGACATCTATTATTAATGAAGGAGCTACATCCAATGGTATCACAGCTACTATGACGGGTACTGATGAGAACAATGTAGTAGGTCCGGATTCACCGGATAATTACAAGCCGAATGTAAGAAACCTTAAGTGGACAGTATCTGATTCAAACATACTTAAGTATGTGGTAAGTGATAGTGCAGGAACTAAATATGCAGATACAGTAGAAGGCGTAGCAGGACCAACTGTATATGGCAACAGGGCTGGTAAGGCGAGTGTTACAGCTACATATTATACTAAGATGTATGGACCGGATGGAAGCATCACTTATGAGCAGGCATTAGGAAGCGATTCGGTAGACCTTATAGTACCTCTTAAGATAACAAGCTTTAAAGCATACCGTAATGGTGTGGAGCTGAACAGTGAGCAGATGCTCTGCTATCAGGTAGGAGATATTATTGAGATAACATCTAATGCAAGTGAGTCTAATAAGTTATTTGTTGAAACAGACAGCGATAAGACAGGTAATCTTGTTAAAGATGGTATAGTACAGAAGATTGCAGCCGACTCATCAAAAGTCAGATTAAAGATTGTTGGTGGCGGTAGAACTAACCTAAGGGTAAGAACAGCAGATGGCGATGGTATATCATCATTAACAGCTTCTTATCAGATAACAGCTGAAGTAAAGTATGTTGATGGAAAAGCTAACTCAGCAGGACATTCTATACAGCAGCTGGCAGATGGTACAAGATATATTGTATTATCTGACGAAGATTTTACAGAGTTTACAGAGGAAGAACTTCCTTCTAATATCATATATCCAACAACAGCAGGAATTACATATCTTACAGGCGATAAGGATATATTTACATACAAGGATGGCAGTGTAAAAGGTGTACATGCCGGTGTGGCTAAGGCTACAGCGGGTGTCGCAAGTATAGATATTGAAGGTAATCTTGGATGGTCAACAAGAGATGAAGTTAATGTAGTTGTACCATTTAAGAAGCTTGGTAATAATGTAAGCAATATGAATGTTGGAGATACTCTCCAGCTTAAGACATCTGCTAAACCAACAGAGATAACTTGGTCAACATCCGATAACAGTGTAGTTCAGGTCGACCCAACAACAGGTCTTGTTACAGCTATAGGTGCTGGTAAGGCTACTATATATGCAACAAGAGTTGATGATGCACTTTCAACAGTTTATAAGCAGAATAACCAGTTGGCATATGAAATTACAGTTATTGATGGATTTGGATTAAGCCTTACTTCCATGAGTGTTAACGTAGGAGATACACAGACACTCGAGGCACTTGTTACGAATTCACCTAATAAGGAAGATATAGCGTTTACGATTGTGAACCAGGCTAATGCTGCAGGTGTTGTCCCTACAGAAACTTTAATAGAAGTAACACAGTCAGATGATGGTAAGTCGTTCACTGTAAAGGGTGTTTCACCTGGTGTGGCACATATCAATGTTACACAGAATATCAATGGTGTTATAAAGAAAGCAACATGTGTTGTATATGTTACAACACCAGTAGGAGATATAAGTATTAATCCTTCATCTATACAGGTTGACAGGGGTGATACAGAAACTGTACAGCTTATATTTAATCCATCGGCACCAACTAACAATAAAGTTTTATGGTCATCATCTAATACAGCAGTAGCAACTGTTGAGGGTGACAGCTATACAGCTACAATTACTGGTGTTTCAGGTGGCTCAACAACTATTACAGTTATTACAGAGGATGGACTTAAGGTCGCAACCTGTGATGTATATGTAAGAGAGCCTGTATCAGGTATTAAGCTTAATGAAACAACTGTTGAGTCGTCTATGGCAGTAGGACAGTTCCAGTTAGTGGCAACAGTACTTCCAGAGGGTGAAGGTGTAAACAGAAATGTAACATGGACATCTTCTGACCCATCAGTAGCAACAGTAGATGAGAACGGTCTTGTAAAGTATGTAAAACCGGGATATTGTACAATCGTATGTAAGACAACAGATAATGCATATATTGCAACATGTAACTTTATCATAAGTATACCAGTTGAAACTATCAAGCTGGATTACACAGATGAAATTATGTCAATAGGCGGCAAGTTAAGAATTACAGCAGAAGTACTGCCAGTAACAGCTTCTAACAGAACAGTTGTATGGGAGTCTTCTAACACTAATGTATGTATAGTCGATTCTAATGGTCTTGTTGAGGCGGTTGGAACAGGCAGCTGTACAATTCTTTGTAAGTCACTTGATGGTAATTACACAGCGATGTGTAATATATATGTAAGGCAGCCTGTAACGCAGATTATTCTTAGTACAACAGACATAACGGTAAGGCAGGGACAGATATTCTGGCTCAGTGCAACTTGTCTTCCTGAGAATGCTGATAATAAGATAATTTCATGGGAAAGCAGGGACGAAAGCGTATGTACAGTAGAAAGCGATGGTAAGGTTACAGCAGTTGGTGCGGGTACAACTTCTATCATAGCAACTAATGTAGATACAGGTCTTACTGCTTACTGTGTTGTTACGGTTACACAGCCGGTAACAGGCATCACACTTAATTCTGATTATCAGGAATTATGGGTAGGTGCCAAGTATGCAATTATTCCTGTCATTGAACCATATGATGCAGAGAATAAGAATGTAACATACCTCTCAAGTGACCCAACAGTAGCAACAGTAGATGAGAACGGTGTTGTTACAGCATTAAAGGGTGGTTCGTGTGTTATTGAGGTAACAACAGAAGTTAATAAGCTGACGGCAGCTTGTACAATAGTGGTCAAGGAATATGTATCATCTATCGAGCTTAGCGAAACAGATAAGTTTATGAACGTAGGTGCTACAGGAACTCTTATAGCAACGGTTGGAACAGATACAGCTACTAATAAGAATATTATATGGTCATCTTCTAACAATGATATATGTTATGTTGACCAGCAGGGTAATATAAGTGCCGACTCGGTAGGTAATGCAGTTATTACAGCAACAGCGGCGGACGGAAGCGGTGTAAGTGCTTCATGTATAATCAGGGTTGTTGATCCTGTAACAAGAATTGATATTGAACCAGATACTGTAAGACTCCTGGTAGGAGATTCAGCTAAGGTTACAGCAGTTATTACACCGGATGATGCGACAGTCAAGGATGTAACATGGACTTCATCTAATGAGGCAATAGCAACAGTAGATGAGTCAGGCGAAATATTCGCACTCAGCACAGGTAAGTGTAAGGTAACAGCTACATCTAAGGATGGCAATAATATAACAGGTACCTGCTGGGTATATGTAACACCAGTTATCAATATATCATCACTTAGAATTAATTCTAAGGAAATATATATGCTGACTGGAAGAGCAAGACAGTTATCAGTTATTGTAAGACCTGTTAATAATACAGACTCTTATGAGTGGTATTCAACAGATACAGGTATTGTACAGGTTGATCAGAATGGTGTTATAACAACAGTTGGTCCTGGTACAGCAGATGTATTTGTAATAAGTAATAACAGCAGTGTTGAAGCCAGCTGTACAGTACATTCACTTGCTATGAGCAGGTCAAACATAACACTTGAGCAGTATGACAGATATACTCTGGATGTTATAGGTGCTACAGATTCGATTACATGGCGAAGCAGTAATCCAAGAGTATGTACGGTTTCTTCTTCGGGTGAGGTTATAGGTAGAAGAGCTGGTACATCGACAGTTACAGCGGTAGTTAATAACAAGACATTAAGCTGTGTTGTAAGGGTAACTAATATAAGATAATATAATGATACCATGGTCAAAAGGTCTAAAACCATATGAGCTTGCTCATAGGTGGGTGAGGTATCATAGTTGCATTAAAGAAAATGCAGTGTTTTAATGGTTGAATTAATCATTAAGACACTGTATTTTTGATTTAAAGCCATGACGGTTTTTGGGTTTCTTTTCGGGGGGATGGGAAATGGCTTTTTGTTTGCCTGATTTATGGTTTACAGTCTGAATAAAGAGACTTATTTACTTTGATTTAGTCAGTAGTATTAGCAATTGATTGCTCAAAATAAAAAGAAACAGCAGCCGACCATCAAGGAAGACTGCTGTTCTTTTTATTTTAATATGAGGGGGAGATAGAAAGAATTAACTTACTATCTGATTATTAGTATAGGCAATATTTGTGTGCAAAGTATGTATATTTTATGAAAGAATAATAAAAACAATAAAATAATAGAGAATAAAGAGAAAGACAGATGGAAAAGTTTAAAACTTTGGTTTGTTAATTTATTGATTATTGAATATCAATATGTTAGAATTTATACGTTAAAATATAAAGGATGGGAATGTCTATATGGGTATGGATGATAAAGAAGAATTGGATGATGAATTAGTTAAATCACTGGAAAGGCTTGTTGAAGAGGAAACCAGTGTAGCTAAAGCATTTGTCGATAACCAGAAAGAGATATCCTCTGAAGGTGCTGCTGGCACAACAGCTACAGGGGATGCCGATATGGGAAAGACTAAAGTTATACCTAAAGTTACGCCGGATATGATAACAAAGACAGAAAAAGATATGCAAAAGACAGGCATATATAATTCTGATGAAGTCAGAGCCAGTGTAAGACGTGAGCCGCATAATCCGATAGAAGATACAAATACAGATATATATTCAGATGATAACAGAAACAAAGAAGTAAGAAATGTTTACGATGTTGATAATGCTGTAAGAAAAAATACAGTAAAACCTGCTACAGTAAAGTCAGCGGTTAAAAGTGAGGATGGCAACAGAAGACCTGCTGCAGAGATGAAAGAAAAGGCTGATACAGGTAAAGGTATGGATGCTTCCAAAAAGAGACTTATAATAACAATATCATGTATTGTGGCAGTAATACTGGCGATTGCTGGAGTTACAGCTGGTGTTATTAATCATAATAAAAATAAAGAATCATATAAGTATAATTATGATAAAGGAATGGAAAGTTACAAAAATAATGAATATGATACAGCTATAAAGTATCTTTCCAAAGCTTCAAAGCTTAATGAAGGCAAGAAAAATGCCGAACTTAAGTACACATTGTATGAGTGCTATAAGGAAAAAGATAACACCGATATGCAGATAGAAGTACTTAAGGATATTCTTTCATTTGATGAGAACAATGAGAATGCAATAAAAGTTCTTGCTGCTATATATGAGAAAAAGAAAGATGGAACATCACTTACAGAACTTATTAAGTCGTATAAAGATAAGGATGGCTATAAGTATCTGTCTGATTATATTGTAGAGGAACCAAAGCCTTCAGTTGAGGCTGGTACTTATGATGATGAGCAGAAGCTTCAGTTTGCGGAGAGTTCATCTTCGACAGTATATTATACACTTGATAAGTCAGAGCCTACAAGCAAGAGTACAGCCTATAGTGGAAGTGCTATTGATATAAAGAAAGGAACTACGACTGTAAAAGCAGTTGCAGTGAACTCAATAGGGGTATATAGTAATATTGTTGAACTTGTGTATACAGTTGATTATAAGAAGCCGTCAGCACCTTCTGTAAGTCCGGAGTCTGGAACTTATTCACAGGGACAGCAGGTTACGGTAAGCAATATTCCAGCTGGAAGCAATGCTTATTATACACTTGATGGTTCTACACCAACTGTTAATTCAGAGATGTATACAGAACCGTTTGATATTCCTACGGGTAATAATGTTATATCAGTTATTATAGTTGATGCGCATAACCAGACAAGTACAGTGGTTAAGCGTAATTATGTAGTTAATAAGGCGAAAACATTTTCATATAATGAATGCCTTGACATATTAAAGGAAAAACTTATAACGGATGGCGTGCTTAAGTCAGATGGCAGCACAACTAAGGAGGGTAATGAAGTAACGTTCGTATACCAGCCTAAAACGACAGTCGACTCAGTTGAAATGTATATTGTAAGATTTGATGTCACAGAGAATTCCAAGACGACAACAAAAGGATACTACGGTATAGGTATTAAGGATGGAACCTGTTATAAGGTTACAAAAGAAGATGGCTCATATAGTGCGAGCGAATATTAATAAGTTTTGATGTGTGATTAGCACTTCAGATAATATAACACTGAAAGGGGTATTATAATGTACAAGATTCTTAAGGCTGAAAAATTAGCAGAAAAGATTTTTCTTATGGATGTTGAAGCACCTAGAGTTGCTAAACACTGTGAACCTGGCCAGTTCATTATTGTAAAAATGGATGAAAAGGGTGAAAGAATTCCTCTTACAATCTGTGATTATGACAGAAAGGCTGGAACAATTACTATTGTATTCCAGATTGTCGGAGCATCAACAGAAAAGATGTCACATCTTGAGGCTGGGGATGCATTTAGTGATTTTGTAGGACCTTTAGGATGCCCTTCAGAATTAATTCATGAAGATATCGAAGAATTAAAGAAGCAGAAAATAGTATTCATAGCAGGTGGTGTTGGTACAGCTCCTGTATATCCACAGGTTAAGTGGCTTCACGAGCATGGGGTTGATGTGGATGTTATCGTTGGTGCAAAGAATAAGGACCTTATCCTTCTTGAGGATGAGATGAAGGCAGTAGCTGGTAATCTTTACATAACAACTGATGATGGAAGTTATGTAAGAAAAGGTATGGGTACAGATGTACTTAAGGACCTTTATGCACAGGGTAAGAAGTATGATAAGTGTATAGCAATCGGACCATTGATTATGATGAAGTTCGTCTGTCTTTTAACAAAGGAATTAGGTATTCCTACAGTAGTTAGTATGAATCCTATTATGGTTGATGGAACAGGAATGTGTGGAGCATGCAGACTTCAGGTTGGTGATGAGATTAAGTTCGCCTGCGTTGACGGACCAGAGTTCGATGGTCATCTTGTAGATTTTGACCAGGCTATGAAGCGTCAGCAGACATACAAGACAGAAGAGGGCAGAGCTATGCTTGCTGCACTTGAAGGCGACACTCACCACGGTGGATGTGGCAACTGCAATTAAATCTTACTGTGACAATTAATCGATGGAAAAGAGGTATATATAATGGATGTTATGAAGAAAGTTCCTGTAAGGGAACAGGCTCCAGATGTAAGAAACAAGAATTTTGATGAAGTTTGCCTTGGTTATAATGCAGAAGAGGCACAGGAAGAAGCAACACGTTGTCTTAATTGTAAGAATGCAAGATGCGTTCAGGGATGTCCAGTATCAATCAATATTCCTGAATTCATTCACAATGTAAAAGAAGGCAATTTTGAAGAAGCATATAAGGTTATTGGAAAGTCTTCAGCACTTCCAGCAGTATGTGGCCGTGTATGTCCACAGGAAACACAGTGCGAGGGTCAGTGTATAAGAGGTATTAAGGGCGAAGCCGTATCTATCGGTAAGCTTGAAAGATTTGTAGCTGACTGGGCAAGAGAGAACAATGTAGCACCAGAGATGCCAACAGAAAAGAAGGGCAAGAAGGTAGCTGTTATAGGTTCAGGTCCTTCAGGACTTACATGTGCAGGTGACCTTGCAAAGATGGGTTATGAAGTTACTATATTTGAAGCACTTCATGAACCAGGCGGAGTATTAGTATATGGTATTCCAGAATTCCGTCTTCCTAAGAAGACAGTTGTTGCATCAGAAGTAGAAAATGTTAAAAAGCTTGGCGTTAAGATTGAAACAAACGTAGTTATTGGTAAGTCTATGACTATTGACCAGCTTCTTAACGAAGAGGGATTTGATGCAGTATTTATCGGTTCAGGTGCAGGTCTTCCTAGATTTATGGGTATCCCTGGTGAAAATGCTAACGAAGTATTCTCAGCTAATGAGTACCTTACAAGAAGTAACCTTATGAAGGCATTCAGGGAAGATTATGACACACCTATTGCTAAGTTTAAGAAAGTTGCTGTAGTTGGTGGCGGTAACGTTGCTATGGATGCAGCAAGAACAGCTTTAAGACTTGGTGCAGAGGTACATATTGTATACAGAAGAAGTGAGGAAGAGCTTCCAGCAAGAGCTGAAGAAGTACATCACGCTAAGGAAGAGGGTATCATATTTGACCTTCTTACTAACCCTACAGAAGTTCTTACAGATGAGAAGGGTAATGTTACAGGCATTAAGTGTGTAAAGATGGAACTTGGCGAACCAGATGCTTCTGGAAGAAGAAAGCCAGTTGAGATACCAGGTTCGGAGTTCGTTATGGACCTTGATGCAGTTATTATGTCACTTGGTACATCACCTAACCCACTTATCTCATCAACAACTAAGGGTCTTGAGATAAATAAGAGAAAGTGTATCGTTGCAGAAGAAGAAAATGGACAGACATCTAAGGAAGCTGTATATGCAGGTGGAGATGCTGTTACAGGTGCTGCAACAGTTATCCTTGCTATGGGAGCTGGTAAGGCTGCTGCTAAGGGTATTGATGAGTATCTTTCAAGTAAGTAATATATTAAGGAATATTCAAGGATTATATCAACAGTTCTGATATAGTTTTGATATGAAATATGATTTAGACAGGTTCTGAATGCTACTCAGATAAGTAGAGTTTAGAACCTGTTTTAATTATTTTTTGTTATAAGATGGATGATGAGATAAAACTATTCTGAATTTTATTTAATGAGAGGTTTTGGAAACTGATATTTTTAAAGGTACTTAATACTATGAAAGACAGCAATAAGGCTTGAGAGTTGTTTGGGGAACAATACGAAAGGAACACTTGAAAGTTTTAGAAATATCCAATCAACTTTCTGGTGACTGAAGTATTATTCCTGAAACGACTCTCAAGCCTTATTGCGTCCGTTTGTCATCTATTCAAACAATGTATCGATATACTTATCCGCCACTGTATCAGCAAGATTATCCTCAGTTTCCGGGAACTGCTTTAAAATAGCTGACTTTATGTAATCACTTCTGTTAAAGTACTTCATTTCTTCAGCTATATCATTATTGTAAGAACTTTCAATATCATCCCTGCTTACATTTTCATTTAACCATGCTAATATTGTATCAGTGTCTTTGTTTTCGATAGCAGCTTTATTCTTGATGTTCTTAGAGTACTTCAAAGACCAGAAACCGATAGCTATGAAACCTACAAATAGAAGTCCGAGTACAATATTAATAAGTATGAAGTTAGAGCTTCCTTTAACAACGAACTTAAGTATACCTAAGTCGTTTAATATAAGTATGATTATTCCGGCTGCACCACATACGAAAAATGTTATGGCAGAGGAAAGATTATCTTTGTACTTATCTTCGCTGTTTTCATACATATTGGCAGAGTGCATAAGAAGTTCATTGCCTTCTGATTCGTTGCTGCCTAGTTCATTCATTTCTGAGATACTGCTTTGAATGCCTTCTACATTCTTTAAATCATCTTCTTTTAGAACATTCTCATCATCAGAATATGTATTCTGTTCATTCATATAATAAGCCTCCTTGTTACAGAATGTAAAATAAAACGCAGAATGTGCTGCTTTACTTACATCTGTTAAATCAATATATGATATTTCGGGAATATTAATGTATAAAGTATTTTACTGCCCGATTGATTTATTATAAAATATAAATGTGAAAAATTAAAGAACAAAGGAAGGTTATCAATACAGTTATGAGTAAAATGTTAATAGTAACGGGTGGGCATCTGGATATTGACTGGGCGAAAGAGTGGCTTTCTGACAAAAAGTTTGACTATTGTATAGCGGCGGACAGTGGGCTTGCTTATGCAGACAGGCTAGGACTTAAGATAGATTTTCTTCTTGGCGACTATGATTCTGTAGATGCAAATGTACTTGAAAGATATAAAAAGCAGGTCGACTTTAAAGTGTATCCTAAGGAAAAGGATTATACAGACACACATCTTGCAATAATAACGGCAGTTAAAAAGGGCGCAACAGATATATATATTCTTGGCGCAACTGGAAACAGAATGGACCATACACTTACAAATATAGGAAATATGAAAGCAGCATTTGACTGTGGCGTGGACTGCCATATCATAGATGAGAATAATTATATGTATCTTATAAGTGAGAAGACAGGAATACATGTAATAGGAAGAGATACGCAGTATGGCAGGTATGTTTCGCTGGTGCCTATGAGCGAGGAAGTGGTTGTAACGCTTAAAGGGTTTAAGTATACACTTAATGAATATTGTCTAAGGCAGGGACTTAGTATCTGCCAGAGTAATGAGGTGGCAGAGGATGAGGCTGAGATTATAATTCATAAGGGTCTGGCGGTTATATTTGAGACAAGAGATTAATCTGACAGGAATTCTGTGCAAATTTAATGAAAAATACTTGTGAAACATTAAAATACACGTGGAATAGTACAATTATTTACTTGAAATTAATGGCAGATTGTTATAAAATAAACAATAGTTGTTTGCACTAAGCAATATATATTAAAGAGGAGGTCTCGGTAATGAGTAATACTACACAGGCTTTATCAAGAATTGAAGCTATTCTTGATGACAGCAGTTTTGTTGAAATCGGAGCCGCAGTTACAGCTAGAGCTACAGATTTTAACATGCAGGAAAAGAAAGCTCCATCTGATGGTGTAATAACAGGTTATGGAGTGGTTAATGGAAATCTTGTGTATGTATATAGCCAGGATGCTGCCGTATTAGGTGGTACTATTGGTGAAATGCATGCTAAGAAGATTGCCAGCCTTTACGAGAAGGCAATGAAAATGGGAGCTCCTGTGATAGGTCTGATTGACTGCGCAGGTTTAAGACTTCAGGAAGCAACAGATGCACTTAATGGTTTCGGTGAAATCTACAAGAATATGTCACTTGCTTCAGGAATTATTCCACAGATTACAGCCGTATATGGTGAATGTGGCGGAGGTCTTGCCGTACTTGCAGAACTTTCAGATTTCGTGTTCGTTGAAGAAAAGAAGGCTAAGTTATTTGTTAACAGTCCTAACGCATTAGATGGCAACTATGAATCAAAGCTTGACACATCAAGTGCTAAGTTTATGGCAGAAGCAGGTGTTGCAGACTTTGCTGGTGATGAGGAAACTATCGCAAACGGAGTAAGACAGCTTGTATCTATGCTTCCTTCTAATAACACAGAAGGTACAGTATGCACAGATAATCAGGATGACCTTAACAGAGTATGCGCTGATATGGCAGCAGAGATAGCTGACCCAGCACTCGCTCTTACAGATATTTCAGATGATGGAGTATTCGTTGAAACAAAGGCAGAATATGCCAAGGAAATGGTTACAGGATTTATTCTTGTTGACGGAGTTACAGTTGGTGCAGTAGCTAACAGAACAGCTCTTTATGATGAGAATGGTGAAAAGGCAGAAGAATTCGCACCAGTACTTACAACAGCAGGTGCTTACAAGGCTGCTGAGTTTGTTACATTCTGTAATGCATTTGAAATTCCAGTTCTTACACTTACTAACATCAAGGGTTTTGAGGCTACAGTTAAGTCAGAAAGAACTATTGCAAAGGCATCTGCAAAGCTTGTATATGCATTTGCAAATGCAGATGTACCTAAGGTTAATGTTATCACAGGCGAAGCATATGGCAGCGCTTATGTAGCTATGAACTCTAAGTCAATAGGTGCGGATATGGTATATGCATGGCCACAGGCTAGTATCGGTATGATGGATGCTTCATCAGCAGCTAAGATTATGTACGCTGATGATATTGCAGCTTCTAAGGATGCTGCAGCAACAATCAACGAAAAGGCAGCAGAATATGCAGCTTTACAGTCAAGTGTTGACCAGGCAGCAGCAAGAGGATATGTTGATACTATTATCAATCCAGAAGATACGAGAAAGTACGTTATAGCAGCATTTGAGATGTTATTTGATAAAAGAGAGGTTCGTGCAGATAAGAAGCATGGTACAGTATAATAAAGAGGTGATAATATGAAGAAAGTTAATATTAAAAAGTTCTTAGTGTTATTTTCACTGCTTGTATGTGTATTCTGCATGACAGCCTGCGATTCATCTAATGGTACTATATCAACAGCAAGCGCAAAGCTGGAACATAAGAATATGATTATTCAGGTGTATCAGTCATATTTAACAGACTGGACAACTGATATGATTACATATCTTGATGCAAATGATTCTGACAAGATAACATCAGATGCAGAGTCAGCTTACCCACTTGCACTTGTTAATGGCAAACAGTACATTATAGACCAGAATGGTCTTACAGCAAAGACTATAGGTTTCTATAACAGCTGGAACAGTACAAGAGGTGAGTTAGGTGCTCTTGAGAGCATTGGAAATATTAACATAGCAGTTAATAAGGACACTGGAAAGTTATGTACTATAACAGTTGATGCAGCATACGAGAAGAATAGCAAGGTATCATTTGAATTCGTAATCAATGATGACTTTACACTTGAAAATGGTGCTATCAATCCAACATATACTACAGGCCAGAAGATGACTAAGGCAGTTATGAATACAATTATCGGTATGGGTACAGTATTTATCGTACTTATATTCATTTCATTCATAATTGGTCTGTTTAAGTATATAAGTGTTTTTGAGAATAAGAGCAAAGCTAAGAATGAAGCATCAACAGATGCTCAGGGTGTTAATAATGCAATAGCACAGATAGTTTCTAATGAGGAACAGGAAGAAGAGGTAGATGACCTTGAACTTATTGCTGTTATAACAGCAGCTATTGCAGCATCAGAGAATACATCTACAGACGGACTTGTTGTTCGTTCAATCAGAAAGGTTAATAGCAGGAGGAAATAATTATGAAGAATTATACAATAACAGTTAATGGTAATGTATATGATGTTACTGTAGAAGAAGGAACAGGAAGCAGCGCACCTGCAAAGGCAGCAACACCTAAGGCAGCTCCAAAGGCTGCACCAAAGGCAGCAGCACCAACAGGTGCACAGGGAGCAGTTAAGGTTAATGCACCTATGCCAGGTAAGATTCTTAAGGTTAACGCAGCAGCAGGCGCAGCTGTAAAGAAGGGTGACGTATTAGTTGTTCTTGAAGCTATGAAGATGGAAAATGAAATCTGTGCACCACAGGATGGTACAGTTGCAACAGTTGAATGTGCAGCAGGTGATTCTGTAGAGTCAGGTAAAGTATTAGTTTCTATGAACTAATTGTTATATCAATTAGATGTGTAGAGATAATATACGGAGGTAAAAAATGGAATATATTTTATCAACATTGGGAAACCTCGTACACCAGACAGCATTCTTTAACCTCACATGGGGTAACTATCTGATGGTTCTGGTTGCACTGTTTTTCATGTATTTAGCGATTAAAAAAGAATATGAACCTCTGCTTTTAGTACCTATTTCTTTTGGTATGTTACTTGTTAATCTTTTCCCTGATATAATGTTATCTATTGAAGATTCAAGTAATGGAGTAGGTGGTTTATTACATTACTTTTATTTATTAGATGAATGGAGTATTCTTCCATCACTTATTTTCCTTGGAGTTGGTGCAATGACAGACTTCGGTCCTCTTATTGCCAACCCTAAGAGCTTCCTTTTAGGAGCTGCTGCACAGTTTGGTATATTTGCAGCATATATAATGGCTATATTTATGGGATTCCCAGATAAGGCAGCCGCAGCTATATCTATTATCGGTGGAGCTGATGGCCCTACATCAATCTTCCTTGCAGGCAAGCTTGGCCAGACTAAGTATATGGGACCTATTGCGGTTGCAGCATATTCATATATGTCTTTAGTACCTATTATACAGCCACCTATTATGAAGTTATTAACTACTAAAGAAGAAAGAGAAGTCAAGATGGAACAGTTAAGACCTGTATCTAAGCTTGAAAAGATTCTTTTCCCTATCGTAGTTACAATAGTTGTTGTACTTATACTTCCAACAACAGCACCACTTGTAGGTATGCTTATGCTTGGTAACTTATTCAGAGAATCAGGAGTTGTTAAGCAGCTTACAGAAACAGCATCTAATGCACTTATGTATATCGTAGTTATTATACTTGGTACATCAGTAGGTGCTACAACAAGTGCAGAAGCATTCCTTAATCTTGATACATTAAAGATTGTTGCACTTGGACTTATTGCTTTCGCCTTTGGTACAGCAGCAGGTGTTGTATTTGGTAAGATTATGTGTAAGGTTACACATGGCAAGGTTAATCCACTTATCGGTTCAGCAGGTGTATCTGCGGTTCCTATGGCAGCCAGAGTTTCACAGAAGGTTGGTTCTGAGGCAGATCCTTCTAACTTCCTTCTGATGCATGCTATGGGTCCTAATGTTGCCGGAGTTATTGGTACAGCGGTTGCAGCGGGTACATTTATGGCGATGTTTGGTGTCATGTAAATTGAATTAAGAAGCTCTAAGTCTGCAAAATACGCAGACTAAGACCTTCTAAATTCATTAGAAGTTGCAATTGCAACTTCTATAGAGTTACAGACTTTGCGGGCTAAGACACTCTAAGTCCGTAAGAAGTTGCTGTAGCAACTTCCAAAGGGTTAAAGCTACTTGCAGAATATGTGGGCTAAGACCCTCTCATAATCAATTTATTACTTTATATATAGAAATATATAGGAGGAGTTTAAGATGGCAGATCAGGTTAAGAAACCATTAAAGATAACTGAAACTGTATTAAGAGATGCTCATCAGTCACTTATTGCTACTAGAATGACTACAGAGCAGATGCTTCCAATCATAGACAAGATGGATAAGGTTGGTTATCATTCAGTTGAGTGCTGGGGCGGTGCTACATTTGATGCATCACTTCGTTTCCTTAAGGAAGACCCTTGGGAAAGACTTCGTAAGTTAAGAGATGGTTTTAAGAATACAAAGTTACAGATGTTATTCAGAGGACAGAATATCCTCGGATACAATCATTATGCAGATGACGTTGTAGAATATTTCGTACAGAAGTCTATTGCTAATGGTATTGATATAATCAGAATATTTGACTGTTTCAATGATTTAAGAAATCTTAAGTCATCAGTTGAGGCAGTTAAGCTTGTTAAGAAGGAGAATCCTAATGCTCACGCACAGATAGCACTTTGCTATACACTTGGTGATGCATATACTCTTGACTACTGGAAAGAAACAGCTAAGAGAATTGAGGATATGGGTGCAGATTCTATCTGTATTAAGGATATGGCAGGTTTACTTGTTCCTGCTAAGGCTACAGAGCTTGTACAGGCATTAAAGGAAGGTTCTTCACTTCCTATCCAGATGCATACACACTATACATCTGGTGTTGCTTCAATGACATATATGAAGGCAGTTGAAGCCGGTGCAGATATCATTGATACAGCTATGTCACCATTCTCAATGGGAACATCACAGCCAGCTACAGAGGTTATGGTAGAGGCGTTTAAGGGTACAGAGTACGATACAGGTCTTGACCAGAACCTTCTTGCTGAAATAGCTGCTTACTTCCAGCCAATGAGAGAAGAAGCATTAAAGTCAGGTCTTATGAATACTAAGGTTCTTGGTGTTAATATCAAGACATTATTATATCAGGTACCTGGTGGTATGCTTTCTAACCTTGTATCACAGCTTAAGGAAGCTGGTGCAGAAGATAAGTATCAGGCAGTTCTTGAGGAAATTCCTAAGGTTCGTAAGGACTTTGGTGAACCACCTCTTGTTACACCATCATCACAGATTGTTGGTACACAGGCTGTTCTTAATGTATTACAGGGCGAGCGTTATAAGATGATTACTAAGGAATCTAAGAAGGTTCTTATGGGTGAGTTTGGACAGACAATCAAGCCATTCAACCCAGAAGTACAGAAGAAGGCTATAGGTGATGCTACACCTATCACATGCCGTCCAGCAGACCTTATCGAGCCACAGCTTGAGAAGTTCAAGAATGACCCAGTTGTACAGCAGTACAAGCAGCAGGATGAGGATGTGCTTTCATATGCATTATTCCCAGCAGTTGCAACTGAGTTCTTCAAGTACAGAGAAGCACAGCAGAAGAAGGTTGACCCTGCTAAGGCTGATACAGCTAATAAGGCATATCCAGTTTAATAACATAACTGGTCTTGATATTGATAAATAATTATGAGATGATTATTATGTATTGTATAATATATAATAATCATCTCATTTTGATATAATGAGCGCAAAAAAGATGTGCGTTGCATTAAAGACCGTAATGTTATAACAGCTTGAACGTATTAAAGAGGATTAGGAGGATACATATATGCCAAATATTAACTGGAATGCAAATGATTATAAAAATGGTTTTTCTTTCGTGCCGGAGTATGGAGAGTCGGTTATTAATCTTATAACAAAGGAAAAAGGCAGCCGTGTTATTGACCTTGGCTGCGGTAATGGCATGCTTACTGATAAGCTTGCAGAAAAAGGCTATGATGTAACAGGAATAGATGATTCGGTTGATATGCTTGAGCTTGCCAGAAAGGAATATCCCGATTATACCTTTGTTAAAGGCAACGCTGTTGATTTCAGGCTTAATGAAAAGGCAGATGTTATATTTTCTAATGCAGTATTTCACTGGATAGATGAAGAAAAACAGCAGGCTATGTTAAACAACGTATATGATAATCTTAAAGAGGGCGGAGAGCTTGTGTGCGAATTCGGAGGATATGGCTGCGCAGAGTCGGTTCACAGTACACTTGAAAATGTATTTGCAGAGCATCACTTAAAGTATAAGAGAGTATTCTACTTCCCAACTATCGGTCAGTATGCGCCTTTGCTTGAAAAAGCAGGTTTCAGGGTAGAATATGCTGTATTATTTGACAGACCTACAAAGCAGGTGGGTGATAATGGACTTGCCAACTGGATTAATATGTTTGTAAAGAAGCCTTTTGAAGGTGTAAATGAAGACATAAAGCAGGAAATAATAGAAGAAACTGTAGAAAAGTTAAGAGCGAAGCTTTATATAGATGACTGCTGGATAGTGGATTATGTGAGGATAAGATTTAGAGCTGTAAAATAGTTATGATAAATTCATATGAGTTATTTATTAAATAATGCATAAAGGCTAATCAAGTTAACATAATGAAGCTTACATTAAAATGGCAGTTGACATATGGGCTGTCAAAAAGTAATATTAGATAAGTGTTTGCGTGCACTAATTAGATAAAATATATAGTTAGAATATATAAAATGGAGGAATGATATGAGAATAGGTATTATCGGATATGGTAACTTAGGCAGAGGTGTGGAATGTGCTATTAAGCAGAATGAAGATATGGAGTTGGTAGCAGTATTTACGAGACGTGCACCAGAAA
>FR886335.1:16055-16285 GCA_000436535.1 Eubacterium sp. CAG:252 | reverse complement strand
GAAGATATAGAACAGTGGAAGGATAAGATTGATGTAATGATCCTTTGCGGTGGAAGTGCTACTGATTTACCAGTACAGACACCAAAGTTTGCAGAAATGTTTAATGTTGTTGACAGCTTTGATACACATGCAAGAATTCCAGAACATTTTGACAATGTTGATGCAGCAGCCAAGAAGAGTGGACATATCGGAATTATCTCAGTAGGCTGGGATCCAGGAATGTTCTCTTT
>FR886335.1:0-16031 GCA_000436535.1 Eubacterium sp. CAG:252 | reverse complement strand
AATGTTCTCTTTGAATCGTATGTATGCCAATGCTATATTACCAGATGGCAAGGATTATACATTCTGGGGCAAGGGTGTAAGTCAGGGACATTCAGATGCTATCAGACGTGTTGAAGGCGTTAAGGATGGCAAGCAGTACACAATTCCTGTAGAGTCAGCATTAGAGGCAGTAAGAAATGGTGAAAATCCAGAACTTACAACAAGACAGAAGCATACAAGAGAGTGTTTCGTTGTACTCGAAGAGGGGGCAGATGCCGTAAAGGTTGAGGAAACAATCAAGAATATGCCTAATTACTTTGCTGATTATGATACAACAGTACATTTTATAAGCGAAGAAGAATTAAAGAAAAACCACAGTGGAATTCCACACGGCGGTTTTGTTATCCGTACAGGAAAGACAGGCTGGAATAAGGAAAACAGCCACGTTATAGAATATAGCTTAAAGCTTGATTCTAATCCTGAATTTACATCATGTGTAATCGTGGCATATGCAAGGGCAGCTTATCGTCTTTATAAGGAAGGTCAGAGCGGCTGCAAGACAGTATTTGATATTGCGCCAGCATACCTCAGCGCTAAGGACGGAGCAGAGCTTAGAAAGAACCTTCTGTAATCGGGTTCTTATGCAAAATGTGTATAAGTAATGAGCTGCGCTGGAGAAAAGAATAATAAAGAGAGAATACCTCGTAGGCAGCAGTCAGGGATGGAATTCATTAGTCCCTGTCATCATAATAAAATAAAAGAAATTCTGTTATGACATAATGTTTTTGGGTGACCAACATTATGTCGTAGCGGAATAATGGAGTATGTTTAGATGATTAAGTTAGAAAGATATGAGGTCATGAACTTTGAAAATGCTATGAGAGGTGCAAGAAACCCTCTTAATAGCTGGGCAAGAATGGACAGCAAAACAGAGAATGGTGTATTTACATTTGGCCCTAATGACTTAGACCTTGCCAAAAGACTTTGTAGGGCGGGGTCAGACCACAGAAAGTTTATAAGACAGATATTTGTAACAGTTGATATAACTGCACCAATATATTGGTGGAAAGAATATGACACATATAAGGTTGGAACAGTTGCCAACTCAACAAGTACAATGCACAAAATTCACAGCAAGCCATTTGAAATGAGTGACTTCAGTGTTGACCATTGTACAGATGCTGCACTTGATATGATGCAGAAGAATATTGACTTTTTAGAGGGTGTCCGCAGGGAGTTCGTTGAAACTAAGGACAAGAACCTCTGGTACAGCCTTATCCAGCTTCTTCCTGAAAGCTATAACCAGATGAGAACATGTACATTTAATTATGAAAATCTTGCAGGAATGTACTATTCAAGAAGAAACCATAAGCTCGCCGAATGGCATACATTCTGCGACTGGGCTTTGGGATTACCTTATTTTAAGGAACTTCTTGTTCAGGAAGAAACTGAATAATATTAGGGCAGTTGAAAGGATATAGATGAGCAGTGTTATAATAATAGGTGGTGGTGCTGCCGGAATGATGGCTGCCATTATGGCGGCAAGAAACGGGCATAGTGTTACACTTATGGAAAAGAACGAAAAGCTTGGAAAGAAGCTTTTTATAACGGGTAAAGGCAGATGTAACTTTACCAATGCAGGTGATGAAGAGGATATAAGACAGAGTGTTGTAACTAATCCTAAGTTTATGTACAGCGCATTTAAAGGATTTTCAAACTATGATGTTATGGGTTTCTTTGATGAACTTGGACTTAAGTTTAAGATAGAAAGAGGCAACCGATGTTTTCCAGAGTCTGACCATTCCTCAGACGTCATATCAGCACTTGCAAGGGAAATGCGTAAGCTTAAGGTCAATGTCCTGCTTAACACAGAAGTTCTTGAGGTGCTGACAGAAGAGCCAGAGGATGGCGTTAAGAGGTTTAGCGGTGTTAAGTACAGGGAACTGTCTTCTGATAAGAAACAGACATTGAAAGCTGATGACTGCATAATCGCCACAGGTGGTAATTCATATTCAAGTACGGGCTCGACAGGTGACGGCTACAGATTTGCAAAGAGCCTGTCACATACGGTCACTCCGGTTATTCCGGCGCTTGTTCCACTTACGATAAGGGAAGAGTGGGCTTCTGAGCTTATGGGTCTTAGTCTTAAGAACATATCTATAAGCATAAAAGATAATAAAAAGGAAGTATACTGTGACTTTGGCGAAATGCTTTTTACACATTTCGGTGTGAGCGGTCCTGTTATTCTTAGTGGTAGCAGCTATACGACAGCAATATTAAGAAAAAGACCGCTTAAGCTTATAGTAGACTTAAAGCCGGCATTGTCAGAAGAGCAGCTTGATGAGAGAATATTAAGGGACTTCTCGGAAGAAAAGAACAAGGCATACCGCAATTCACTTGATAAGCTGCTTCCTAAGAAGCTGATACCTGTAATAGTAAGGCTTAGTGATATTAATAAAGATAAAAAGGTCAATGAGATAACAAAGCAGGAAAGATTAAGACTTGTTCATCTTATCAAAAATCTTGAAATGATAATCACAGGAACAAGGGGCTTTAATGAAGCGATTATCACACAGGGCGGTGTCAATGTGAAGGAGATTAATCCGTCAACTATGGAGTCAAAGCTTGTAAAAGGTGTGTACTTTGCAGGTGAGGTGCTTGATGTTGATGCCGTTACAGGTGGTTTTAATCTTCAGGTGGCGTGGTCAAGTGCTTATGCGGCGGCAACACACATTTTCTGATATAATACGTAATAATGTAAATGCATAAAAAATATTTTGCTAATAAATATAAAAGCAGAAAATTAAAAGCAAATATAGAAGTGGAGAATGGTTATGGCATATTCAGTAGCAATAGATGGACCAGCAGGAGCTGGAAAAAGTACAATAGCAAAGCTCATTTCCAGGGAAATGGGATATATATATGTAGATACAGGCGCTATGTATAGGGCAATGGCAGTATATTTCAGTAAGAATAAGGTTAATCCTGAGGATGAGAGTGCTATCAATGAGGCTGTCAAAAATGTTGATATAAAGATAGAATATCAGAATGGTGAACAGCAGGTAATCCTTAACGGTGAAAATGTTACAGGGCTTTTAAGAACAGAAGAAACAGGCAATATGGCATCTAAGACTTCTAAGTATAAGGAAGTAAGAAGCAAGCTTGTAGAGCTTCAGAGAGAGCTTGCAAAGACTACTGACGTGGTTATGGACGGAAGAGATATAGGAACAACAGTGCTTCCAGATGCATTTGTTAAAATATATCTTACAGCAAGTTCAGATGCAAGGGCTAAAAGAAGATATGATGAACTTGTGGCTAAGGGTGAGCAGTGTGACTTATCAGCTATAAAGGAAGATATTGAAAAGAGAGATTATCAGGATATGCACAGGGAAATATCACCTCTTAAGCAGGCAGAAGATGCAGTGTTGCTTGATACATCTGATATGAATATAGAGCAGGTTGTTGCAGCTATGAGGGATATTATCGATAATGCTGTAAAGAACAAGTAATATTATCAATAGAAGTGTCAGAAGATACAGAGTGCAGAATTAAAGGTAATAAATATGGCAGAAAAAAAAGTTATCCTTGCTAAGTCAGCAGGTTTTTGTTTTGGTGTTCACAGAGCTGTTGATACAGTGTATGAACGAACAGATAAGAAAAATGTATACACGTATGGACCTATCATTCACAACGAAGAGGTTGTAAAGGACCTTGAGAGCAAAGGTGTTAAGGCTATATCGGATATCTCTGATATTGATACTGGGGTTGATGGTAATGCTACAGTTATTATAAGGTCTCACGGGGTATCAAAGAGTGTATACGACAGTATCAGAAGTAAGAATTATGAGATAGTTGATGCAACATGTCCATTTGTATTAAAAATTCATCGTATAGTAGAAGAAGAAAGTGCTAAAGGAAAGCAGATAATTATAATCGGCAATGAAAAGCATCCGGAAGTTGAGGGCATAATGGGATGGTCACATAGTCCCGTTATGGTGGTCGATTCAGTAGAAAAAGCTGAGAAATTACAGGTTGATGGACAAAAAGAGGTAATAATTGTATCCCAGACGACATTTAATTACAATAAATTTAAAGAATTAGTTGAAATTATAGGGAAAAAGGGTTACAATATTACTATTAAAAATACTATTTGTAATGCCACAGAGGAACGTCAGACCGAGGCAAGACATATTGCACACAAAGTTGATGCAATGATTGTCATCGGTGACAAGAGTAGTTCTAATACAAGAAAACTGTATGAGATTTGTAAAGGCGAATGTGAGAATACATTTTACATTCAAACTCTAAAAGATCTGGACTTACATAGTCTGGATTCGGTAAACAGCATAGGTATTACAGCTGGGGCATCTACCCCGAACAATATCATTGAGGAGGTTTATACTAATGTCAGAGAATTTTGCAGAGATGTTAGCTAACGAAGAGTGGAAGGAAATTCATACAGGAGAAGTTGTTGATGGCACTGTTATAGCAGTTAAAGAAGACCAGATTGTCCTTAACATAGGCTATAAGGCTGATGGTATTATCACAAGAAGTGAATATTCATCACAGCCAGGACTTGATCTTACAACAGTTGTTTCTGTTGGTGATGAGATGAAGGCTAAGGTTCTTAAGCTTAACGATGGCGAAGGTCAGGTACTTCTTACATATAGAAAGCTTGTTGCCGATAACGGAAGCAAGAAGCTTGAAGAAGCATTTAATAACAATGAACCTGTAACAGCAACAGTAACAAGAGTTATCAAGGGTGGTCTTGAAGTTGTTGTTGATGAAACAAGAGTATTTATTCCAGCAAGCCTTGTTTCAGATTCTTATGTAAAGGATTTCTCAGATTACGCTGGCAAGGAAGTAACATTTGTATTAACAGAATACGACCCAAAGAACAGAAAAGTTATCGGTGACTGCAAGCAGCTCATCGTTGCAGCTAAGAAGGCTGCACAGGAAGAACTTCTTTCTAAGATTAAGGAAGGAGATACAATCGAAGGTACAGTTAAGAATGTAACAGACTTTGGTGCATTTATCGACCTTGGTGGAGTTGATGGACTTCTTCACATCTCAGAGATGTCTTGGGGAAGAACAGAGAATCCTAAGAAGGTATACAAGGTTGGCGACTCAGTTAAATGTTTCATCAAGGAAATCAATGGCGATAAGATTGCACTTTCAGTTAAGTATCCAGACCAGAATCCTTGGAATGATGCATCTACAAAGTATGCTATAGGTAATGTTGTTACTGGTAAGGTAGCAAGAATGACAGACTTTGGTGCTTTTGTTCAGCTTGAAGATGGTATTGATGCATTACTTCATGTATCTCAGATATCAAGAGAACACATCAACAAGCCAGAAGATGTATTAAAGATTGGCCAGGAAGTTACAGCTAAGGTTGTTGACCTTAACGAAGCTGAGAAGAAGATTAGCTTAAGCATGAAAGCTTTATTAGATGACTCAGCAGAGCAGGAAGAAGCTCAGACAGAGGAATAATAATTAAATAAAACCAATATTGGAAACCTGATGTGAAAGCATCAGGTTTCTTTGATATGTGGCTTTTTGGCAAAAACGTGGGGAAATGTTAAGTTGTTGATAGCAAAATTTTGTTTTGAAGTGTAGTAATGATGAATTAAATATATCTTTTGAGGGTGAGGTAAGTGCGTCCTTTTCTTGTTTCACTTTCATCCCCAACATATATGAACTTTCCAGTGCCACGGATTATAAGAATATCATCTGGTTTTAAGTGAGCACTCTTATTTTCTATACACTGCCCATTTACATATATTTTCTTAGAGGAGAACAGCTCGTTGGAATTACTTCTTGAAAGCTTTGTTATGGAGGCGACAACAGCATCTATACGGGGAGAAGCTGCTATTATACGTATATCCTCAAGCTCAGGCTTTAAGGCAGGAACATCCTCTTCACAGACAGAACAGTGGATATGGGTGTGTCTTATAGTATCAAGATTATCGCATATATAGTCAGCGATATGTGATATGCAGAATATATACGCATCAGAATCTTTTATTATGATATCACCTATGAGCTCACGTTCAATGCCAAGGTTCATAAGTGCACCAAGATAATCACGATGTTCAAGCTTCTCGGCAAACTTAACAGAAAGAGGGCTTATCTTTAATGTAGTTATGGGATAACCGGCATCATAGCCATAGTCCTCAGGTGAGCCAAAGCGGATAAGCTGGCGTTCGCATACAGAATTGCCGCCATATATATCATAACGTATAAAAGATAATTCCTTTTTAAATGAGGTGACAACTGCCAGTTCGCTTATACTAAGAAAATTTGTGTAGGTATATATGTTGTGGTGAAATGCCTGATTAGCGGTATCAAGCACTTTTCGTTTTAATAATTCATCTTCATTCATATGTGTGGTATCCTTTCGGGAGTATTTTAAGTATTATTATAAGATGTTGGGGTCAAAAGCCCCCAACTATGATACCTATGAATTGTTCCGTGCTGCGCACTCTCACAATTCTCCCCAATATTCGCATATCGTGGGACTATCATCCCACTTTTATGCTCATATTGGGGCGGGTCCCAAGGTAATTCACCCACCTATGAGCAAGCTCATGTGGGTTTAGACCTTTTGACCCTGGTATCATTATAATTAAAAATCATAAAATGTACAAACAAATATTCGTAACCTTTGACACATTTATGCGAGTATGATAAACTATTAACAAGATATAGGTAAAGCAACGTATACGTGGTTAGTTGCGGAAAGAACAGAGGAATTAAAATGATAAATAATTACGAAGAATTTAAAAAGTATGTGTTCGATCTTACAAGTATAGACCTTAATGCCTATAAGGAAAAGCAGATGAAAAGAAGAATTGATACACTTATTGCAAGGAATAAGTATAATGGATACGACAGCTATAGTAAGGCTATCAAGACAGATTCCAAGCTGCTTGATGAGTTCGTCAACTATCTTACTATCAATGTATCAGAGTTCTACAGAAATCCGGCACTCTGGCAGAAGCTTGAGAATATTATTCTTCCAGAGCTTATAAGTAAGTTTGGTACAAGACTTAAGATATGGAGTGCAGCCTGCTCAACAGGAGATGAGCCATATTCTTTAGCTATGGTACTTGCAAAGAAAGTTCCTATGAGAGATATTAAGATATATGCTACAGATATAGATGATCAGGTACTTGAAAAGGCTAAGGATGGTGTGTATTCAGCTAACAGCCTTAAGGGACTGCCAGATGAATACAAGAATAAGTACTTTGAGAAGATGGGTGACAAGTACTTTAAGATATCAGATGATATTAAGAAATGTGTTGAGTTTAAGAAGTCTAACCTGTTAAAGGATTCATACCCACAGGGCTGTCATCTTATCGTTTGCAGAAATGTACTTATATACTTCACAGAAGATGCTAAGGTTGATATATACAAGAAGTTCAACAAGTCATTAGTACAGGGCGGCTGCTTATTTGTTGGTAATACAGAACAGATTATCAACTATAAGGATCTTGGTTATGAGTATAACGAGTTGTTCTTTTATAGAAAAAAGTAATTATCGAATATGCTGCTTCATGGATTAATTCCAGAGGCAGCATATTTTTTATGCTTTCTGTGTTATAGTCTGATATAGTCTTACCTTCTGCTGAGGAGTCTAACATAAGATATACATTCTGTTCATTATAATCCCTTTTAAAGACTGGCATATCGCCTGAATAAGCTGGCAGCATAATAAAAGCAGCGTACTTTTTAGTGTAGCAGGTTTCTTTGGTTGCTTTAACTTTACATTCAGCATCAACATAGGCGGCAACGCTCTTGTGCATGGCAGTGTCCTCATAAGGAAGATAGTAATAATTCCTGTAGTCGGCATAGAAAAACTTAAGAGTATCGGTAAGAACGGGAAGTCTAAGCTTTAATACATCCTTTTCGGCTCTTAATACATATTCGTCATCCTTTAAAAGAACAGACACAGGCACCTCTTCTGGAAGACTGAAGGATAGTGTTATGTAGGCATGATTACTATTATTGATATTATTTGTTGAGGAGATATTGTTAGTTGTGGTGCTATTTTTTGCTGTGGTGATGTTGTTTGTTGCGGAGCTGTTTTTTGTTGTTGTACTGTTGTTTGATGTGACTATTGCAGAGTTATGCCAGTTACTGTCCGCACTGTGTAACATATCCTGCGACTGGCATATAGTATACATCATATCTTTATAAGTAAATCTTTTATTAATAATATTGTTATAGCTTAATATACCAGAAACTTTTAAAAGACCACATATGTCATCGAAGTTATGAAGGAGCAGAAGCCTTTCGGCTTCATTATGTTCAATAGGAGTATGTACATTTTTAGCATAATCTTTATATACTTTAATAAGTTCACCTCCGGAATATTTATCTTCGCGGTGTATTCCAAGAAAATGTTCAACAGACTTCTGATTATAGCTTTCAAGTCTTAATAGTGACTTTAATCCCTTTGCATGCTTATAAAGGTCGATACTTCTTAAGTTATCGAGGTGTAACTCTATATTGTGTATAGCGGCACGTTTCTGTAAAAATGGAATATCAAAGCTGTCGCCATTAAAGTGTGTGAGCAAAGAAAATGAAGCAGTAAGCTTTGCAAATTCTGATAACAATGCAGGTTCATCGGTATCTGACTCGGCAAGCCACTGGATTATAGTGATGGTGTTACTGTCATTATTCCTGTAGGCTGCACCTATAAGATAGCAGAAGCATGCAGTACGTGAGAAACCTGTTGTTTCAATATCAAAAAAAAGATTATTATCCATACACATTGAATTATTAATATTAATATTTTTGGTTATAGTTTTCATGGTTATATATGTCCTTTACGTAATTTTGTATGTAGTTTAACTATATTAAGTATAAATACCTGTACTTTACAAGGGTTTTACGTTAAAAAAATGTCAGTTTTTGTTTATTATATACGAATATATACGCAAAAAAAAGTAGATTTTTAATCCTAATTGATATATTATATTAGTATATTAGTTATTGTGCAGAATTATTTAAATGCTTTGCATTTTACAGAGTGACAGTTCCGTCACATAACATCTGACAGGTAATCATGGAAAAGAGCTTTTTCTATGGTTATCTGTTATATGTGCGTTGTTTTGGACAGTAACATATATTATTTTAGTAAGGAGAAATATGTCATGGGAAAGTGTACATTTAAAGGTGGAATACATCCATATGACGGCAAGGAATTATCAAAGGATAAGCCAATCAAAGAATTATTCCCTGCTGTAGGTGAGATGGTTTTCCCACTTTCACAGCACATCGGTGCGCCGGCAGTTCCAGTAGTTGCCAAGGGTGATTACGTACTTGCTGGACAGTTGATTGCAGAAGCTGGTGGATTCGTATCAGCTAATATTCATTCATCTGTTTCTGGTACAGTTAAGGCTATTGAGCCAAGAACGCTTGCCACAGGTGGAAAGTGCAATTCAATCATCATTGAGAATGATGGAGAATTTAAGGAAGTTGAGTATACTCCTAAGAAGTTAGAAGAGCTTTCTAAAGAGGAAGTATTACAGAGAATTAAGGATGCAGGTGTAGTTGGTATGGGTGGTGCAGGCTTCCCTACTAATGTTAAGTTAAGTCCAAAGAATCCAGAAGGCATTGATTATATTATTGTAAATGGTGCTGAATGTGAACCATATCTTACATCCGATTACAGAAGACTTCTTGAGGAGTCAGACAAGATAGTACAGGGATTAAAAGTTGCATTAAGCATTTTTGATCACGCAAAGGGTATTATCGGTATCGAAGACAATAAGCCAGAGGCTATTAAGATTATGCAGCAGGCAGTAGCAGGCGAACCTGATATTGAGGTTAAGCCATTAAAGACTAAGTACCCTCAGGGTGGTGAGCGAAGCCTTATCTATGCTACAACAGGCAGAAGCATCAACTCAACTATGCTTCCAGCAGATGCAGGATGTATCGTACATAATGTAGATACAATATACAGCATATATATGGCTGTTATTGAAGGCAAGCCACTTACAAAAAGAATCGTTACTGTTACAGGTGATGGTGTTAAAGAACCAGGAAACTTCTATGTATGGCTTGGCATGAATTACAGACAGCTTCTTGAAGCCGTTGGTGGTGTTGTTGGCGAACCAGAGAAGTACATATCAGGTGGTCCTATGATGGGATTCGCTATGTACAGTCTTGATGTGCCAGTTGTAAAGGGAAGTTCATCACTTCTTGTATTCCAGAATGATGTTGTATCTAAGCTTGAAGAAACAGCATGTATCCGTTGTGGAAGATGTGGTGAAGGATGTCCAAGCCACCTGCTTCCAGCTAAGCTTGCTTCATTTGCAGCTAAGAATGATGAAGCTGGTTTCGTTAAGTTTGATGGTATGGAATGTGTTATGTGCGGAAGCTGTTCATATGTCTGTCCAGCTAAGAGACCATTAACACAGCAGATTAAGGCTATGAGAAGTATCGTTCTGGCTAACAGAAGAAAGAAATAAGGGAGGATTAAAAGTGAGCGAGATTTTTAACGTATCAACTAATCCACATGTACGAAGCAAGGATACTACTCAGACTATTATGAGAGACGTACTTATAGCGTTAGCCCCTGCTAGTATATTTGGTATTTATAACTTCGGAATCCAGGCACTTATCCGTATCATAGTTGGTATTGTAGTGTGTATGGCTTCAGAAGCTGTATATGAATATTTTATGCATAAGAAGATAACTGTTATGGACCTTAGTGCCGCAGTTACAGGTCTTCTTATTGCACTTAACATTCCTTCAACTCTCAACATTGGTTTTGAGATTGTTGGATGTGTATTTGCAATTATTATTGTTAAGCAGTTATTTGGCGGAATTGGTCAGAATTTTATGAACCCTGCACTTGCAGCAAGATGTTTCCTTCTTATTGCATATACAGGTCCAATGACTAACTTCGTATGTGATGCATATTCTGGTGCTACACCTCTTGCTATATTAAAGCCGGGTTCAGAGGTTGTAGGACAGACAGCACCTACACTTCTTACTATGTTTATTGGTAAGACAAGTGGTGTTATCGGTGAAACATCAGTTATATGTCTTCTTATTGGTGCTATATATCTTGTTGTAAGAAAGATTATTTCTTTAAGAATTCCACTTTCTTACATTGGAACATTTGCAGTGCTTATATTCCTTTTTGCACCAGGACATCAGTTTGATGCTATGTATATGTTACAGGAAATCTGTGGTGGTGGTCTTATTCTTGGTGCTTTCTTTATGGCAACTGATTATGTTACATCACCTATCACACCTAATGGTAAGTTAGTATTCGGTGTCTGCTTAGGTTTACTTACATTCATATTCAGAATGTTTGGTGGTTCAGCAGAAGGCGTTTCATACGCAATCATCTTCTGTAACCTCTTAGTACCTCTTATCGAAAGAGTTACAGTACCTAAGTCATTTGGCAAGAAGAAGCCGGAAAAAAAGGCAAAGGAGGCTGCATAAGATGAAGAATATAATAAAAGATGCATGTATATTATTCGCAATTACACTTGTTGCAGGTATCCTTCTTGGTCTTGTATATAATGTAACTAAAGACCCTATCGCACAGCAGAACGAGAAGGCTAAGCAGAAGGCTTATCAGGAGGTTATTGCTGATGCTGATAAGTTTGAAGCACTTGATGGAAGTTATGCTTCTGATAAGGTAGCAGAAACAGCTAAGGCAGTACTTTCAGCTTCTGCAACAGATTTCTCTAAGGATGATGTATCAGAGGTAGTTGCTGGTATTAAGAATGGTAAGATAATAGGTTTCGTAGTAACAGTTGTTGCACATGATGGTTACGGCGGAGATATCAAGTTCTCTGTTGGACTTTCAACTGATGGAACATATCTTGGAACATCTATTCTTACAATCAGCGAAACAGCAGGTCTTGGTATGAGAGCTAAGCAGGATCCTTCATTCTTAGCACAGTTCAATGGAACTAAGGCTTCAGAGTATAAGGTAGTAACAGATGGAACTGGTTCATCATCAGACAGCTCTATTGATGCAATCGGTGGTTCTACAGTTACATCAAAGGCTATAACAAAGGGTGTTAATGCAGCCTTAGCTGTATATGCAGACCTTGCAAAGGCTAATGTTAAGACAGTAGGAGGTGTTTCAGTTGAATAAATGTGTTGAAAGACTTTATAATGGTATTATCAAAGAGAATCCTACTCTGGTTTTAACACTTGGTATGTGTCCTACACTTGCGGTTACTACATCAGCAATCAATGGTATCGGAATGGGACTTTCTACAACAGCAGTTCTTATGCTTTCTAACCTTTTCATTTCATTACTTAGAAAGGTTATTCCAGACAGCGTAAGAATGCCAGCTTATATCGTGATCGTTGCATCATTTGTTACAATAATACAGTTCTTATTACAGGGCTTTGTGCCATCTATATACGATGCACTTGGTATCTATATACCACTTATCGTTGTTAACTGTATTATCTTAGGACGTGCAGAGTCATATGCTTCTAAGAACCCAGCACTTCCATCAATGTTTGATGGTATTGGTATGGGACTTGGTTTCACATGTGCTATCACAATCCTTGGTGCAATCAGAGAGTTACTTGGTGGCGGAACAATCCTTTCAACAGGTAGTTCAGCACTTGTAGATCTTTCTAACTTTGGTTATACACCAGCTAGTATATTTATCCTTGCACCTGGTGCATTCTTCGTACTTGCTATGTGTGTAGCTGTTATGAACAGAGTAAAGAGAAAACACGGAATGAAGCCTGCTGAGGTTCCAGACTATGTTTCAGATGAAGAAAAAGAGAACTAAGGGAGGAGAGTAAAAGATGAATTTATTAGTTATCGCTATAAGCACAGCGCTTGTTAACAACGTTGTATTAAGCCAGTTCTTAGGTCTGTGTCCTTTCCTTGGTGTATCAAAGAAAATAAACACAGCTGCCGGAATGGGTGGCGCTGTTATCGGTGTTATCTCTATATCATCAATCATATGCAGCCTTATATATGATTTTATATTAACACCACTTAACCTTACATACCTGAATACAGTAGTATTCATTCTTGTAATAGCAACATTAGTTCAGTTCGTTGAAATGGTACTTAAGAAGTGTATGCCACCTTTATATGAGGCACTTGGTGTATACCTTCCACTTATCACAACTAACTGTGCCGTACTTGGTATCGCTTTAACAAATGTACAGAATTCATACAACTTAATCGAATCATTTGTAAGTGGTCTTGGTACAGCTGTTGGTTTTACAATAGCTATTGTAATAATGGCTGGTGTACGTGAGCGTACAGAGGACAATGATGTTCCAGAAAGTTTTAAGGGAATGCCTATCGTTCTTTTAACAGCAGGACTTATGTCAATTGCATTTTTCGGATTTTCAGGAATAATCTAAGGAGGATATTGAATAATGACAGGTATTATTATTGCGGCTTGTGCCGTAGGTGTAACAGGTCTTCTTCTTGGACTCTTCCTTGGATTTATGGGAAAGAAGTTTGCAGTTGAGGTTGACCAGAAGGAAATAGATGTAAGAGCAGAGCTTCCAGGTAACAACTGTGGTGGTTGTGGATACGCAGGCTGTGATGCACTTGCAAAGGCTATTGCAGCAGGTGAAGCTGACTGTGGCGCATGTCCAGTTGGTGGTGCAGCAGTAGCAGCCAAGATAGCAGCTATCATGGGTGCTGAGGCAGGAAGCCAGGAGCGTATGACAGCTTTCGTTAAGTGTGGCGGAGACTGTGACAAGGCTAAGAATAATTATGTATATTCTGGTGTACAGGATTGTACTATGATGAATATAGCACCTAACGGTGGTCCTAAGGGATGTACATACGGATGTATGGGTTACGGCTCATGCGTTAAGGCTTGTCCATTCGATGCTATCCACGTAGTTAATGGTGTAGCTGTAGTAGATAAGGAAAAGTGTAAGGCCTGTGGCAAGTGTGTTGCTACATGTCCAAGACATCTTATCGAACTTATTCCATACAAGGCAACTTACGCAGTTAACTGTTCTTCACAGAACAAGGGTAAGGATGTTATGCAGGTATGTTCAGTTGGATGTATCGGCTGTATGTTATGTACAAAGCAGTGCGAGTATGGTGCTATCACTGTAGAGAACAATATCGCACACATCGACCAGTCTAAGTGTGTTGGCTGTGGCAAGTGTGCTGAGAAGTGTCCTAAGAAGATTATTCATAAGCAGAATTAGTTGCTGGGTAATTCTTTGATATTGGATGTTGATAATTTAATTTGAATTAAAATTATAAAAACCGCTGGTGGAAATGTTGGGAATGGCATTTCTGCTGGCGGTTTTTGTGATGTAGAGGTTGGTAAAGAATAATAATTTATGTTGAATTTTTAATAAAATTGAGTATAATAATGTTAGTAGCAGAAATGTTCTCGATGTAAGAGCATCGTTAAAAGTTGGGCTGCAGATGGAGCAGGATAATTTTCCATATCACTAGATGTCTTAACTGGGTATCGAGGCTGACAACCAGCATGAAACTCTTTTAAAAGTAATTATTAAGGAGTGTGGTTAAATATCACACTCTTTTTTTACATATGTAGTGCAAATGAATTTCGAGTTAGCCAATCTGGAAGATTTTGATGAAATATAAAATCTTTACTGGGATTTGATAGGTAGTGGTTGATAATGCCTGATTGTTAAATGTAAAAAAAGTTTTTACAATCGTATTGATAATTTTTAGCTTCGTGTATATAATAAATATGAAAAAATGAAAGGGGGTATTACAATGAAGTTTGATGAATTATTTGAAAAAAGGAATTTGGTAGCATCTAAGTTAAAAGATTGTATCCGTGATAAAGGATATACTAAAGTTTCTTTTGCTGCAAAGGCAGATATATCGCGACCTACACTTGATAAATTGTTAAATGGAAATATAGATAATAAATGCACTTTTGATCGTCATCTTCAGAAGATATTGAAAATGTTAAATATGTCGGTGGAAGAATTGATGTTTTATCATTCCACATCAGCAAAAAATATTAATACAGCAGTATTTTCACAGAATACGCCTGAAAATCATAAAATGAGTGATTTAGCTAAGAAACAGTATGACTTATTATTAGATGTTATTGATTTATGTGCAATATATTATTAAAAGATGTATAGTGTTAAAAGAATGTTTGTCAGATATTAATCATAGCGAAGTGGAGATATAATTTTATGAGTGAATTGATTACTGCTGAAAATATAGATATGGTTATAAAAAAGAATTCAGAAATTAAGGAAGAAGTATTGAGTCAGGCGATTAAGCTACGGTCAAATCCAGAAATAATGCAAGTTGCATCATCACCACAACTTGCATTATTAATTCTTAAAGGTTTTGGCTTAATTCAGATGCCGATAGAAGATAAATACTGGAGTGGGGCAATATTTGTTAAAGATGGAAAGTATATTCCTGTATTGAACACGGCGTTACCAAGGGCTAATCAGTATTTTACAGCCTGGCATGAGATATATCATTTAATATTTGATAAGGTTTCTTTTAACCACTTTATTGAAA
This sequence comes from Eubacterium sp. CAG:252, assembly GCA_000436535.1. Taxonomy (GTDB): domain Bacteria; phylum Bacillota; class Clostridia; order Lachnospirales; family Lachnospiraceae; genus Lachnospira. The sequence continues at coordinate 547 of FR886335.1, read as the reverse complement.
TTGATAATATGTTGGAAGAACGAAAAGCGGAATGTTTTGCAGCCTGTATGTTATTAAATGGTGTAGAAAGATACTATGCAGAACTTACTAAAATGGATTTTATTTCAAAAATATTTTATTGTATGGCAACATTTCAGGCACCTTATAAATCTGTATTAGTTTTATTGTATGAGTATGCTGTTCAAAGTAAGAATGAAGAGTTATGTTGTAAGATTAAAGAAGTGTTTGATTTACAATTTGATAACTTAGCAGAGAAATTTCAGATGCTGGGTTTGGATGATAGTCTTGTAACGCCATCTTATGTAATAAATACGTCTTCATTGCAGGAAAAAATAAAGAAAAGTATGGAAAACAATCCTGAACTTAATTATCATAAGGATAATGAGGCATTTTTGAAAAATATTATGACAGAGATATCTATGATAATAAGGAGAAGCTGATGACAGAGATACCTGAGATTATAAAAATAGAGAATAAGAGCCATATAGCTATTTTAGACACTTCTTCAATATCATTTATGCAGATATTATATGCAAAAGGATTGAAG
>FR886334.1 GCA_000436535.1 Eubacterium sp. CAG:252 | reverse complement strand
TTCTATGTAAATAAAGGAGTGCTTGACTGGGGTTATACGGGACTTGCAAACAATGAATCAGGTTGGTTCTATGTAAATAATGGAGTTGTTGACTGGAGCTATACAGGTTTAGCAAATAATGAGTATGGCTGGTTCTATGTAAATAATGGAATAATAGACTGGAATTATACAGGAACAGTTTCTAATGAATATGGTACATGGAATGTTATAAATGGTCAGGTCGTATTTTAGAATTTTAAAGTATTGAATTTTAATATATAAAATGGCAGGAAGTACAGATAATGATGTGTATTTTCTGCCATTTTATATTTTACATTAATTTCCCCCTTAAAGTGGTAGACAAAATGCAGATTGATAGCACCTTTATTGACATTTTGCAAGAAAATGTGACAATAGCAGATAAGATATTGACGAAATGTGTCCGTATAATTAAAATAAAGTTAAATATATGTATTAAATATATACAAATAATACCAGTTGATTACATAAAAAGGAGTGGTCATTTATGAGGCATAACTACAAAAAAATGGTAATTGCGGCAGGAATGGCGGCGATAATAGCCTGTATGCCAGTTACAGCCATGGCAGGAACA
>FR886333.1:48563-55079 GCA_000436535.1 Eubacterium sp. CAG:252 | reverse complement strand
ACTATAAAGGATTAGTTAATAATTTATATACGTTGAATTGTAGTCCAAGCGCACAACGGCACAATTCTATGAAACGTAAATATGATATGTTATAGGTTAAAAATTGAAATGTTGTTTATGTCTGCATTATAAGATTTTTGAAATTATAGCCTTCAGGTATAAGTGAGAAAGTAAAATGCATTTTAACTATGATATCAATAATAACAATAACTATAATATAAATAAAAATGTGCGCAGAAAAGAGGATTATTATGAAAGAGTTTAATTACACAATCACAGACCCGGAAGGAATTCATATGAGACCAGCAGGAGAGCTTGTAAAGGTGGCAAAGCAGTTTGAAAGTAAGATTACTATCTCAAAGGATGGTAAGATGGGTGACTGCAAGAAAGTATTTACAATTATGTCACTTGCAGTAAAGAACGGACAGGAAGTAACTATAAGCGTTGAAGGTCCTGACGAGGAAGAGGCAAGTAAGAAGGTAAAGGAATTCCTTGAAACAACTATGTAATGAATGTTAAGTTAAAGTCAGAAAGCATTTTGCAGGATAATGGTAAGTTATGGCAAAGGGCTTTCTGGCTTGTTATGGCAGGCAGAATTAAAGACTCAGTGCACACAGTACGGAAATGGAGATTGCTATGAGAGAATATAAGGGGAAAAGCGTATTCGCAGGAATCGCTATAGGCAGGATAAAGGTGTATAACAAGTCTGAACAGCAGGTCAAAAGAGTTCATATAGATGATACACAGCATGAAAAGGAAAGATATGCAGAGGCTGTAGAAAAGGCCGTAGAACAGCTTCAGATGCTTTATGATAAGGCACTTAAGGAAGTTGGTGAGGCTAATGCAGCTATATTTGAAATGCATCAGATTATGCTTCAGGATGATGACTACAGGGAGTCAGTTGAAAATATAATAGACAGCCAGAAGGTCAATGCAGAGTATGCAGTTGCGCAGACCGGTGATAACTATGCAACTATGTTTGCAGCCATGGATGATGAATATATGAGAGGAAGGTCAGCGGATGTAAAGGATATATCCGAGCGCCTTATCAATATACTGAGCGGACAGGCAGATGCTTCGGTTATGGCAGATGAGCCGGTTATCATAGTGGCAGATGACCTTGCACCGTCAGAAACTGTCCAGATGGATAAGGATAAAATATTATCCTTCGTCAGTGTAAAGGGTTCAGTCAATTCACATACAGCTATTCTTGCAAGAACTATGGGAATACCAGCACTTATAGGCACACCTATAGAACTTGATGATAGTATAGACGGAAAGTTGGGAATTGTTGACGGAACATTTGGCTGCATATATGTAGAGCCTGACAGTGAAAAGCTTGAATATTATAAAAAGCAGCAGGCAGAACAGTTAAAGACAAAGGAACTTCTCCAGCTTTTGAAGGGCAGGGAGGATGTTACTGTTGATGGAAAGAAGATAAAACTGTATGCCAATATCGGAAATGTTAAGGATATTATGGCTGTAAAGGCAAATGATGCTGCCGGAATAGGACTTTTTAGAAGTGAGTTTATATATCTTGAGAGAGATGACTTCCCAACAGAGGAAGACCAGTTTAATATATATAGGACTGTTGCAGAAAATATGGCAGGAAAGCCTGTTATAATAAGAACTCTTGATATCGGGGCAGACAAGCAGTGCGACTACTTTAATATGGATAAGGAAGATAATCCGGCGCTTGGAGTGAGGGCAATCAGAATATGCCTTACAAGGACAGAAATATTTAAGACACAGCTGCGTGCACTGTACAGGGCAAGTGCATATGGCAATATCAATATAATGTATCCGATGATAGCCAATATGTGGGAAATCGATAGGATTAAGGAAATTGAAAATGAGGTGAAGGAAGAGCTTGAAAGACAGGGTATCAATATAGGTAATCCTCAGACAGGAATAATGATAGAAACGCCTGCCGCAGTTATGATAAGCGATGAACTTGCAAAGAAGGTCGACTTCTTTAGTATAGGAACTAATGACCTCACACAGTATACACTTGCAGTTGACAGACAGAATTCAAAGCTTGATGCATTTTTTGACCCACATCATCCGGCAGTGCTTAAGATGATAAAGATGGTTGTTGATAATGCACACAAAGCAGGAATATGGGCAGGAATATGTGGTGAGCTTGGTGCTGATACATCACTTACAAGAAAGTTTTTAAAGATGGGTGTTGATGAATTATCAGTGTCACCGGGAAGAGTACTTCCTATAAGACAGATTATACTTGATACAGATGTTTCTAAGCTTTAAAAGGCATTATTAATATAATTATAATAATTATGTGCAGCAATCGCCTGAATGTGATATGATATAATGAGCGCAAAAGAAAAGGAAGCGGTTGCGAAGCAGACATTTACTTTTCTTGCGCCATTAACGAACGAACAGTCATGCGAAGCAGACATTATATACAGATTCGGAATGGAGTGAAGGAAAAGATATGCTGACAGAAAAAAGACATGAGATTATATTGCAGCTACTTAGGAAAAAAGGCAGCATAACTGTGAATGAGATTAAGGATGAGCTTGGAATATCCGAGTCGACTATACGAAGGGACCTTAACACACTAGATGAAGAGGGCAAGCTTGTCAAAGTTTTTGGTGGTGCTGTATCAGTTAATTATGAATTTTCAGGAGAAGAGCCGACTGTGTCGCAGAAAAAAGATGTTAATCTGGATGCAAAGAAGGCGATAGCTAAGTATGCGGCAGGGCTTATAGAACCAGATGATTTCGTGTATATTGATGCAGGAACCACAACAGGATGTATGATAGATTATATAAGAGAAAAAAATGCCACATATGTCACTAATGCGGTTGCACACGCAAGAAACCTTGCAATAGCAGGCTTTAAGGTTATACTTATAGGCGGTGAGCTGAAAGGCTCAACAGAGGCGGTTGTTGGCAGCAGTGCAGTTGAGGCACTCAGGGAGTACAACTTTAATAAAGGCTTCTTTGGTGCTAATGGAATAAGCATAAAAAGCGGAATAACAACTCCTGATATTAGTGAGGCAGCTGTCAAACGTACAGCAGTGGAGCACAGTAACTATAAGTATGTGTTAGCTGACTCAGCCAAGTTTGATAATGTAAGTTCAGTTACATTTGCAAGGATAGACGAAGTTAAGTTTATTACGGATAAGAATGTAGCGGATATATATAAGGATTATGACGTTAAGGTTGTTTTGTGATTGAGAAAATAAAAAAATAATATATTGTATAATGTATCTATATTACAAAGATATATCTAAGTGACTTATTTAATATAACATAAGTAGTAGTAGCTAAGCGTGCCAGCAGCTTCGTGGTTAATCACCTGAAACTGCTGGCATTCCTTTGTGCAATATGTATAAAATATTAAAACCGACTACTTATCTAACTCAGCTAATTGTGCAGAGATAGCTTTCTTGATAGCGTTGAAAGACTCTTTGCTTATGTCATGTTCGATACGGCAGGCATCTTCTTCAGCTACTTTCTTATCAACTCCAAGCTTTATGAGCCATGATGAAAGAATCTGGTGTCTTTCGTATATCATTTCGGCGATTTCCCTGCCAGAATCTGTAAGATATATATATCCTTCTTTAGTGACTCTTATGTGTTCTGATTCTCTAAGATTTTTCATGGCGATACTTACACTTGATTTTTTATAGCCCATCTCGTTGGCGATGTCTATAGAGCGCACAACAGGCAGCTTCTTACTAAGCATAAGTATTGTTTCAAGATAATCTTCTGCTGATTCGTGAATAACCATAGTTAATTCCCCCTAGTATATATAAATAATAATAACTGTAACATATGCCGATATGCTATAATCTGCATATATATGCAAAATAAAGCATCGATATTCTAATTAAGTGTTTAGAGTATAACATATAATAAAAAATTAAGCAAATTATTAGTCCGTATAAGGCAAAATATGGTATACTGACATTATTATGATATTGTTAAGAGTTATATAAATCTGAGAGATAGATGGGGTCTGAATATTAACATTATTATAATGTCAGGAATATAAAGTCATTAGTGCCTGAATGGTAAGATTTTTGGAACTGATATCAATATATATGGGTAAGAATAATAAATATAGAAATTGGATGGTAGCACCTATGAATGAGGTTAATGAATTATTCACAAAAGAAAATGTAGAACAGATAGTAGTTCCACAGATAGTTAAGGACGATTTATTAAGTATTATAGAGGAAAAGTTAAAAAGAGCAGGTTTTTATTACAGAATAGCATACAGGGTAAAGGCTGTTGATTCGATGGTCAACAAGCTTATATTCAAGGATTACAGAAGACCAGGTACAGAAAATGCTGATAAAAAAATGCAGGATCTTATAGGTATACGAATTATATTGTATTTTGTTGATGACGTTGATACATGCAGAAAGCTTCTTGATACACTTTTTGCATCGCCGGGAATGTGGGAAACTACAGAAAATAATGAGTATGAGTTCAAGGCTATGAAAGTCAATGGAATATTCCGGCTTCCGGCTTACCTTAGCAAGACTATAGTCAATCCTTATCTTACAGAATATGTTGATGACACATTTGAGGTGCAGGTAAGGACAAATTCTTTTGAGGGATGGCACGAGATAGAGCATGATATGCGATATAAAGGTTCGGCTTTCGGTATAGGAAATGAGGCACTTGCACGTAAGATGAACAGTATACTTGCCACTTTTGAGCTGTGCGATGACTCTATAGTGGTGCTGTTAGAAGACCTTGGACACCAGCATTACAAGGATAAGAAGTGGAATGATATGCTAAGATGCCACTACAGGCTTAAGTTTGAAAATGAGCCACTTCATCCTTATATAGAGGAACTGTTTGACTCGGATACGGAACTTGCAAAGATATTTTACAAGTTTAAAAGACCAGCGGCTATTGAGCAGCTCTGGATGGATACGTCAGAGAAGGGCATAGAACTTACAGTCAATAATATAGTAAGGATAGTAAACCAGATAGGCCCTAATGATGAAAGACTGAATGAGGTATTTAAGAGAATAGACGAAGAACACGGGCAGGCTATGGAAGCTGTAAGCAGGAGAAGAAAGTTTGAACCGTTTAAGAAGCTTGGTATATACAAGGTGTTCCAGTCACATTCATTTATAGACCTTACCAATCTGTCTATAGAAGATGCTTATAAAAAAGCTGTGAATTACATATATTCGTGGGTAAGTTCTAGATTTTCAGAAGTATTTGATGATATGCCAGATAGTGTTAAGAATTATGATAATGAAAGTCCTGGATATCGTGTATCGATAGCTTATGAGCCGGAAAAGCTTTACTTTAAAGAGATTACAACGCATCTTGATTCAAAGATAGCAAATAGGCTGTGGATATCAGTTGCAACTATAGAAAAACAAGGAGACAGGCTTATGTTTGATGTGAGCAATGAGTATTCAGAGCCTACAGAAAAGTACAGAGATAATGAAAATATATTATTCAGCCGTCCGAACTTTTATGGAGAGATTGCAGATAATATAGGAATATGCGATATAGAAAGATTAAGACAGAATGTAAGAAGCATAGGCGATAAAGAAGAGTATGGAGTTCTTAAGAAGCTTATAACAGATGAACAAAGAGAATTTCCTGTTGTTGTGTTTGTTGCATCGGATGATTACTGGGTTGAAAAGTTTGATGTTGATTACTTTGCATATCTTGTCGGATATTATGCGCATATTAAGAGAATAACCACCGAAGAGCTGGCTGAACAGTTTGCAAAGGATTATGACCTTGATGAGGATGAATACAGGGATTCCATCACAGTATTCTATCCGGGTAAAGCACCAGTAACAAGCTATAAGTCACATATACTTAACACAACATTTGAAGTTATAAAGATAGAAAAAAAGAAGTACTGGAACGAGAATGGCTGTCGTGCATTCAGACGTCAGCTTGTATCAGACATAAGAGAGAATAATGTAGTTAAGTAAAGTGAGGGTATACTTGTAACAGGAAGTATTCCTGAATATGGCAAATGTAGTTAAAGCAGTGATAAAGTGGGAGATAGATATGGAGAATTCTGTAGTTGAACCTAAGTTAGATTGTAATGAGCTTGACCGTTATTATATGTCTATGCCAGATGGATATATTGTAGTTAAGATACCATATGCAAAGTCAGGTATGGACGAGTGGGATATAGTGTACGTCAACCAGAAGCTGGCAGATTATATGCAGCTTGACAGGGATTATATGCTGCATAATACATATGGACATATATTTTCATATAAAGATGTAACGCTTAAGGAATTGTACGTTAATGTGGCATATCACGGAGTACCTATGGAGACAGAGATATACAGCAGTGTTGCAAAGAAGTATTTCGGTGTTACGGCATATCAGTTTGCAGGAGGATACTTTGCATGTCTTGTTAAGGATATAACGCAGATGAGACTTTATCAGGCGGCAGTATCAAGTACATTACAGGCGTACTATGAAGTGTATCATGTTAATCTTGCAGAGGATTATTGTCAGATGATATATCCAAAGTACTGGAGTTCGG
>FR886333.1:22653-48525 GCA_000436535.1 Eubacterium sp. CAG:252 | reverse complement strand
TCGGATGAAACACTCAGCTATTCAAAGGAGATAACGAGAAGAATTTTTCATAATATTATATGTGAAAATCCAAGTAAAGATATAGAAAAGCTCATAAATGCAGAGAATATTAAAAATGAGTTAAAGGACAGGGACGTTGTCGAATACCGCTATAAAAGGCAGATTGAAAAGGATGCATACAAGTGGTGTCTTGTAAGCTTTATTGTAGAGGAAAGAGAGGAAGATATACCTGTCTGCGTTACTATGACAATAAGAAATATAGAAGACGTATTAAAGAAAGAGATGGAACAGCAGATGCTAATCGAAGAGGCACTTGCGCAGGCAGAAAGTGCAAGCAGGGCAAAGGGAGAGTTTCTTTCTAATATGTCACATGAGATAAGGACACCTATGAATGTTATTCTTGGTTATACATCAATAGCCAAGAATAATATGGATAATATAGTCAAAGTAGAAGACTGTATAAATAAGATAAAGACGGCAGGTAATCATCTTGTAAGACTGATTAATGAAATTCTTGATGTGTCGCGCATAGAGAGTGGAAAGGTCAGTATAGAGAAGGATGAGTCAGATATATGTGAGCTTATGGATAACTTTTATAATATACTTGTTATCCAGTCATCAGGCAAGAAACAGCAGCTTTCCATGGATAAGGATATAAAGCATATTTATGTGTATATGGACTGGATGCGTATCAACCAGGTACTTATTAATATAGTGGGTAATGCCATAAAGTATACTCCAGAAGGTGGACATATACATATAAATGTAAAAGAAGTAGAAAAGCCAGATAAAAGCTATAGTGATTACGTATTTACAGTAAAAGATGATGGCAGGGGCATAGCTAAAAAGGATATACAGCATTTGTTTGATATGTATACAAGAGGTGCATACGACAGTGATGCAAGTGTTGAGGGAACTGGACTTGGCTTGTCGATAGCCAAAAGAATTGTCGAGCTTATGAACGGAACTATAGAGGTCGAGAGTGATATGGGACTTGGAACTGAGTTCACAATCACAATACCTATGAAGTATATAATAAAGAATACTAATACTAAGTTAAGAGAAAATGTGTTAAATGGTAATATTCACAGTAAAGAAAATATACAGGATAGCGGTGTGTCATATCAGGAAGATGACAGTGAGGATACAACTGGCAGAATTCTTTCATCTATAAGGATTATGGTTGTGGATGATAATGAGTACAACAGGGATATAGCTACAGAGATACTGCGTGAAAGCGGAGCAGATGTGACGGAATATTCCAATGGCCTTGATGCAATAGAATATATTAAAAGTGCAACGGAGGATGCAGTTGACATAGTTCTTATGGATGTAAGGATGCCGGGTATGGATGGCTTTGAAACTACAAAGATTATAAGAAGTCTTGATAATACCAAAAAGGCGGGAATTCCGATAGTCGCCATGACAGCCAATGCATTTGATGAGGACAGGAAGAAGGCACTTGAAAATGGGATGAACGGGCATATATCAAAGCCATTTAATGTAGATACATTTGCAGAAACAGTGTTAGGATATATAGGCGAGAGGATGAACTCATCAAAAACAGAATGAAACTCGGGAAAATGAGTTGACATCTGGCAGTAAGTAGGGTACGATTTAGTGTGTTAAAGTTATAAATTATTCACGTGGTAGTGAAGTGAAATGGAGAGTTAGAAAATGAAGACTTTTACCAATAATAAGATGCTAAAGCGTATGTTACTTGTGCTTCTGGTGTGCTCACTGATAGCTGGAACACTGACAGCGTGCGGCAGTAAGAAAAAAACAGGTGGTATAACAACATTTACAGTAGGTTTCGATGCGGAATTCCCACCTTATGGATATAAGGATGATAATGGGGAGTATGTAGGCTTCGATCTTTCACTTGCAGAGGAAGTCTGTAAACGTAATGGCTGGGAACTTGTAAAACAGCCTATCGACTGGGATTCTAAGGATATGGAACTGGCATCCGGAACAATCGACTGTATATGGAATGGTTTTACCATGAATGGAAGAGAGTCAGATTATACGTGGACAACTCCTTATATAGATAATTCACAGGTAGTTATAGTTAAGTCGGGTTCAGCTATAAGCCAGTTATCAGACCTGGCAGGAAAAGTTGTAGTTGTACAGGCTGATTCGTCAGCACTTGCAGCATTTACAGGCGATGATGCAACAGAAGAGAATCTTGCACTTGCTAAGAGCTTCGCATCACTTCAGCAGGTAGGCGATTACAATGCAGCATTTATGAACCTTGAGTCAGGTTCAGTGGATGCTATCTGTATGGATATGGGTGTTGCAAAGTATGAGCTTGAAGCGAGGGGCAGCCAGTTTAGGATGTTATCAGAGCAGGTATCAAAGGAACAGTACGGTATAGGCTTTAAGACAGGCAACACAGAACTCAGGGATACAGTTCAGGATACACTCTATGAAATGCTTGCTGACGGAACATTTGAAAGTATCGCAAAGGACTGGGGACTTGAGGAGAGCATATGCTTAAGTGCAGACAATAAGGTAAATGATGTGACAGAGGATAAGGCATCAGGAAGCTTCGTAAGTAACTTTGCAGATGTTGTAGGCAAGCTTGCAAGCGGTATGTTAGCAACACTTGGAATATTCTTCCTTACATTAGTATTCTCACTTCCTTTAGGTATGTTACTTATGTTTATAAGAGTATCCAAGATAAAGGTTGTACAGTGGTTAGCAAAGATATACATATCTATTATGAGAGGAACTCCTCTTATGCTTCAGCTGCTTGTTGTATTCTTTGGACCATATTATATATTTGGAATATCTTTATCATATAGTTACAGATTTTATGCGGTTATCATAGGATTTTCACTTAACTATGCAGCTTACTTTGCAGAGATATTCAGGTCAGGTATAGAGGCGATACCGATAGGACAGCATGAAGCGGCCTCTGTGCTTGGATACACTAAGAGCCAGACATTTATAAGAATAATATTCCCTCAGATGATGAGAATAGTCCTTCCATCTGTAACTAACGAAGTGATTACACTTGTTAAGGATACATCACTTGCATTTGCACTTGCATACACAGAAATGTTCACACTTGCAAAGCAGATAGCGGCGGCTAACGCAAGTATTATGCCACTTTTCGTAGCGGGTGTATTCTATTACATATTTAATTTTGTTGTTGCATGGGTTATGGAAACTATAGAAAAGAAAATGCGTTATTATAAGTAAGATAGTTATAAGCAGTGCAGAAATGGAGATTATTATGAATTTACTTGAAATGAAACATGTTAAGAAAACATTTGATAATCTTGAAGTGTTAAAGGATATATCTATAGAAGTTAAAGAGGGAGAGGTTGTAGCTATCATAGGCCCATCGGGTTCTGGTAAGTCTACTTTCTTAAGATGTGCTACACTTCTTGAAACAATGGATGAGGGAACACTTGCTTACTGTGGTGAGAGTGCTACACTCAATACATCCGGTGCAACAGAGTATGTTGATAAGAATACGCTTCACCACTTAAAAAACGACTTTGGTCTGGTGTTTCAGAATTTCAATCTTTTTCCACATTTTTCGGTGCTTAAGAATGTCATAGATGCGCCTGTAAATGTGCAGAAGAGGAATAAAGACGAAGTTATTGCAGAAGCAAGGGAGCTTTTAAGCAAAGTAGGACTTGAGAATAAAGAGGATAATTATCCTGGTCAGTTATCAGGCGGACAGCAGCAGAGAGTAGCGATAGCAAGGGCGCTTGCCATGCATCCTAAGATGTTGTTTTTTGATGAACCTACATCAGCACTTGACCCAGAGATAACTGCAGGTATTCTTAAGCTTTTAAGAGCGCTTGCCGATGAAAAGATGACAATGGTTATAGTTACACATGAGATTGCATTTGCAAGAAATGTAGCTGACAGAGTTATATTTATGGATGGCGGAGTTATAGTTGAAGAGGGAAAGCCGGAGGATGTCATAGACAATCCAAAGAGTGAGAGAACGAAGGCATTCCTTCAGAAGATGGCATAAAGGGCGGAAATTATGACACTTAATCAGTTAAAATATGCGATTGTCGTATCGGAGTCAGAGTCTTTTAATATTGCGGCGAAGAAGCTGTATATATCGCAGCCAAGTCTGTCAACCTCTATTCATGCACTTGAGGAGGAGGTTGGAATACAGATATTCAGACGTTCCCAGAATGGTATAGCAGTAACACCTGACGGTAAGGAGTTCTTAGGCTATGCCAGACAGGTTATGGAACAGTTTGAGCTTCTGGATGCAAGATACATTTCCAAGTCAGATGTCAAGAAAAAGTTCAGTGTGTCTATGCAGCACTATACATTTGCAGTAAATGCGTTCGTAGAGCTGGTCAGGCAGTATGGTATGGACGAATATGAGTTTGCGGTACACGAAACTAAGACTCACGAGGTTATAGAGGATGTAAGGAACGGAAAGAGTGAAATAGGCATATTGTATCTGAATGACTTTAACAGGAAAGTGCTTGAAAAGATATTTGCAGAGAGTGCGATTGAATTCCATCCACTGTTAGAGTGCAACGTATATGTGTATATGAGCAATACGCATCCGCTTGCAAAGAAGGAGAGTATAAGCCTTGAAGAGTTAAAGGATTATCCTTGTCTTTCGTTTGACCAGGGAGAATATAATTCTTTTTATTATGCAGAAGAGGTGCTCAGTACATATGAGTACAAGCAGCTCATAAAGGCAAATGACAGGGCGACAATGCTTAATCTTATGGTCGGTCTTAACGGCTATACACTGTGTTCAGGCATCATATGTGAGGAGCTTAATGGTGATAAGTACTGCGCAGTAAAGCTTGACTCTGACGAACAGATGGAAATCGGTTATATATCAAGAAAGGGTGCCACGATAAGCACAATAGGACAGAAATACTTGGAGGAAATCTCTAAATCGAAGGCATTGTAAGATGATGTTGGGGTCAAAAGGTCATTCACCCATATATGAGCAAGCTCATATGGGTTTAGACCTTTTGACCCTGATATCATAAAATAAAACTTAAATAATTGTAGTCTTGTTGACAAAGAGAAGAGATATTTTTATAATAAAAATATTGTGAACGGATTATTAATTAGAAAGAGAGTTATATTATAATATGAAAAAAGTTGAAGATGAGGCGATATGTACAGGCTTTACAGACATTCATAACCACATTCTTTTTGGGGTGGATGACGGTTCGCCGGATATAGATACAAGTCTTGAGATGTTAAGAATGGCATATGAGGATGGTACAAGAGATGTTATACTCACACCACATTTTCATCCTAAGAGAGGTATGGCACACTACAGCCAGATTGTAGAACACTATGAGATATTAGCAGATGCGGCTGAAAGGGAGTTTCCTGATATGGGCGTATATCTTGGAAGGGAGATATACTACAGGTCAGAGATACTTGATAACTTAGATAAGCTTGATGAAAAGACGATGTGCGGCTCTGACACAGTTCTTATAGAATTCTCGCCTAATGTTCAGGCGGAGAAGGTAAGAGGCGCAGTGCTTGATGTTGTTATGTCAGGCTATCATCCTATAGTTGCACACGTAGAAAGATATGTATGCACAGTCAAGGACTGGGATTATATATATGAGTTAAAGCAGCTTGGAGCTGATATACAGATTAATGCAGCTTCTGTCACAGGCGATAATGGCTGGGGCGTGCAGAGATGTGTCAAGGCACTTTTAAAAGACCATGTTGTGGATTATGTAGCTTCGGATGCACATGACACTACAACAAGAACACCACAGTTGCAGAAGTGCTATAAGTATATAGTAAAGAAATATGGTGTTGAATATGCCGACAGAATTATGAAGGCAGATGTTGTTGAGAAATTTAGCTGATTAGGATTAGAGCAATCCCGTATTATATGCGTTATGCATATGGTACGGGATTTTTTTGGTTCTTTGTCAAGTGTGGCGATAAAGTTTTTTGTGCTGTTTGGTCTTTTATAAAAAAATTAAAATTAGTGGTTGACAGATTAGACATCAGGGAATATAATTCAATCATAAACACATTAAACATATAGGTTTGTGGGAATAACAAAAAGGAACAGATTATAGGAGGATTAATAATATGAGTAATTATGTAGAAAGCGCAGCAGAATTAGTAGGAAAGACACCATTACTTAAGCTTAATGGTTATTCTAAGAAGGCAGGAGTTACAGATGCAAATATATTTGCAAAGCTTGAATATCTTAATCCAGCCGGTTCAGTTAAAGATAGAATTGCATTAGCAATGATTAACGATGCAGAAGAAAAGGGACTTTTAAAGCCGGGAGCTACAATCATCGAGCCAACAAGTGGTAACACAGGTATCGGTCTTGCTTCAATAGCAGCAGCTAAGGGATACAGAGCTATTCTTACACTTCCAGATACTATGTCAGTAGAAAGAAGAAATCTCTTAAAGGCTTATGGTGCAGAGCTTGTACTTACAGAAGGCGCTAAGGGTATGAAGGGTGCTATTGCAAAGGCAGAGGAGCTTAACAAGGAAATCGAAGGTTCAATCATCTTAGGTCAGTTTGATAATCCAGCTAACCCAGCAGCACACAAGGCTACAACAGGTCCAGAAATCTGGGAACAGCTTGACGGCAAGGTTGATATATTTGTAGCAGGTGTTGGTACAGGTGGAACTATCACAGGTATCGGTGAGTATCTTAAGTCACAGAACCCAGATGTTAAGATAGTAGCAGTAGAGCCAGTTACAAGCCCTGTTCTTTCAAAGGGAACAGCAGGTGCCCACAAAATTCAGGGTATCGGTGCCGGCTTCGTACCTAAGGTTCTTAACACAAAGGTATATGATGAAGTACTTCCTATTGAGAATGATGATGCATTTGAAGAAGGCAGAGCATTTGCAGTAAGCGAAGGTATCCTTGTAGGTATCTCTTCTGGTGCGGCATTAAAGGCAGCAGCTATCCTTGCTAAGAGACCAGAGAACAAGGGCAAGAATATCGTTGCACTTCTTCCAGACTCAGGTGACAGATATTTATCAACAGCTTTATTTGCTAATAACTAAGATATGGTTGAGAGATATTAAGATAGTGGATTGAATGTAAATAGAATAATTGAATATAGTGAGTTTGATATCTGGTAATTATTATGTGATTATTGGTATCGGGCTTGGTGATAAGCACCTGTGTGTGGATTGTATGTAAGAGTATGGTCTGTATGCGGGTGCTTTTTTGTTGTTCTGGTTCTTTTGGTTTTTGGGTTCTTTGTCAAGGACGGGAAGTGGTATTATGTAAAATTTTTTCAGGATTATATGTTTGTTTTGGGACTTTTTTAAGAGGGGTAGGAAGATACAGTTTTTCGAGAATAGGGGGAATTCTGTATTGGAAAATGACGGATTAAGACCTGTGACACTTGATATGAGTGAAGTGGAAATAATATCTTCTAGCGATAGCAGCACAACAATAAGTGACACTAATACTACAACAGAAGCCACAACTCCTAAGACAGGAGATAATAGTGACTTATATGTATGGTACATAATATTAGTTGCCGCAATATCTGTAAAATCACATATTCCGGATATTTTCCCTGATATATAAAAAATCAAAAATTTTGTTGCTATGATTTTTGCGATGTACTATAATACAGACTTAGTGAGTGCAGGGTAGATAAAGAGTAAATTAAATATAATCAGGTTAAGTTAATATATGGGGAATAGATAGAGGATTTATTAGAATATAGATTGATTTAAGGATTGGATGATTATGGAACATAGAGCAAAAAAACATATTGGGTATAAACTGCTTATATTACCATTAGCAGTGTTTGTTTGCAGTATAATCATATTATATGCTGTTGTCAGGAAAATGAATATAATGGATTATGAGCAGATAAGAACCAAGGCAAGTCTTAATGCTGTGACATATGCCAATCATATGATAAATGACCTTAATTCAGGAATTGGAATAACTAATTCAATAAAACAAATTCTTATTAGTGAGGATGGTGAGGTTGACAAGTTTAATGACGTTGCAAGCGATATGATGGCTGATTATGTCCAGAGTATTCAGCTGGCTCCAGCCGGTGTTGTTACTGACATATACCCGGAAGAAGGAAATAAAGCAGGTAAGATAGATTTAGTTAATGATGAAAAACGTGGAGCTATTGTCAGATATGGAATAGATAATGATATAGTTGTTATGCAGGGACCTTTTGCGCTTAATCAGGGAGACCTTGGAATAGCTATCCGCAATCCGGTTTATCTTTATGATGAAGATGGAGAACCATATTTCTGGGGTTTGACGATAGTTATAATCAAAGTACCGGAGATTTTTAATGATTCTGTAAGTGCACTTGAAGATTTTGGATATAATTACATTTTATCTAAGACAGAATCTCCTTTGTCATCGGATTATAAAGTGATAGACGCTTCAAAACAAGAGCTATATGAGCCGGTATCATATAATTTTGAACTTGGTGGTTGTACATGGCAGCTTGATGTAACTCCGGTAAATGGCTGGAAAAACGATAACAAAATTATTTTTGTTATAATAGGCTGTTTTATTATAATTGTGCTGCTTGAAGTTCTTATTTTTGCATTTCTTAATATGCAGAAGCAAAGAGAAAAGTTTAAGGTGTTATCTTTAACAGACGGACTTACAGGAGTACTTAATAGAATTGGGTTTAATGAACAGCTTGAAAAATATTTAAATAATAATGAATCAAAGAAGTGCATAGGTATATTACTGGATGTGGATAATTTTAAGTTCATTAACGATGTGTATGGTCACGCTACAGGAGACCAGGTGCTTGTACAGCTTGCTAAGTCTATGAAAAAAGAATTTCCTAAAAATGCTGTTGTCGGACGAAATGGTGGCGATGAGTTCTGTGTGCTTTTAAGAGATTGTGGTGAGGATGAAGTAAAGCTGCTGATAGATAATTTCACAATGAAAAAAAGAACATTCCAGTGTGGAGGAAAAGAATATAAATATAGTATATCTTTAGGTTATGTGGAATATCCAACATATGCACAAAAGGGTTCAGAACTGTTAAGGTATGCGGATATGGCATTATATGAGGTCAAGCTGCGTGGAAAACACGGTTGTCTTCCTTATAGGGCAAGTTATCGAGGGGCAGATTCCAACCGTTCACAGTTAGGATTTAAACTGAATGATATATCAAATAATCTTCCGGGAGCTTTTTTTATATATAAGGCAGACAGGAACGATGAGCAGATATTATATGCTAATAATGAAATGATAAAACTTACAGGGTGTGATGATTTAGATGATTTCTATGAGTTTTCAGGAAAACATTTTAATGGTCTTGTTCATCCTGACGATTATGATAAAGTAGAAAAGAAGATATGGGAACAGATATCATTTGAAAACAATCAGATAAATGCTTATGTAAGCTACAGGCTGGCAGTTAAAAATAGTGGATGCAGGAACGTTCTTGACTATGGCAGACTGGCACACAGCGAGAATTATGGAATGTTATTTTATGTGTTAGTTGTTGACTATGATTTTATTAATGCCTCAGATAACTTTGATTGAATTACAGCTAAACAGCATTTTCTGTAAAATTACATATTCTGAATATTTTTTCCTCTTGTTTTTATGTTGTATGGAATTTATTATAGACTTATACAAATGTGTTATGTATAAGTCGATTATATATATGATACAAACGCTGTACATTAGATATGTTTATAATTACAGCGTTTATCACAAATATAATAAATATTCTATAAACATAAAATACAGGAGGTTATTATGCTTTTTAAAAACCCAATTATTCCGGGATATAATCCTGACCCTAGTATATGCCGCGTTGGTGACGACTTTTATCTTGTAAACTCAACTTTCGAGTTCTTTCCTGGAGTTCCAATATATCACAGCAGAAATCTTGTAAACTGGGAGCTTAAGGGCTACTGCCTTGACAGACGTTCACAGCTGGAGCTTGAGGGCTGTCGTAATTCGGGCGGTATATATGCTCCAACGATACGTTTCCATAACGGTATGTTTTATATGATAACAACAAATGTAACAGATAAAGGGAACTTTGTGGTACACAGCGACAGCGTTGACGGCGACTGGTCAGAGCCTGCATGGATAGACCAGGGCGGAATAGACCCTTCATTATTCTGGGATGATGACGATAAATGCTACTATTGTTCAACTGGTATACTTGATGGTGTAAGAGGTATTGTTGCATTTGAGATTAATCCTATGACAGGCGAAATTCTGTCAGACAAGAAGCTTATAAGTGAAGGCTGTGGCGGACAGTGTGCCGAAGGACCTCACATTTATAAAAAAGACGGAATGTATTATCTTATGATAGCTGAGGGCGGAACGGAGTATGCCCACCGTGAGACTATACAGAGAGCAGAAAATGTATGGGGACCATATACGCCTTGTCCACATAATCCGATAATATCACACAAGGAGTATAAGAAGTCGGAAATTCAGGCGACAGGACACGCTGACCTTATAGAGGATGCTAATGGCAACTGGTGGCTTGTATTTCTTGGTATAAGAAGGTTCAGCCACGCGCTTCTTCACAATCTTGGACGTGAAACATTTCTTGCACCGGTAAAGTGGGAAGACGGCTGGCCGGTTGTCGGCTATAACGGAAATGGAACGATAGAGCTTGTTATGGATGCGCCTCTTCCGGGGCTTGATTATGAAGAAAGTAAGGCAAATATTCATACAGATGATAAGACAGGCAAGCCGATGCTGTATGCAGACCACAGTGTAAGTATTGATTTTGCGGATGAGAAGCTTGATAAAAGACTGCAGTTTACAAGAAATCCTGATATGTCGCATTATATATATGACAGTGCAGACAGAAAGCTGACACTTAAAGGCACAGACATATCACTTAATGAACCGGGCAAGTCGCCTACGATACTTTCTTTTAAGCAGCCGGAGTTTACAACAACACTAAAGGCAGTGGTTGATATAGGTGCAACAACCGCAAAGAGAGCAGGAATAGCAGCTTACTACAATAATGATTATCACTATGAAATATATATCGGAAATGATGATAATGGTAAGTATATCGGTTTTTATAAGCATATCCACGATATGGGGGCAGAGCTTATTCATATTCCTGTAAGCAAGGATGAGGAGAATATGAAGCTGCTTGTTAAGATAGATACTGACAGGGAAAAGTATACATTTTCATATGCGATAGCTGACACTGATAATCTGAATGCAAGGGTGGCTTTCAGACAGGCAGGTTCTGGGCTTAATGCGGGACTTAGCACAGAGGGCACAAGGACGATGACATTTACAGGAACACTGTTTTCGCTGTTTGCAGAGGATGGTGACGGAGTGTTTGATACGGGAGTGCAGCTTAGCATTAATCCAGATGAGGATTATAAGTTGTAGATGGAGTGGAAAGTCTTAGTGTGGAAAATAGATTTTTCACACGCGAGATTTGTGTCTGCGTGCACTTGACACAAATTCGTTATGTGCAAAAAACGTGCGCAAAAAAGAGGATTAAAATGCATCAAATAAATAGTTTTTTATAAAAATTTTAAAAGCAGGGGCAATATATGGGAAGAGAAAATATATCATATTCAAAAGAATATAAAGAACTTATTCCCTATAGGGAATATGGGCTTTTTGATGTGGCGTGGCACGATGGTATGTTTGCAGGAAACGGACATATAGGTGTGATTGAGTCAGGAGCACCGCTGAACGATAATCTTATATATCAGAATGTAGAGCTGGTTATGCCGTCAAATGAGCCAAGATATGTACCAGAGGAAGTGACAGCGCAGCTTGACGAGGCAAGACAGGCGGTGCTTCATATGGATGATACGTGGAATATACATGACAGAAAGAGAACCAATATGTACTGTCATCATCCGGGACACCAGCTAAGAATTGAGATGTTAAAGGTTGCGCATAACAGCGAAAGAAAGACGTTGTTTGAGGATATTGACGTAACGGATTATAAGAGATATACAGATCTTGAACACAGCGTTATAGTTACTAGTTTTAAGGCAGATGGCGCTGATATAGAAAGAAAGACATTTGTGCCTAAGCAGGATGTCATAGTAACAGTAATAACGGGCATAAAAGACTTTGGAATTAAGCTTTTTATAGAGGATTTTG
Source organism: Eubacterium sp. CAG:252 (assembly GCA_000436535.1). GTDB lineage: Bacteria > Bacillota > Clostridia > Lachnospirales > Lachnospiraceae > Lachnospira. Next base: position 36,455 of record FR886333.1, on the reverse strand, counting down.
AGTCGATACATAAGTTTGGTACGGGCAAGAATAACACGTTTACTTCTGAAAGAAAGATGAAGTATTCACGTTTTATAAAAGATAATATGATTGGAACAGTCGTGCATTATCCATCATTTAAGGGGAGTGAGCTGGCTGACGGAGGCTTTGCGGGAGTTACAAAGGTGTTTGCCGGTGACGGACGTATACAGACATTTGACAGGATGAAGAGCGATATGGCATATACGTGCATAGATGACGGCGCACCGGTGCTTAAGGTAACTGACACCAACGAGCTTGTGCTTGTGACTTATCTTGACTGGGCATATATGTGCGAGGATTTAAGACGGACAGATAATGTCATTGATGAATATGATATTGTCAGAAAATGTGTCAGTAAAATAGAGAGTGTTACAGGCGCAGACAGCACTTATTTTTCTTATAAAGACCTTTTAAATGAGCATATGAAAAAAGCGGCTGACAGATATAACCGTGTTTCTTTAAGCTTAAGGGATAAAGCTGATGACACATCACTGACAGGTGATGTAAGTAACGAGGAACTGTTAGAAAGACAGAAGGACGAAAAGGATATAATACCTGAGCTGCTTGAAAGAATATATAATAATGCGAGATATGCAATGCTTTCAAGTGCCGGATATACAGCGCCAAGGCTTAATGCAGCCGGTGTCGGGGAGTGGAACCTTTCTTGGCGCAATGCCTACACTATGGATGCCAATGTCAATATTCAGGTGTCAGGTATGAACAGTGGCAATATGTATGAGGCGGCTGTTGGCTATATATGGTTTGTGCTAAAGCAGCTTCCTGACTGGGAGAATAATGCTGCGATGGTGTATGGAATGAAGGATGCGCTGCTGACTCCGGTCAATACTGACGGACACAGGGCTATGATGGTTGAGTATGACATTAATTATCCGTTCCAGTACTGGAATACAGGCGCAAGCTGGATGACACTTCCGATAGCAGAATTTCTTGACTGTTATGGCAATTCAATAATAACAACTAAGGATGAAGATATTATTAAAATGTATAAAAAAGATACATTTGATATAAAGAAAGATATATATGTTCCTCTTGTGAGAAAGACTTATAACTTCTGGAAACAGCTATGTACACCGGAGTATTACACAGACTGCAATGGTAATGCGTGCTGCACAAAGGACAAAAAGGCTCTTAAGGAAGGTGAGAAGTATCTTATAATACCTTCGTTTTCACCAGAAAATAAACCACTTGATTATCACAGTGCAATAACTGCCAATGCTGCTATGGATATATCGGCGGCAAGGGATATAGTCGGTATGTATATTGATATGGAAAATGAGCTTAAAGAGGAGGGCTATAAAACAAAAGTAGCAGAAGCACTTGAACTTAAAGACAGATTGCCTGACTTTAAGTTTGACGAGAGTGGTGCTATATGCGAGTGGTCTATGAAGGAGTATAAGGAGAATAATGCACACAGGCATATAAGCCATTTATACTGTGCATGGCCGGCTTATCAGACACAGCATAATGAGGCTCTGGCAGATGCGTGCAGACAGGCTATAGTAAACCGTAACCGTGAGAATACAGGAAAGGATGACACTGCTTCACACGGCTGGATACATAAGGCGCTTGTTGAGACAAGACTTAAGAATTCAGAAGCGGTATATGACATTCTTAATCTTCTGGTACACAGTGATATATTCTATTCTTCGCTGTTTACTGACCATAATACTAACAGTGCGAAGGGTGTTGCCTGCACTGACACATTATATGGAATAACAGGCATAATAAACGAAGCACTTGTGTACTCTGACAGAAGTACTATAGAACTGCTGCCAGCACTAAGCTGTAAGTTCCCACAGGGGAAAATATGCGGTATTATGACAAGGGCTGGAGTGTGTATAGATGAGCTTGAGTGGAACAGAGAAGGAAAGCTTATAAATATTAAGATGACGGCACTCCGCGATACACATTTCCAGCTTGTTCTGGGAAATGCGGCTGCAGATATGCTTGAAATAAGTGATGAGGACAGGAGAAGGTTTAATAGAGATATTGAGCTTAAGAAGGGAGAGCAGTGCATTAGCTTTCCCTAAGATAATTATGAAGGTATAATAATAAACATAAGGGTCTGTATGCAAAGCAGATAAAGAGCATTTCTGGTTATAAACTTTACTTGTGGAAGGTTTAGAAACGAAAAAAAGATGGGATGCACCAGCTTATAATAAGCCGTAGCACCCCATCTTTTTTTATATAGAACACACGTTATATCTTTGTTTTAACGAATTTAATCATATGGTTCTGTGGGTAATTCAATTCTCCTATGCAGAGGACACGGAAGTACAGTACCTGTTACACTTCGTTATGCACCGTATCAATAAGTGAATGCATTCTATCAGATATACTGTTAAGAATTTGCATATTAGCCTCCTCATTGGCATTAGTTTCCTCAGCGTGTGCTGAAAGCTGTTGTGAAACAGCGGAAATAGTCTGGATGGAGTCATTGATTACCTGATTAGCATCCTTAAGCTCGTGTACACTTGATGAAAGCTTTGTTACGTTATCACGCACAATATATGTATTACTCTGGATATTATCAAAACTTCTTGCTGTGTTTTCTGTTGATGTCTTTTCTTCATTAATACCATCAATCATCTTATATATAACACTTACGACCTCTTCAATAGCCTGTGCCATATTCTGTATAAGCTTTGTTATGTTCTCAGTAGCACCTGCTGTCTGTGTAGCCATCTTAGATATCTCAGAAGCAACAACAGAGAATCCCTTGCCTGCTTCACCAGCTCTTGCAGCTTCGATACTTGCATTAAGGGCAAGCAGTTCAGTCTGCGATGCAATTTCTTCAATCATAGATATAATAGAGTGCATTTCTGTGATATGGCTGTTAAGGTTAGAGAGCTTATCAGCTACGTCCTTACCATTCCTTACAGATATGTCAACAGTTTCAACAAGCTGTTCAATATCAGCACTTCCCTGTGAAAGAATTTCAAGGGTCTTTGACATACTTTCAGAGATTTCACTTGAAGCATCATCAACAAGAGTAACCTTCTGATGAATGACTTCTGTCTGTTCTAACTGGTTCTGCACGGCATCGGCTGTATCAGAAGCACCATTTGCAACTTCGCCCATTGTAGCCTGTGTTGCTTTTGATGCTGTACTTAACTTTTCAAGGTCAGTGTATATCTCAGATATGCCGTTCTGTAAAGTTGCAGACATTTCAGAGATTTCATGAAGAAGCTCTTCGCTCTTCTCCTTGGCCTCAGATATGTTATCAACCTTCTGCTGTGCATTGGCTTTGGTTGTTAATGCAAGCACGCAGGCGTATACACCTGTTATAACTACGGTTGTAATCTGTATGGCAGCAACATTAGTACCAAGGTATCCATAGCCGCCTGTCTTAGCGCCTAATATAACGGCGATGATACTTTCAAGGATAACACCGAAGTTGACAAGAAACATAAGCCGGAATTCGTTATATAATGAAACTACGAATATCATAGGCAGTGCAAATGTAAACATGGCAATACTTGATGATGTAAATAATGCAAATGTATAAAAAACGGCATAACCGATTGGAACAAGATGCTTGATAGCGTAATTCTCATGGTTCCTGCTCCATGTTATGAATTCAGCAATCACGGGCGCAATTCCGATAATGGAAATAATAACAGCACTGGTAATTCCGGTACCACTCCTGAAAGCCTGTGCCAGTATCATAATATCCATTATAACAACCTCAATAAGGTGTGCATACATTGCAACCCGGTTGTTACGTTCCATTTCAGAGCTGCTTTTAGTTTTGATAGTCATATTATTCCTCCTATATGTATAAAAATGGTTTTTTTATGAAAGCAGTTGTAATAGCTGCTCTGTACAATTACATAGTTATATAAAATACTGTTACGTGGTTACATACTTAATTGGTATTGCAAGGATTACCCTTAATCCCTGCATATAAATATGTAATAATCCCTAAAGCATAAAGATTATACTATATAGGAAAAAAACTTTCAATTCTTCATCTAGTACCAAAGTTCTATTTTGTAAAATATCTTCTATAATATGGAAGATATTTTACAAAATTGAGGAAATTTTTCCAATATTTATATGTTATCTGGATTAGTATGCTGGTAGTAGTAGAAGAATTTCTAAATAAGATTTTTGACCATAAAATTATAATGTGATAAAATAATATTTACATCATTAAGGAAAAAAGATAATTATAAAAATGGAGATTTAGGTTATGAATATATACTTAGCAGGTGATTCTATAGTTCAGGACTATACCGATGAGGAGTTTATAGCAGGCTGGGGACAGTATCTGCCATATTATATAGCTTCTGGTAACAATGTTATTAATTATGCAAAGGGTGGAAGAAGCTCAAGGCTGTTTATTAATGAAGGGCGTTTTGATGAGCTTGACAGGCATATAGGTAAAGGAGATTATCTTCTTATAGAGTTCTGCCATAATGATGATGCATCCAAAGGCTATAAGACGATGTTTAACAGGCTTGTGGAGCTTGGAGAGCCGGACGAAGATGGAAGATATCCGGTTATTCCGGGCGAGAGAGTGAGTAAGGATTATATACCAGAAGAATATATACATGCACTTATGGAGGATGACTCTATTAAGGATAAAGAAGCTGTTATAAGAAGTGTTGAGGCAGTTAATAATTCTTATCCGGGTGATACTTATTATCCTTATTCAAAGGATGCTACAATGGGAAGTTATAAGTGGTTTATCAAGCAGTATATTGATATGGCAAGAGAGCATAGTGCAATACCTGTGCTTGTGACAGCACCGGCACGTACACAGTTTACGCCTGACGGAAAGATAGAGGATGGCTGTGGGCTTCACGGTGGTGATAATTTTTCGTATATAAGGGCGATGAAGCAGATAGGTGAAGAGACACATACGGTTGTATTAGATTTATTTTCTTATTCTGTGGGCTTGTTTGAAGCCATAGGACGTGATAATATTCATAAGTATACTTCTATTAAAGTGGGTGTCAATAAGGGTGTGTGGCCGGATGATTTTATTAAAGAATTGAATAAACCGGACACAGTATCAGAGAATACTCATTTTAATAAGTATGGTGCATGGCTGCTTACGAAGGGGCTTGTGAAGCTTATTAATGAATGTGAGGATAAGCAGATACAGGGATTGAAAAATGTTATAAAAGACAGCGCATTTGCGGTTAAATCACCAGTAATGTGCGTAAGCAATGAGCCGTGCCAGACCAAAGAATAACAAAGTGCTGTGCTAGCATAAAGCATTTTGTTATTCTTTGGTCAGATAGGGCGAAAGCCCGACAGTCTGGAAAAATAAAATAATAGTGAAATATGCTAAAAGTCAGGAGAAAAGAATATAATGAGAAGACGAATGTCAAGAAAAGAGCGAGCAAGAAGACGAAGAATAATAACAATAACGGTAACTGCTGTTGTAGCAGTTATAATAATAGTGGCAGCGGCACTTCTTATAAAGAGCTGCGCAGGTAAGAAGAATACTGATGCGTCAGATAATAATGCAATAAGTGAAACAATACAGAATGTTAATAATAATTCTAACAACAGTGTATCATCTACACAGGCAGAAAGTACAGAAAATAAGAGTACAGAGGCTGCAACAGACAATGCTTCTGATGGTAAGGAGAAGACATCAAAGGGCTTTACTATTGAAACAAGAAACGGTGCAACTTATATAGACGGATATCTTATAGCTAATAAAACATATGCACTTCCAAGCACATTTATACCTGAAAACCCTGAAGTGCCTGTAACAGAGGCAAGAAGTAATACAAGCCTTGATAAAGACCTTATGACAGCATTCAGAAAAATGCAGGCAGATGCAACAGCGAAGGGACTTAACATATATATTGCCAGCGGATACCGTTCATATGATTATCAGGTTTCACTGTACAACAGATATGTTGCCAATGACGGAAAAACGGCAGCAGATACATATTCTTCAAGACCAGGTAACTCTGAACACCAGACAGGATTGTGCTTTGACCTTAACTCTATAGAGGATAGTTTCCAGTATACTAATGAGGGTAAGTGGATTAACGATAACTGCTATAAGTATGGTTTTTGTATAAGATTTCCTAAAGGAAAGGATGCCTATACAGGCTATCAGTATGAGTCATGGCATTTAAGATATGTCGGAGAAGAGCTTGCAGAAAAGTTATACAATAATGGTGACTGGATATCTCTTGAAGAATACTTTGGAATAACATCAGAATATCCTAATTAATGATTACAGGATAGACCTGTTAAGAAGGGCAAAATAAGATAGGGCAGATAAAAACTCCCGGACAGATAATGTAATTAACATTAATATGTCTGGGAGTTATTGTTTTATAGTCACCACTCAGTGGGTAGCATGCTACTGGATAGTAACCTCCTCTATAGTTGTAATAGAGCCCATAGTAGGAACTCTGTACAATGATGACTGGTCAGTATAGTAAGAGAAGAAAGTATAATGCTCAGTACAGTGTATGCCTGATATTTCACCGACAGCAACATACTCTACCTGTGTGCCATCAATATTCATACGGTAAAGACCAGCTTTGTCGCCGCCTTCAACCTGGAAGAACACCTTGTTTCCGTATACATTATAATTGATAATCTTACCAGATTCAGGAGCATATAACAGCTCAAGAGTCTGGTTGGATGTGTTATATCTTACAAGAGAATAATTCTTTGATAAGTCAATATAATAAGCATAGCCGCCTACCATAGAGGCAAGATATGAGTTACAGCTATAGAAGTCTGATATACTGTTGGTCTTTGCATCCATAGATAAAATGTGGTGCTTGTTTTCAGGGTCAGAGAAATATAACTTTCCGCCTGATACGCTGGCAGGAAGGTAAGCAGTATCGCTAATCTTAGCTTCCTTCTTTCCATCAATATCTACTCTGTAGAAGGTAAGTGCTGTTTCGTCATCATAGTGCTGGTAGAATATCGTATTGCCAGAAAGAGCAACAGAACCAGAAAGGTCATTATATAGAATTTTCTCATTACCTCCATCAAGGTCACATCTGTACAGTCCAAAAAGCTGCCCCCTGAATACCATACCTACAGTACTTTTATTAAAGTTATTCTTAGCGTAGTATATGTATTTTCCACATACATTAATATATGCAACGCTGTCTTCATTGAGCTTTTTAATGTCAGTGCAGTCAGAATTCATAACATACAGCCTGTTGTAATCGTTAGGGTTGGCAAAATATATTTTTCCGTCATATTCACAGAAAAGCCCGCCGTTAAGAAGATTGCCGGAAGTATTACCTACAGCATTATCATTATTCATGGTAGTCCTGCTATGCTGGTAATTAAAAAAGACACCGATGCCAATCCCGGATATTGCCAGTATTATTAATATTATTGCTATTACTTTTTTCATAAGCGCCTCCGATATCTGCTTAGGTATATAAATATATTTTCATCAAAAAAGCATATTTATGTACGAGATGCAATTAACTAATTACATATTACAAAAAATATGATACAATATCAATGGTTTTATCAATTTAAAACGATAGAAATAATAAATATACAGTAAATTATTAGTGAGGTAACAGGATGTTAGATTTAGGTGAGATAAGAAAAGAAATAGACGGGATAGATAAGCAGCTTGTTGAGCTTTTTGAGCAAAGAATGAAGCTTACAAAGGAGGTTGCCGAGTACAAGATACAGACGGGCAAGAAAGTGCTTGATACAGATAGAGAGAGGGCAAAGCTTGAAGCTGTCACAAGTCTTGTAAAGAATAAAGAGAATATTCATGCAATAGATGACCTTTTCTCACAGATAATGGCTAACTCACGTAAGGGACAGTACCAGCTTCTTGAAGCTATGGGACAGACTTTAAGGCAGCCTTATGAGGCTATAGATGAGATAAAAAAGGATGGAGTAAAGATTGTATATCAGGGAATTCCGGGTGCTTATACACAGGAGGCAGCCTGCAACTTTTTTGGTGAGGATAGTGATAACTACGGCGTTCCTACATGGCGTGATGTTATGGAGGATGTAAAGTCAGGTAAGGCTGACTACGGAGTACTTCCTATAGAGAATTCAACAACAGGAAGTGTTGTGGGGGTATATGACCTTTTACAGGAGTACAATAACTACATAATTGCTGAAACTTATGTTAATATCGACCATGTTCTTGTAGGACTTCCGGGTGCGGATATCAATAATGTCACAACTGTATATTCACATCCACAGGGTATTATGCAGTGCGACAGATTTCTTAATACACATAAGGAATGGCAGAGAATACATCAGGCTAATACAGCTATGGCTGCAAAGATGCTTCTTAGTGAAAATGATAAGACACACGTTGCCATATCAAGTAAAAAGGCAGCTAAGATATATGGACTTGAGGTATTAAAGACAGGTATTGCAGACCTTTCCAACAATACAACAAAGTTTGTTATAATAACTAATTCGCGTAAGTTCCTTAAAAATGCTAATAAGACAAGCATAGTATTTGAAACTGCCAATGAAGCAGGAACTCTTTATAATCTTTTAAGCCATATTATATATAATGGTCTTAATATGTATAAGATAGAGTCAAGACCTAGTGAGTCGAAGCAGTGGGATTATAAGTTCTTCGTGGATTTTGAGGGCAATATTGATGACCCAAGAGTCATGAATGCCTTGAGAGGAATAGAGGAGGAAGCTAAGTCAATTAAGTTGTTGGGTAATTATTAAGGTGTTAGAGGATTATGTAGATTATGAAGTAATAGAGTAATCCCCTGACATCATTTTATAGTGTGGGTGTTAGAAGTTTTCTTTGACACCCGCATTTTTTTATATTATAATGACAATAGAACATAAGTTCTGTTTGCGGCGTTATTCTATTAAAGAGAGGGGTTAGCTTATGAAGTTGTTACATATAGGAGATTTACATCTTGGAAAGTCGCTGGGGGAGTTTGACCTTAGTGAAGACCAGAAGTATATATTAGACCAGATACTTAAGATAGCTGAAGAAAGTAAGGTTGATGCGGTGCTAATAGCAGGGGATGTTTATGATAAGGCTGTGCCAAGTGAGGCGGCTACAAAGCTGCTGGATTATTTCTTAAGCAGATTGTCATGTATGGGTGTTGATACATTTGTAATAAGCGGCAATCATGATTCAGATGACAGACTGAATTATGGAAGCAGTCTGTTTGAAAGCAACAGAATATATATATCATCGGTTTTTGACGGAACTATGCATAAGAGGACTATACAGGATGAATATGGTGATGTTGATGTGTATATGCTGCCATTTATCAAGGCTTCGCAGGTGAAGCATTACTATAAGGAGGAGAAGATAGACTCCTATGAGGATGCGGTAAGGACTGTTATAGAGCATACAGATATAGATGAAGACCGTAGAAATGTACTTATTGCGCACCAGTTTGTGGCAGGAAGGACAGACGATGAGAGTACTGACCCGGTGCCGGGCGGTTCTGAGGGAGTGACGGTTAAAAGTGTCGGACTTGTTGAAAAGATAGGTTATGACTGTTTTGACAAGTTTGATTATGTGGCACTTGGACATATACATTCGCCACAGAGAGTCGGAAGGGATGAGGTGAGATATTCGGGTTCACCGCTTAAGTATTCACTAAGTGAAGTGAATAATACAAAGTCAGTTCCTGTTGTTACGCTGACTGCAAAGGATAATAAGAAAAATGTGGAGATAGAGCTTGTAGAACTCAAGCCTGTGCGTGACTTAAGGCATATCAAGGGAAAGCTGGATACACTTCTTGATAGGAAATATATCGATAACCAGAATGATTTTATGTATGTAACACTTACTGATGAAAGTGTGATTAATGATGCAATGGGTATAATCCAGCAGGTATATCCGAACACTGTAAAGATTGATTATGATAATTCACACACGAAGCAGATAGAACAGAGCGATATTTCACATATAGCAGAGGATAAGAATTTCACAGAGCTTATAGAGGATTTTTACAGGCAGATGTATGGAACGGATATGAGTGATGAGGAGATGAAGCTTATGAATGAGGTTGCAAAGGAGGCTGGTGTAATATGAAACCAGTAAAGCTGATAGTAAGTGCCTTCGGGCCATATGCGGATACAATGCCGGAGATAGAATTTGACAGGTTTGAGGATAAGGGGCTGTTTCTTATATCAGGAGATACAGGTGCAGGAAAGACGACACTTTTTGATGCAATAAGCTTTGCGTTATATGGAACTTCAAGCGGAACTTACAGGGATACAAAGAATTTAAGAAGTGAGTATGCAAAGGACGGAACAGAAAGCTTTGTCGATTTCTACTTTACACATCAGGGCGCAGACTATCATATAAAAAGATATCCTGCGTATGAAAGAAAGAAACAGCGCGGACAGGGTGTCGTTCTCGAAAAGGAAAAGGCTATATTATATTGTGGAAATAATACGCCGATAGAGGGTATCCAGCAGGTGAACAGTGCTGTAAAAGAGCTTTTACATATAGATGACAGGCAGTTTAAGCAGATAGCTATGATAGCACAGGGCGAGTTCTGGTCGCTTCTTAATGCAAAGACTGAACAGCGTACAGAGATACTGCGTACAATATTCCAGACGAGCGGATATAAGAGCATAGAATATAAGCTTAAGGACAGGCTGGATAGAAGCTATAAGGAAAGAACGGGCAATGAGATGAGCATTATCCAGTATTTCTGTGATGTTATGGCGGATGATAAGGTTGTGGAAAATGTTGAGCAGTCAGATAGTCTTTCTGGAGCAGCCTTAGTGACGGACTGTAATAGAGGTAAAAATGCTGAGAAGTCAGACGGTCTGTTGGAACAATCTTTGATGACAGATTATAATAGCGGTAAGAATATTGTGATGTCTGATAGTATTTTGGAACAGCATTTAGTGGCAGGCGATAATGGAGTTGAAAATATACCGGAAAGCTTAGAAAAAGCGTTATTAGAAAAGCCGTTATATGAGGAACTTGAAGAACTTAAAAAAAGGGCACTAGAGTCCAATAGTGCGTGGAATGTTGATGAAATGCTGGATATTATTGAGCGCATTATCACTTCTGATAAAGAAAAAAAGTCAGAGGTAAAGTCAGCGTTAAGTAAAGCTGAAAAAGAGCTTGAGGAGAATAAAAAGAAGCTGGCACTTGCGAACACCAATAATGAATTTATAGACAGGCTTAATAAGCTTGAAGCTATAAAAGAAGAACTTGATGGCAAGCGTGAAGATATGCAAAGGCTTGAAGAACTTAACAGCAGACAAAAAAGTGCAACCAGAGTGGTTTATCCGGTTTATAAGCTATGGGATAGTAAGCTTAAAGATGCAAGCAATACAAGCCGTAAGATAGAAGAAAAACAGGAAGAATTAAAGGCAGCAAAGGATAATGCAGCTAAGGCAGAGAGTGCGCTTAGTAAAGCTGACAGCCAGAATGAATATGCACAGCAGCTTATTAAAAAGGCTGATAAGCTTGTTGAGGAAGAAGATAATTATCAGTTAAAGGACAGGCTTACTATAGAGCTTAAAGAGCTTTATAAAAAACAGCAGAAGACAGAAGATAAGGAGAGCGAGCTTAAAGAAAAGAAGCAGAAGGCAGATGCATTTGTAGAAGAATTAAAAGAAGAGATTGCCAGACTAAAGCAGAAGCCGGAGGAATATGCAGCGGCAAAAGCAGCTAAAGACAAGCTTAAAGAACTGGATATTAAGATTGATACACTTCTTGGTGCACGTCTTGAAGAAAGAAATGATTATTGTGGGCAGTTATCTAAGAAACAGCAGATATTCATAGATGTGCGTGATAAGTATGATAGGGCTGAAAGTAACAGAAAGCAGGCTGAAAGAGTACTTGAAAACTGCAGGGCTGGACTTCTTGCACTAAAGCTTAAAGAGGGTGAAAAGTGTCCGGTATGCGGCTCAACACATCATCCGGAGCCTGCCGGACTTTCTGACAAGTCTGTGACAGAGGAAAAAGTAGAGAAGCTAAAAAAGACAGAAGCAGACTGGCTTGATAAAAAGACAGAGGCATATGCAGATGTTGAGAAAGCTAAGACAGCACTGGAGCAGGCAGAAATAAGGCTTAAGGATGATGTCAGAGGTTGTATTAAAGATTGTATACAGGCGTTGCAGAAACATTTGCAGGAGAATACAGGAAATTCGCAGGCAGAGAGTCTGGATATGACTGATGTGTTTTGTGATAAGGCAGAAAGTCAGGATATGACTGACGTATCTGGTAATAAGATTGATAGTCAGGATATGGCTGACATGTATGGTAATAAGACTGAGAGTCTGGATGAGCAGGTGGATGCGTTAACTGGCATAGCGAAGGCTGTAAAGGACAGACTTGTAAGTATTACTGGTGTTGAGAACTCATTGAAAAAAGAATGTGACAGGCTTAAAAAGGCAGAAGATAATATGCAGAAGGCTTCAGGAAAGGATATGGAGGAGCTGGAGAACAGTATAAGTAAGCTTTTAGAGGAAAAGCAGTCTGACAGCATTAAGATAACTGAGAAAGAAGTGTCTCTTAAGGGTATTGGAAAGTTAAGCTTTGATAGCTGGGATGAAGCTAAAAAAGCAATAGATGACATATCCAATGAGGCGAAGGCTATTCTTGATGCCATAAGTAAGGCGGAGGACGATAAGAAAAAGGCAGATGAACGTCTGGCTGGCATAAAGGCGGCACTTAATACGTTAAAGGATAGTCTTGCTGTAGGAAACAGTGAAAGGGAAGAACTTAAAAAGCAGCTTGATGAGGCTGTGAGAAAAGAACAGTTTGAAAGTGTCGATGAGATGCTTAAGTATGTGATTACAGAAGAACGCTTGTCAGATAATGAGGTACAGATACACGAATATAAGCAGAAGGTTTTAACGAATGAGGCAAGGCTGAAGGAAGCAGACAGGGATGCAAAGGGCAGAAAATGGATTGATGCAGATAGTCTTAATGAGCTTTGCAGGCAGCAGGATACGGCGGTAAGGGAATTAAGAGACAGGCAGAATATCATAAATAACCGTCTTGATAATAACAAGGATAAACATAACAATATTCTTAAAAAGAAGTCTTTATACGAAAAGGCAAGGCAGGAGAATAATGTATGTAAAAGGTTATATGATTTGGTAAAGGGTCAGACTGGTAACGGAAAGATTACGTTAGAGCAGTATATACAGGCGGCAGGATTTGACAGGATAATAATGGCTGCTAACAGGAGGCTGCTTCCTATGAGTGATGGTCAGTTTGAGCTGTACAGGCAGGAGGAGTCGCTTGGAAAGAAAAGCAATACATTCCTTGACCTTGAGGTGCTTGATAATTATACAGGACATAGAAGACCCGTAGGCAATCTTTCAGGAGGTGAGAGCTTTAAGGCGTCATTGAGTCTTGCACTTGGTTTGTCTGATACTGTGTCTTCTAATCTTGGCGGAATACAGATGGATGCGCTGTTTATAGATGAAGGCTTTGGAACTCTTGATAAAAAGTCTATAGATAATGCTATGGATATTCTTATGAATCTGTCAGGGAAGAATAAGCTGGTTGGAATTATAAGCCACAGGGAAGAATTAAAGGAAAATATACCGCAGCAGATTAGGATAACTAAAACGAAGGATGGAAGCAGGATTGATGTGGAGACTGGGATGTAGTGGCTTAAACATAAGAATATACATCTGGATTTTATATTTTATATTTATAATTATAATTAAAAATATAATTGAAATATAATAAAATATGGTGTATCTTAATTATATGAGCTGTACAACTGGCGGAAAGCATAGTGAATATATGTGGTGGGATTACCCACAGGGAGTGCAGTATAATAAAGATTATCAGCCGACCGCCTGGG
>FR886333.1:21128-22589 GCA_000436535.1 Eubacterium sp. CAG:252 | reverse complement strand
GATGGGTCGGCTTTTTTGTATATTAGTTAGTTATTACTAGATGTTAGAAAATTGCGTGAATTGTGTAGCAATGCAGCAATCTGGATGCATCAGTGAGTGGAAAAACTTATTTTTGACATTCATAATAAAACGAAATTTAGGTCGATAGTCCAAAGTAACAATATTAATATTATGCTTTAGTGCATATGCTACAGAATGGAGGAATAGTGTGAAAATAGAATTTTCACACGCGGGATTTGTGTCTGCGCGCACTTGACACAAACTCGTTATGCGCAAAAAACGTGCGCAGAAATGAGGAATATTATGCAGATTACAACATTGGAAAAGGAATTAACAGGATGTGCCTATCCGGGAAGAGGAATAGTCATCGGAAGGTCAGAGGACGGAAGTAAGGCAGTAACAGCATATTTTATTATGGGAAGAAGTGCTAACAGCCGTAACAGAGTATTTGTTGAGGACAAAGAAGGCATAAGAACAGAGGCATTTGACCCAAGTAAGCTTGAAGACCCAAGTCTTATAATATATGCACCTGTAAGAGTTCTTGGAAAGAAGACTATCGTTACTAACGGAGACCAGACAGATACAGTATATGACCTTATGAGTGAAGGAAAGACTTTTGAGGAAGCTTTAAGAACAAGAGAGTTTGAGCCTGATGCACCTAACTTTACACCTAGAATATCAGGACTTATGACTGTTGATGAGGGCAAGTTTGATTATGCAATGTCTATATTAAAGAGCCATAATGGTAATCCAGACCAGTGCGACAGATACACATTTACATATGATGCGCCTGTTGCAGGAGAGGGACACTTTATTCATACATATATGAATGATGGCAATCCGCTTCCTAGCTTTGAGGGTGAGCCAACATGGGTAAAGATTGCCGGAGATATTGATACATTTACTGATATGATATGGAATAACCTTAATGAAGATAATAAGGTATCACTTTTTGTAAGATACATAGACATTAAGACAGGCAAGTACGAAACAAGAATTATCAATAAGAATAAGTAATGTAGCAGTAACAAGTAGTTATAAGTTTAAAATGTGTGAAAAATGCACAGAAGAGAGGAATATTATGAACGAATTTCAGTTAAAGTACGGATGTAACCCTAATCAGAAGCCTTCAAGAATATTTATGGCAGACGGAAGTGAACTTCCAGTTGAGATATTAAACGGAAGACCAGGATATATTAATTTCCTTGATGCATTCAATGGATACCAGCTTGTTAAGGAATTAAAGGAGGCAACAGGACTTCCAGCAGCAACTTCCTTCAAGCATGTATCACCAGCGGGTGCAGCGGTAGGACTTCCACTTTCAGAAGTTGAGAAAAAAATATACTGGGTAGACGAGAATATAGGAGAACTTTCACCACTTGCATGTGCTTATGCAAGAGCAAGAGGCGCAGACAGAATGTCTTCATTTGGTGACTTTATATCTCTTTCAGACGTGTGTGA
>FR886333.1:5619-21101 GCA_000436535.1 Eubacterium sp. CAG:252 | reverse complement strand
CGTGTGTGATGTTGCTACAGCAAAGCTTATCCAGCACGAAGTATCAGACGGTATTATAGCGCCGGGATATGAGCCAGAAGCATTTGAAATACTTAAAGCAAAGAAAAAGGGTAACTATAATGTTATCAAGATTGACCCGGAATATAAGCCAGCGCCTATTGAGAGAAAGCAGGTATATGGTGTGACATTTGAACAGGGACGTAATGAGTTTAAGATAAATGAAGAGCTTCTTAACAATGTTGTGACAGAAAATAAAGAAATTCCACAGCAGGCTAAGATAGACCTTATAATAGCTCTTATTACACTTAAGTATACACAGTCTAATTCAGTCTGCTACGCAAAGAATGGACAGGCTATAGGTATAGGTGCAGGACAGCAGTCAAGAATTCACTGTACAAGACTTGCCGGACAGAAGGCAGATAACTGGTTCTTAAGACAAAACCCTAAGGTACTTGCACTTCCATTTAAGGAGGGCGTGGGAAGAGCTGACAGAGATAATGCTATCGACCTTTATATCGGTGATGAATATATGGATATTCTTGAAGATGGTGCGTGGGAAAGAGTATTTACAGAGAAGCCGGAAGTATTTACAAGTGAAGAAAAGAAGGCATGGCTTGCATCTAATACAAATGTTGCACTTGGCTCAGATGCATTCTTCCCATTTGGTGATAATATCGAGAGAGCTTACAAGAGCGGCGTTAAGTATATAGCACAGCCGGGCGGCTCAATAAGAGATGATAATGTTATCGAAACATGCAATAAGAGAGGCATAGCAATGTGCTTCACAGGTATGAGATTATTCCATCATTAATCTGGTTAAGTATTTGGTGCAATGGATTTTGCACTATATATTAAATGATGGATTTTATATCAGGAATATTTTTGTAAGAAAGGTGCTGTGGTTGTATTGAACACAGCACCTTTTGTACAGCAATATCTGCATATATTGGTTGAATAAAAATCACTAGTGCTAATAGCATTGAGGGTTATCTTATTGTTTAACGGGTATACATTACTTAAATGAAAACTCTTTTATACAAAAGCTGCCTTCACCCTCAAATATAAAGTACAAAGGTTTTATGCCTTCCTGTCTGTTATAGGTAATATCTACCGTTGTCCATTTATCATCATCAGAAATATTTATCTTCTTCTTTCCACATATAGAATAGTCAGAAAGCTTTTTATCAGCATAATCAGTATCAGTTGTAATACTGATAGTACCTGCAGCACAACCTTTGACAGCTATAGTTATTACGGATGAGCCGGAGTTGTTAATTTTATTAAATGATTTGTTTTTATTATCGTTATTATTGTTGCTGTCATTATTATTATTGTTGTTGATATCATCATTATTATTATTATTATTATTGCTATTGATGCTATTATTGACATAGTCAGTAGTGAGGATATTAGCATTGTTATTAATATTAGTATTTTTATTAATATCAATATTATTATTAAAATTAAAGTACTTATACCCAACCATACATCCATTCTGCATATTTTTAATATACTGGTCATCACCATAGTCGCGGTCTTCTCCGTCCTGCGTTATATATGGCATAAGCTTAAGCCTGTCTTCTTTTGGCATATCACTTGTGATTGTAAGATTTCTGATATGGCAGGCTATGTATGAATGATAAGTTCCTTCGGCGGACAAAGGACCATTGTTTAGTCCGTAGCTTGTTGCCTCAACCTGAGAAATATGTCCGTTTTTTTCAATATTTATACGTTCAGCAACACCCTGCCGGCAAAAAGAAGTGTTATTTGAAAAGCGATGGTCAAATATATAGTAATGATTATTGACAGCTATTATACTGCCGTGTGTATTTCCATTTGGGTAAGCAGAATTGTCAATAGTATAACCACGGAGACCGACGTCGGATGAAGAATGTATGCGTCCGCCATATACAAAGTCACGGTCTGGATAACGGCTGGTTGCATAGTGTAGACCATTAATGCGCGCAGAGTATATAAAATAATATATGCCGTTAATTTTTCTCATAGATGAAGCTTCAAAAAAACCGGCATTGTCAGGACACGTCCAGTTTCTTGGTATGATTATATGTGGAAGTTCGTACATAGTCAGCATATCAGGCATCAGGCGGCATACGAAAGCTCCCTCCATAATACGTCCATGTTCATCCTCTGTTTTCTTAGGGCAGAAGCCGGAGTAAAGGTATACACTGCCGTCATCATCCATAAAAACACCGGGGTCAAACTGTACATAATCTCCGGATTGTATTCCATATACTCTGCCATCTTTGGTTTTAACATCGCCAAGATATTCAAAATGTCCGGCAGGACTGTCGCATACTGCAACTGACATACGTGAAGAGTGTGCTACAGAATAGTAAAGATAGTATCGTCCATCTGGACCCTGTATAACATCGGGTGCGAAAAGAATTAGACACTCTTCTTTATGTGGATGCTGCTTTCTGTTATATATTTCGCCCTCAAAGCGCCAGTCAGACAAGTCATCAACAGGAGCAGACCAGCATACATAATCGTTTTCGCAGTAAGTTGTGCCATTAAATCGGTCGTGGCTTCCGTATATATAAAGCCGGTTATTGAAAATGTGTGGTTCTCCGTCAGGAATATATTCGTAACTTGGGAGATATGGGTTAAAAATCTGTTTCATAGGCTGTTTCCTTTCTTTTATATATGATGGGGATTATCATCCGCATCTATTAAGGGCAAAATGAGTTTTGACCTACCAAAAAAATACGAGCATAAAAGTGGAACGATAGTCCCACGATATGAGAATGCTGGGTAGGGTGCTATGTGACCTGAAATATAAGAATATTATACTATATTTTATTAAGGAAAAATATTGAAAAAGTGTTAAAAATACAATTACCGGATATAAAATAAGAGGAAAGCAGCGATAATGTTTAGGCTGCCTTCCTCTTAATTAAGTCGTCTGGTTGTTGATATTAAATGTGTTAAATATCACAATTATTAAAACTTAAATGTATTTTCAAGTGTATCCCACTTAGTATCTTTTTCACTGAAGTTAAGTGGAGTTCCGTCTTCAAGCTTGTATCCTGATGGGTCTGCACTGCCAGGGTATTCGCCTGTAACCTGTGGCCATTCAATGCCGATACTTGGGTCGTTCCATGCAAGACCACCCTCATCACCCGGATGATAGAAATCAGTTACCTTATAACAGAATTCAGCTTCGTCACTTAATACAAGGAAACCGTGTGCAAAGCCTTCGCTTATATAGAACTGCTTTTTGTTTTCTTCAGTGAGTTCCACGCCAAACCATTTGCCATAAGTCTTAGAACCTGCGCGGAGGTCGACAGCAACATCAAATACGCTTCCCTTGATTACACGGACAAGCTTTCCCTGAGGAAATTCTTTCTGGAAATGTAAACCACGAAGAACACCCTTAACAGAGCGTGACTGGTTATCCTGAACAAATACCATATCAAGACCAGCTTCGTGCATATCATTCTGATTGTAAGTTTCCATAAAGTATCCACGGTTATCGCCGTGAACAGTAGGTTCTATTATATAAAGTCCTTCAATATCGCAAGGAGTTACTTTAATCTGTCCCATAATTGTTACCTTTCTTTGTATATCTTAAAATATTGCCACCTGACACAAAAAAATTGTCAGGTGGTGTATATAAATATATTAATTAACGGTTAGAATACATTTTCTCATAGTAGTTCTGATATTCGCCAGAGATGATAGTTTCCCACCATTCCTTGTTGTCAAGATACCACTGTATTGTCTTCTTTATACCATCTTCAAACTTGGTTTCTGGTAACCAGCCAAGTTCATTGTGGATCTTAGTAGGGTCGATAGCATAACGCATATCGTGACCCTTACGGTCGCCAACATGAACAATAAGTGATTCTGGCTTGCCAAGTTCCTTGCAGATGAGCTTAACGATGTCAATATTTCTTTTTTCGTTATGTCCGCCGACATTGTATACTTCGCCGACACGACCCTTGTGGATGATAAGGTCGATAGCCTTGCAGTGGTCTTCAACGTAGAGCCAGTCACGGACATTAAGACCTTCGCCGTATACAGGAAGTGGCTTATCGTTAAGAGCATTTGCAATCATAAGAGGGATAAGCTTTTCTGGAAAATGATATGGTCCGTAGTTATTAGAACATCTGCTTATAGTTACAGGAAGTCCATAAGTTCTGTGGTAAGCTAATACTAAAAGGTCAGCGCCAGCCTTTGATGAGCTGTATGGGCTTGATGTATGTATAGGTGTTTCTTCTGTGAAGAAAAGGTCAGGTCTGTCAAGTGGAAGGTCGCCGTATACTTCATCAGTAGATACCTGATGGTAACGCTTAATTCCGTACTTTCTGCACGCATCCATAAGAACAGCAGTACCATTAATGTTAGTGTCAAGGAATACTTCCGGGTTCTCGATAGAACGGTCAACGTGAGATTCTGCTGCAAAGTTTACAACCATATCAGGGTGTTCCTCTTCAAAAAGCTTGTATACAGCTTCTCTGTCAGTTATGCTTTCCTTAACAAATCTGAAGTTAGGGTTATCCATTACAGGAGCAAGTGTTGAAAGATTGCCTGCATATGTAAGGCAGTCAAGACAGATAATTCGGTAATCTGGATATTTATTTAACATATGGAAAATAAAGTTGCTTCCGATAAATCCGGCGCCGCCGGTAACAATAATATTCATAATAAAATTCGCCTTTCTTTTTATATAATTTGTGGTTTGCTGAGTAGTCATTTAATATCTGCCAGGGGCTAAATGAATTAATAATTATTAATAATCAACTAGCTATGAAGCACATCAATATACTTGCCGTCAAGTACATCCTTTAAGTACTGGCCATACTGGTTCTTCTTTAATACTTCATATACTTTAAGCACATCATCCTTAGTTATCCAGCCGTTAAGATAAGCTATCTCTTCAAGGCAGGCTATCTTGCGGTGCTGGTGTGTTTCGATAGTCTTAACAAAGTTAGTAGCCTCAACAAGACTTTCGTGAGTACCAGTATCAAGCCATGTGAAGCCCTGACCTAAAAGTTCTACGTTAAGGTTGCCGTTTTCCAGATATATACGGTTAAGGTCAGTGATTTCAAGCTCACCTCTTGCTGATGGCTTGAGGTTCTTTGCATATTCTACAACCTTATTGTCATAGAAGTAAAGACCAGTTACACAATAATTGCTCTTAGGCTTTGCAGGCTTTTCCTCTATAGATATTGCCTTTCCTTCATTGTTGAATTCAACAATACCAAATCTTTCAGGGTCATCAACGTAGTAACCAAATACAGTAGCGCCGACTCCCTCCTCAGCATTTTTAACAGCACTCTTAAGTCTGTCCTTAAGACCGTTGCCGGCAAATATGTTGTCACCAAGAACCATTGCAACAGTGTCATCGCCGATGAATTCCTCACCGATAATAAATGCCTGTGCAAGTCCGTCTGGTGATGGCTGTACGGCATAAGAAAGATTGACACCGAACTGGCTTCCATCGCCTAAAAGCTCTTTAAATCTAGGAGTATCCTGTGGAGTAGATATAATAAGAATATCTCTTATTCCGGCAGTCATAAGAACTGACATAGGATAATATATCATAGGCTTGTCATAGATTGGAAGAAGCTGTTTACTTGTAACCATTGTGAGTGGGTAAAGGCGTGTGCCTGAACCACCAGCTAAAATAATACCTTTCATTTGTATTCTCCTTTACAAAAATAATATTTGGGTTGCTGTTCAGAGCAGATATTAAAACTCTGCACATTTCTTTTTGAACAGTAACATATTGTTTTATATAATTGGTTATTTTTATTTCAGATACATAATAAATGGTGACGTAACGTAAGCTTCAAGCACTTTTTTAAAAATTTATGAAAGTTGCGGTTGAGAGGCAATAATGGTAAAATTAAACATTAAGATAGATATTTAAGAATGGAGATTTACCATGCATAAGGAAGGCTATTATTCATCAGGGGAGTTTGCTAAGAAAGCAAATGTTACTGTAAGGACGATAAGATACTATGATAAACAGAATATATTAAAGCCCTCTTATGTGACTGATACGGGGGTGAGATTCTATACGGACTCGGATTTTACAAGACTACAGCAGATACTGCTGCTTAAGTATCTTGGATTTTCACTGGATGATATAAAGGGAATGACTATAGGTGATTCGGACTATAACATACTTAAGAATTCACTGCATCTGCAGTTAAAGCTCATACAGGATAAGATGGCGCAGATGCAGCTTGTAAAAAATGCTATAGAAGATACTATAAAAACTATAGATAAAGATAATACGATAGACTGGAGCAGTATGCTATCTCTTATTCATCTTACCAATATGGAAAGCAGCTTAAAGACACAGTATCAGAATGCAGGAAATATATCGGCGAGAATTAATCTTCATGCTATGTATTCAGTCAACAGGCAGGGATGGTTTAAGTGGATATATGAGCAGGGGAATATAGCATCACATACTGAGGTGTTAGAGCTTGGCTGCGGGGATGGCAGGCTGTGGGTTGATAATATTGACAGCGTGATGTCACAGAACATAAAGCCGCATATAACAGTCAGTGATATATCAGAGGGAATGGTAAATGATGCAAGGCGTAACATAACAGAGGTGTATGAAAAATGTGTTAAAAACCCTGAAAATATGGTAAACAGTAATAATATATTTGAATATGATGTTGCCGACTGCCAGAATATGTCATATAATGATGCTTCTTACGACTGCGTTATAGCCAATCATGTTCTTTTTTACTGTGAGGATATTGATAAAGCCTGTCAGGAGATAGTCAGAGTATTAAAGCCGGGCGGTGTGTTTGTGTGTGCAACCTACGGTTCACGACATATGCAGGAGATAAGCCAGCTTGTGAAGGAGTTTGATAAAAGAATAGTTCTTGCGGCAGATAATCTGTATGATAAGTTTGGGCTTGATACAGGGGATAAGCAGCTTAATAAATATTTCACTTCGGTTAATATCAGGCGTTATGATGACTGCCTTAAGGTCGATAAGGCAGAGCCGCTTGTGGAATATATTCTTTCGTGCCACGGAAACCAGAACCAGTATCTTCTTGACAGATATTCTGATTTCAAGGCATTTATACAGAAAAAACTAAGAAAAACACTTACGATAACAAAGGATGCAGGGCTGTTTTACTGCGTGAAAGAATAAAGTGGTTTGTTACAAAATCGTTACAAATGTGTTACTAATGTTATAATGATATTGAATTTATATGAATAATATGATAAAATCATTCGGATAATGTGATTGCCGCCAGCGGCTTTAAGAAGTTTACGGGCAAAACTGGCAATAGCAATGATTACCAATATATATACTGGGTATAATTATGTAAAATAGTAAAAGTTAATGAATAGAGGTTTGATATGGAGTTATCCAAGATACTTTTAAATGCAGGGGAAGCATTAAGGCCAGCACTTACAAAGATTATTCCTATGAAGGTGTTAAGCAGATTTAAGGCGGGGATTATTAATAATGCTACAGATAAGCTTTCAGCGGATACTATAATAAAGTATGAACATGGACATTATAAAGAGGGTGCCAATATTATAGGCAATATAAAAGGTGATAATGGTCTTGGACAGAGCGCAAGAATAATGTGCAGGCTGCTTGATGAGAATAATGAGGAGCATATTATAAAGGACTTCTTTGTTCCACCAGGCGGGTCAAGAACGAATGATACATATGATGACAGGCTTACAGATAAGCTGCCATATGATGTGAAT
Organism: Eubacterium sp. CAG:252; assembly: GCA_000436535.1. GTDB lineage: Bacteria > Bacillota > Clostridia > Lachnospirales > Lachnospiraceae > Lachnospira. Next base: position 13,382 of record FR886333.1, on the reverse strand, counting down.
ATAATACATGTCAATGCAAGTGAGTTTATGGTTGCATACTTAAGTATGGGCAGGGACGTGTGGAATTACAGGTACAATATAGGATACTGGGCATGGGAGCTTGAAACATTTCCAGAGGAATGGATACCGGCATTTAAGTTAGTTGATGAAGTGTGGACACCATCTGACTTTGTTACTAACACACTCAAGAAGTATACAGACAAGCCGGTTGTGACAGTTCCACATTGTGTAGCACCGGTGGCTGACAAGAAGTATGACAGAAAGCACTTCGGACTTCCAGAAGATAAGTTCTTATTCCTTGTTATGTATAACAGCGGAAGTGTTATGGAAAGAAAAAATCCACTTGCTGCCATTAAGGCATTTAAGGAAGCTTTCTGTAAAGATGAGGAAACAAAGAGAAAGTATAAGGATGTCGGACTTGTAATAAAGGTAAGTGAGGCAGAGCTTTCGGCAGATGATGAGAAGATTATAAGCTCAGTTATAGATAAGGACGATAACATTTATTATATGTGCGGACAGATTAACAAGACAGAAGTCAACTCACTTCTTGCCGATGTTGATGTATATGTTTCACTTCACCGCTCAGAGGGCTTCGGACTTGTTATGGCAGAGGCTATGTATCTTGGAACACCGGTTATAGCAACTAACTGGTCAGGCAATACAGAGTTTATGAACAGTGATACAGCATGTATGGTAGGATACGACCTTATAGAGCTTGACAGGGACTATGATGTCTTTAAGAAAGGAAATGTATGGGCTGATGCACATGTGGATGAAGCGGCTGATTATATGAAGAGATTATATGAAGATAAAGAGTTCTATAATCAGATAGCTTCCAATGGACAGGCATATGCTAAGGAACATCTTGCCTATAAGCGTTCGGCGGATATAGTAAGTGACAGACTTAAAGCCATACATTCAGGAAGATAGTTTTATTTTTTATGAACAGTCTTACCAGAAAACAAAATCACCGTATGTCACAGATACATACACAGTGATTAATCAGACATATAAGAGGAGAAATTTCTTATGCAGCATATTAAAGAATTGTATGAATACAGGGAGATGATTATAAGCCTTGTAAGAAAAGACCTTAGAGGAAGATATAAGGGTTCAGTGCTTGGATTTTTATGGACATTTATCAATCCATTATTACAGCTTATCGTGTATACAATAGTGTTCTCTATCATTATGAACGCTAACTATGAGCAGTACTATCTGTTCCTTTTCGTTGCATTAGTACCATGGATGTTCTTTTCATCAAGTGTTACTGACGGAGCAGGAAGTATATTAAAAGAGAAAGAAATGGTTAAAAAAATATATTTCCCAAGAGAAGTACTTCCTATATCTACAGTTACAAGTGCATTTGTCAATATGATACTTACATTCCTTGTTGTGTTCGGAGTAGTTATTATTGCAGGCAGAACTATTAATCCGCTTGCGTTACTGTGTCTTCCGGTAGTTATGATAGTAGAGTATATATTGTGTCTTGGTATAGCGCTTATTGTGTCATCTATCACAGTATATTTAAGAGATTTACAGTATATTCTTGGTATATTTGTTATGGCACTCCAGTATATGACACCAGTTATGTATGGCGTTGATATGGTTGAAAGGTCAGGTGCAGGACAGTGGCTTATACTTATATTTAACCTTAATCCTATGACACCTATTATCAAGATATACAGACAGATAATATATTATGGAGAAGTTCCGGAACTTGGCTCACTTTTACTTGCAGTTATTATCGGTGTTGTATTTATTATAATCGGGGAACTTCTGTTTAAGAAGCTTCAGAAAGGCTTTGCAGAGGAATTCTAAGTAATGCGGACATAAAAAGTTATCAGCCACATTAGCTGAACAGAGTCCTATGAATGGAGATAATTATGGATAAAGAGAATGCGATTGAAGTTAAAAATATAACTAAAGATTTTAAGGTGTATTACGACAAGGGAAGCGAACTTAAGGAAAAAATGCTTTTCTGGAAACGTAATAAGTATGAGAAAAGGCACGTACTTAAGGGTATAAGCTTTACTGTAAAGAAAGGTGAGGCTATAGGTCTTGTAGGTAAGAATGGCTGTGGTAAGAGTACAACCTTAAAAATGCTTACAAAGATTATATATCCTGATACAGGTTCTATAGAAATGCATGGAAGGGTATCAAGTCTTATCGAGCTTGGTGCAGGTTTTCATCCGGATATGAGCGGAAGAGAGAATATATATACTAACGCTTCTATATTTGGACTTACTAAGAAAGAGATAGATGCAAGACTTGATGATATCATAGCGTTTTCAGAGCTTGAGGATTACATAGACAATCCTGTAAGAACTTATTCGTCAGGTATGTATATGCGACTTGCATTTGCAGTAGCTATCAATGTTGATGCGGATATTCTTCTTATTGATGAAATTCTTGCAGTAGGTGATGCCAACTATCAGGCAAAGTGCTTTAATAAGTTAAGAGAGATAAAGGCGGAGGGAACAACTATTGTTATAGTATCACATTCGCTTGGACAGATAGAGCAGATATGTGACCGTTCTATATGGATAAAGAATGGTCTTATAGAAGCCGAGGGAACTCCTAAGGATGTCCATCTTAAGTATCTTGATTATATGAATCAGGAGCGTATGGAGCAGGCTGAAAAGGAACAGATACGTCAGGCAAAGCTTGAACGTGAGCAGATGGAGAAAAAGAGAGAAGAAGAACGTATCAAGAAGGAACGTGCAAAGGTTAATTCAAGATACGGAAGTGAAGATGCCAAGTTTACAGACATCCATATGCTCAATGAAAAGGGAGAAGAGTCAAGAATATTCAGAACCGGTGAAAAGATGGTGCTTGACTTAAGCTATCATGTAGAGAATAAAGTTACAGATGCTGTATTTGGCTTTGGTATATTCAGAAATGATGCCCTCTGGTGTTATGGAACTAACACAAGAATTGACAGAATAGCTAACTTTGATATCGAGAAGGACGGAAGATATAAGGTCGTTCTTGATGATATCAATCTTATACCGGGTAACTACTGGGTTGATATAACTATAGAATATGGGGAAGGCGTTCCGGTAGATTACTATAAGCAGGCTCTTAAGTTTGAGGTTGTATCTAACCTTACAGATGTGGGTGTAACAAGAATACCTCACAGATGGGAGCTTGACGTAGCGACAGAAGATAATACAACTAAGGATAATGAATAATACGGTTAGTATTAATACAGAAAGGAATTAGTGATGAAAAAAGCGGGACCTTGGATAAGGGTTGTTGGATTTATTGTTGGAATATTTATAATGGTTGCGGTGTTTGATTATATATTTGCACAATCAGGCTATGTAAGATATGTGCTTACATACTTTAAGAATTCCGAGGATAATATAGATACACTTGTTCTTGGTGCTTCACATGCACGAAGTGCTATTGACCCAGAGAAAATAGACGAAGTTAATGATACGAATTCTTTCAGTCTGGCTATACCGGGCGAAACTGTGAAAGATTCTTATTATGTGTTAGAGGAAGCGTGCAGAAGCAAGAATATTAAAACAGTAATACTTGATATTGACTACCAGTACTGGATGAATCCACAGGGAGAGGGATATTTTCAGGAACCTTTCATATATAATCAGCTTGAATGGTCATCTCCTGTAAAGTGGCAGTATATGGTACAGAATATGTTTAAGCTGGATATAAGAAATGCATTTACAAAGAGAAATGTATATCTATGTACGCCGGGCTCTGTTGCTGTTAATGTAAAACAGAAGAATTCAGAAGCGTATAAAAATGCAGATATATATTCACTGGATGTTGCAGATGCTAATGGTCCGTACATGGGAAAAGGCTTCTTTAGCAGAGTAACCAGTGGAAGTATGCCAGGGGGGGATGATTACATTGAAACCTGGATAGGAAGGCAGAATATGGGCTTTTCTGATATGGCAGTTACAAAGTTTAAGCAGATAAAAAAGTATTGCGATGATAATGGCATAGAGCTTATATGTGTAACATCACCTATCACACCGGGAGTTATGAAGACTCTTGGAATGGAAAAGGTGGACGGGCTTTTCACCAGCTTCTTTGAGGAACAGAATGTGACTTACTACAACTTTAATAAAGCAAGATTGGATATTCTTGCAAGAAAAGATACTGACTATGGCGACAAAGAGGGTCATATGGGTGGTGAGCTTGCAGAAAGGTATTCAGAGGTGCTTGCAGAAGTGTTAAAGGGTCACTTTAACAATACTTTAGATAAATCAAAGTATTTTTATGATACATTTGAACAGATGTACGAAGAGATGGAGGAACAATAAATGTCATTTTCATCAGTAGGTTTTTTTGCATTTTTATTAGTTGGTATAATTGTTTATTATGTTCTTCCTAAAAATATACAGTGGGTATGGCTGCTTATATTAAGTTATCTTTATTACTTTACCTTCAGCGTAAAGGCATCACTTTTTATGGTGTTTGCGACAGTCACAATATATGCCGGCGGCATATGGTTAGAGAGCATACAGAAGAAGGCAGATGCGTATCTTGCAGTTAATAAGGCGGTTATTACAAAGGATGAGAAGAAGGCATATAAAGAGAAGATAAAAAAGAATAAAAGATGGGTGCTTTTATTAATTATATTACTTGACTTTGGTATGCTTGCCATAGTTAAGTACACAGACTTTGCAATAGAGAATATTAATGTACTTCTTGGAAAGTTTGGAGCAGAGCCTTTTGGCTTAATGAACTTAGGACTTCCACTTGGAATATCATTTTTTACATTCCAGTCAGTGTCTTATATAATTGATGTATATCAGGGAAAGTATGAGTGTGAGAAGAATATATTTAAGATGGGACTTTTTGTGTCATTCTTTCCACAACTGTTACAGGGACCTATCGGAAGATATGACAGATTAGGGAAGCAGCTTTATGAAGGACACAGCTTTAATCTTAAGCATGTGGAATTCGGATTACAGAGAATAGGCTGGGGCCTCTTTAAGAAGCTTGTTATAGCTGACAGGGCTGCAGTGCTTGTACTTAATGTGTTCACGAATTATGAGATGTATAATGGTTTCCATTATATTCTTGCAGTTCTTATGTATTCAGTGGATCTGTATATGGATTTCTCTGGTGGAATAGATATAGTTATCGGTGCCGCACAGATGTTTGGCATAACTATGGATGAGAACTTCCGTCAGCCATATTTTTCTAAGTCTATCGGAGAGTTCTGGAGAAGATGGCATATAACACTTGGTACATGGATGAAGGATTATATATTCTATCCTATGTCACTTTCAAAGAAAATGAACAGATTTGGAAAGTGGGCTAAGAAGCATATGGGTAACACGATAGGAAGAACACTTCCTATATGTTTTGCCAATATAGTCATATTTTTCATAGTAGGTATATGGCATGGTGCCGCATGGAAGTTTATAGCATATGGTTTATATAATGGTTTCATAATAGCCATCAGCAATCTGTTAGAACCAGTATACAAGAAGCTGTTAAATAAGTTCCATATTAATGCTGCATCTAAGGGCTGGACAGTATGGCAGATTATAAGAACATTTATACTTGTTAATATCGGCTGGTACTTTGATATGGCTGAAAGCATGAGGCAGGCGTTTCAGATGATGAAATGGTCTGTTGTCGGTATATGTGCTTCACAGTTTAAGTCAGAAGCAATATTAAGTCTTGGAATAGAGGCAAGGGACTATGTGATAATCATAGCAGGCTGTATAATAGTATTTATAGTAAGTGTACTGAAAGAAAAGGGAATAGCTATAAGAGAGAGCATAGCTTCAAAGCCTCTTGTTATAAGATGGGCTTTTTACTACGTACTTGTTGCCGTGATACTTATATTCGGGTATATAGGAGCAACACAGGGATTTATATATGCTAATTTCTAGATAGCAGGATGTTAAAGCAATAATAATATTAATATATGCATAGAAACGAGGAAAATATGTCAGAGCAGATTAATGTAGAATCAATTATGAAAGAAATCAAAAAGGAAATCGAAGTTAAGGGCTATACGAATGACCTTTTAAGCTTTGATGATGTAGTTGTTGATGTAGGAGCTATGAATGTCAATAAGTTTGACAAGATTAAGTTCAACGAAGATATCTATGTGGCCAACCATGAATGGGAGGTTAATCCTTACAGACCATTACAGGGGAATAAGGTTACTGTATTCTTTAAGAAGGTTATCAGAAAGCTTGTATACTTCTTTGTTGAGCCTATCGTTATGGCACAGGATGGTTTTAATGCATCTATAGTAAGAATGATGAACCAGATGAACTGCTATATTGAAGAGAAGGACAAAGAGATAGCTGAACTTAAAAAAGAGATAGAACAGTTAAAGAGTGAGAAATAATAACCCGTATAAGCTTAAGGGTATAGTGTATTAGTATGACTGCACAGAATGGAGAATGTATGCACATTTATCAGTTGTTATCGACTATTGCTTATGGTGATGCCGTCAGCAATGATACTATTGCAATGGAAAAAGCCATAAAACAGATGGGAATAAGTACAAGAATATATGCAGAGAGTATTGTGCCACCACTTGATAAGAAAACGGCTCTTCCTGTTGATGAATTAAATAATGTTGATAAGGATGATATAATCATATTCCATATGTCAACAGGAAGTAAGTTGAACTTTGAAGTAGCAAAGTATGAGTGCCGTAAGATTGTGGTATATCATAATATCACACCGCCAGAATATTTTAAGAATAATGACACACGTTTTACAGATATATGTGAATATGGCTTAGAGGGAGCAAGGTATCTGGCTGATAAGGTTGATTACTGTCTGGCTGTTTCTAATTTTAATAAAACAGACCTTATTAATATGGGATATAAGTGTCCGATAGATGTACTTCCTATTATCATACCTATGTCAGATTATGATAAAAAGCCTGATAAGTCGGTAATTAAAGAGTATTCGGATGGTTATACCAATATACTGTTTACTGGTAGAATTGCACCTAACAAGAAGCAGGAAAATCTTATAGCATCATTTTATTATTACAACAGACTCTATAATAATAAGTCGCGTCTTATACTTGCAGGTTCTTTCAGATATGATGACCCTTATTATATAAGACTTACAGAATATACTAAAAAGCTTGGTATGGGTGAGTCAGTAGTATTTACAGGGCATATAAAGTTTAACCAGATTCTTGCATACTATAAGACAGCGGACGTGTTCTTATGTATGAGTGAGCATGAGGGTTTCTGCGTTCCTTTAGTGGAGGCGATGAAGTTCAATGTGCCAATAATCGCTTATAATAAGACAGCAGTTCCTGAAACAATGAACTATAAGGGAATGATACTTGATGATAATAATCCACAGTATGTAGCTGCGTGCATAGACAGGATGGTTAAGGATAAGAAGCTTCGTGAAAATGTGATTGAAGAACAGAAGGAAAGACTGGATTATTACAGTTATGACCACGTATCAGATATGTTTAAAAAGTATTTATCGGATTTCATAAAAAAAGGTGTGTAAAATGAAAAAGATAGGATTTGTTATTCCGTGGTATCACAAGGATATCAAAGGTGGAGCAGAACAGGAGTTAAGAGGAATAGTTAAACATCTTAAGGAAGCTGGGGTTGATGTAGAGATTATAACAACCTGCGTTAAGGAATTCACGGCTGACTGGACAGAGAATTACTTCAAGGAAGGCGTAGAGACTGTTGATGGTATTCCAATCAGAAGATTTAAGGTAAGAAAAGGCGATATGAAGCAGTTTCACAGCATTAACGCAAAGCTTATGCAGGGAA
>FR886333.1:0-5587 GCA_000436535.1 Eubacterium sp. CAG:252 | reverse complement strand
CAGGGAAAGAGCATATCGTATGATGAAGAGGGTATATTCCTTAAAGAAATGGTAAACAGTCCTGATATGTATGATTATCTCAGGAGCCATAGTGAAGAATACCACAGATATGTATTTATTCCTTATATGTTTGGAACAACTTACTATGGAATACAGGCTTGTCCTTTTAAGTCAATACTTATCCCTTGTCTGCACGATGAGTCTTATGCATATTTCAGACACTACAGGGAAACTTTCAGGGACTTAAGGGGAATAATCTTTCATGCAAGACCTGAGATGGAACTTGCCAACAGAATTCTTGACTTAAGAAATGTCAAGCAGTCACTTCTTGGTGAAGGTGTAGAAACTGACTTTGAATATGATGCAGACAGATTTAGAAAGAAGTTTAATATAGACAAGCCTTATATACTTTATGCAGGGCGGAAGGATGAAGCAAAGAATATCAATACACTTATAACTTACTTTAAAGAATACCGCAGAAGAAATGCTGATACAGATATGAAGCTTGTGCTTATTGGCGGCGGAGAGGTAAGTATACCGGATGAGATTAAAGAAGATGTCTACGACCTTGGCTTTCTTGATATTCAGGATAAGTATGATGCATGTGCAGGCTCAGTATGCTTATGTCAGCCATCAAAGAATGAGAGCTTTTCTATTGTTATAATGGAGAGCTGGCTGTGTGAAAGACCGGTGCTTGTTCATAAAGCCTGTAATGTAACATCTAACTTTGCAAAGGAGTCTAATTCGGGATTATATTTTAATGATTATTTTGAGTTTGAGGGCTGTGTTAATTATTATGTCAATAATCCTGATATTGCGGCAGCAATGGGAAAGACCGGAAGACAGTTTGTGTTAGATAATTATAAGTGGGATGTCATAGTAAAGAGATTTCTTGATTTTTTTGAAGTGTAAGCAGGATTTTGCAAGGTATAAAAAGCGGGCAGGAATGGAGTATATATGAAAAAGATTGCAATTATTAATCAAAGATACGGATTAGAGGTTAACGGAGGTTCTGAACTTTATTCAAGACAGATTGCAGAACGTCTTAAGGCAAAGTATGAGGTAGAAGTGCTTACTTCATGTGCTGTTGAATATGTTAAGTGGACTAATTATTATAAAGAGGGCGTTGAGGATATCAACGGAGTAACAGTAAGAAGATTTAAGACAGAGCATGAGAGAATACCTAAGATATTCTCAGCACTTGACTCAGAAATGCTGTCTAACCCACATGCGCCAGAAGAATTATCAGACAGATGGATAGAGCATATGGGACCATACTGTCCAGAGCTTGTAGAGTATGTTGACAAGCATCAGGATGAATATGAGGCTATAATTGTAGTAACTTATCTGTATTATACTGCTGTTAAAAGTATTGTAAGAATAAAGAATAAGGCTATATTTATTCCAACAGCACATCAGGAGCCTTTTATACATTTTGATATGTATAAGAAGGTATTCGGAGCTGCCAATGCCTATGTATTCCTTACAGATGAGGAAAAAGACCTTGTACACTCAATATTCCATAATGAGGATATTCCTTATGAGGTATGTGGTGTAGGTGTTGATGTGCCAGAAGAAGTAAGTGCGGACAGATTTAGAAAGAAGTACAGCCAGTATGACCTTGAAAACTATGTAATATATGTAGGAAGAATAGACGAAGGAAAGGACTGTCCACGATTATTCAAGTACTTTATGGAGTATAAGAAGAGAAATAAGAATAATCTTAAGCTTGTCCTTATGGGAAAGGCTGTATGTGATATACCAAAGCATCCGGATATAATTAATCTTGGCTTTGTTACAGATGAAGATAAGTTTGATGGAATAAGCGGTGCTAAGGCACTTATTCTCCCATCTAAGTTTGAAAGCCTTTCGATATCTGTTCTTGAGGCTATGACACTTTCAAGACCTGTTATTGTAAATGGTATATGTGATGTGTTAAAGGGACACTGTGTTAAGAGTAATGGCGGACTTTATTATAAGAATTTCTTTGAATTCGAGGGCTGTATCAACTACCTTCTTGAGCATCCTGCAGAATATGAGATTATGTGTAAGAATGCCAGAAAGTATGTAGATGATTACTTCCAGTGGGATGATATTATGAGAAAGTTTGATGAGATTATTGCAAAGCTTGGCAAGTAACAGAAAGTCAATAAGAGAGGAAAAATAATGAAACAGAAAGTAATGAACCATATTAAGAACAACTGGCAGGAGTATGCCAGCTTTATTAGTATGATAGTGCTGATAGTGCTTGGATTGATATATGCTTTTAATCTTAATAATTTCGACTTTAATTATCCATTGGCATATTATGGCGGTGATGATATGGGCGGACTTCAGGATGCCAAGCTTTTTGCAGAGCAGGGCTGGATGCTGTCAACAGACAGAATGGGTGCTCCATATAGTTCAGATATCTATGATTTTTCTTCATCACTGCTTCATAACTTCGGACTTATGATTATGAAGCTGTGCGTTCTTATAACAGGTAATTATATCGTAGGTTTTAATATATACTATCTTTCAATATTTGTGTTGGCAGGAATAGTATCTTATATAGTTATGAGACAGCTTAAGATAAATAACTGGGTAACAGCCGCTATGTCCGCAGTATATGGACTTTCACCATATATGATAGCAAGAGGTGTCGGACATATGGTGCTTGTTGAGGCGTACTTTATTCCATTGTCTTTCTTACTCTGCTTCTGGGTTATGGAAAGAGAAGATGTATTCCAGTTTAATAAGAATTTCTTTAAGACACCGGCTAACTATGCAGTGCTTATAATGGCAGCACTTATAGCTAACAACGGAATAGCTTATTATCCATACTTTACCTGCTTTATACTTCTTGTAACAGGTGTATCAAAGTCACTTAAGACAAAGAAGGCAGGCGGATTTTTAAAATCACTTGCCATGGCAGGCTGCGTATGTTTCTTCGTTGTACTTGCATTACTTCCATCCAAAATATATAGTATTATGAATGGTCCTAATGAATATGCTATTTCAAGAGCAGGCTTTGTTGAGACAGAAATGTATGGCTTGAAGATAATTATGCTTTTCAGACCTTTAAGCACACACGGAATAAGCTTATTTGAAAAGGCAATAGATATATACGACAGCAATACAACATTTCTTAATGAAAATATAACTGAATATCTTGGTATAGCAGCGATTGTCGGATTCTTTATACTTATGTTTGCGCTCTTTATGAACAGGGAGTCAGCTTTAAAGAAAAGACTTGGACTGTTATCAGAACTTAATGTAATGCTGCTTCTTCTTGGTACAACAAGCGGACTTGGCACTATTATTGCATTTCTTATAACAGATAAGATAAGAGGCTACAATAGAATATCAATATTTATAGAATACTGCTGTTTATTAGGTCTTACGCTTATTCTTAACAGTCTTGTAGAAAAGTATAAGAAGATTAATAAAAAGGCTGTTATGTCAGCAGTTATAGCAGCTGTATACGTATTTGGCATCATAAGTATGTGGGATTCAAGTGCAGGCCGTACATCTGTTGATACTTATAAGTCAATACAGGCAGAGTTTGACAGTGATGATAAGTTTGTCAAGACTATTGAGTCAGAGGTAAGCGAGGGGGCTATGATATACCAGCTTCCATATCACACCTATCCGGAGGGTGGCTTCCAGAATGATATGTGGGATTATCATCTTCTTGTTGGATATCTTCATTCAGACAAGTTAAAGTGGAGTTATGGTTCTGTTAAGGGAAGAGAAGGCGACAGCTGGAATGAGAATATCGGAAGTATGTCATATGAAAATATGGTTACAGAGTTAAAGAAAGAGTCCTTTGAAGGTATATATGTTGACAGAAGAGCATATACAGAAGAGACACTTACAGAGCTTGAGACAACTCTTGAAAAGTCTACAGGCAGCAAGCCTTTAGTAAGTGATAATGGTAATCTCAGCTTCTTTAAGTTTTAATATATGTTTTAAGTAGAGTTTTATTAAATAATATATTGCATTTTTATTATTAATAACATAAATGTATTTTAATAACATAAATGTATTGAAAGTATATAACGGAGGTGTATATATGAAAGTAAGATTAGCAGATTATGTTGCAGATTTTCTTGTAAAGCATGGTGTTACAGATGTGTTCTCTGTAGTCGGTGGTGGTGCTATGCATCTTAATGATGCATTAGGACACAATGAAAATCTTAAGGTGACTTATAATCACCACGAGCAGGCCTGTGCCATAGCAGCAGAAGCCTATGCAAGAATTGATAACAGAATAGCAGCCGTATGTGTGACAACAGGTCCGGGCGGAACCAATGCACTTACAGGAGTAGTAGGAGGCTGGCTTGATTCAATACCTATGTTTATCATAAGCGGACAGGTGCGCTATGACACAACTTCAAGATATGCCCTCCAGTATACAGAAACTCCGTTAAGGGCAATGGGGGACCAGGAATATGACATAGTCAAGTCAGTATCCAATATGACTAAGTATGCAACAATGATAGAAGACCCAAATGATATAAGATATGCCCTTGAAAAGGCATGGCACCTTGCAACAACAGGAAGACCGGGACCGGTATGGATAGATATTCCTGTTAACTTCCAGGGCGGATACATAGAAACAGACGAACTTAAAGGTTATGACCCTGAAGAGGATGATAAGCTTCTTCCACCAGAGGTTGATATGGATACCATAAAGACCGTCATTGAGCGGAGGCTGGCTTGATTCAATACCTATGTTTATCATAAGCGGACAGGTACGCTATGACACAACTTCAAGATATGCACTCCAGTATACAGAAACTCCGTTAAGGGCAATGGGAGACCAGGAGTATGACATAGTCAAGTCAGTATCCAACATGACTAAGTATGCAACAATGATAGAAGACCCAAAGGATATAAGATATGCCCTTGAAAAGGCATGGCACCTTGCAACAACAGGAAGACCGGGACCGGTATGGATAGATATTCCTGTTAACTTCCAGGGCGGATACATAGAAACAGATGAACTTAAAGGTTATGACCCGGCAGAGGATGATAAGCTTCTTCCGCCAGAGGTTGATATGGATACCATAAAGACTGTCATTGAAAAGATAAAGAATGCTAAAAGACCAGTATTCCATGCAGGTTATGGTATCAGACTTTCAGGGGCTTATGAAGTGTTCAGAAAGGTTGCAGAGGAACTTAATATACCAATAGTAACTTACTGGAATGCAGTTGACCTTATAGAAGACGAAAGCCATCTTTACTGCGGAAGAGCCGGAAATATGGGTGACAGACCTGGCAACTGGGCTATCCAGAATGCAGACCTCATATTAGCTGTCGGTACAAGAATATCAATAAGACAGACAGGATATAACTGGAAGACATGGGCAAGGGCAGCCGAGGTAATAATGGTGGATATAGACAAGGCAGAGTTAAAGAAGCCTACCATACACGTTGAGATGCCAGTGTGGGCAGATGCGAAGGATTTCCTTACAAAGCTTGAAAAAGAAGCAGCAAAGATGGCACCAGTGTCACATAGTGATGAGTGGCTTGCAACTACACAGAAGTGGAAGAAGGAATATCCTGTAGTACAGCCAAGACAGTGGGAGGAGAACGGAAGCAC
>FR886332.1:98914-107017 GCA_000436535.1 Eubacterium sp. CAG:252 | reverse complement strand
TAAAGATATAAATCAGTAAAATAAGGCGCTTTTGTAACAATATAAGTGCTTACTTAAAGTATAAGCATAACTACAAAAACGCCTTATTAAGAAATTTAATATCTTATTCCATAAATAATAAATTGTTATGATGAATTCCTTTTAACATATACCATAATCAGCTAATTATTAATCTGGATATAATTATTCATCATTTATCATTCATCAAATATGCTGACGATTTCGCCATCCATTATCTTGTTCATATTTTTAACGGCGCAGAAGTTACCGCACATAGAGCAGGTGTCTTCCTTTTCTGGCTTGGCTTCCTGTCTGTATCTTCTTGCTTTTTCAGGGTCGATGGCTACGTCAAACTGAGCATCCCAGTCAAGTACTTTTCTGGCATTATCCATCTTAAGGTCCCAGTCAGTTGCGTGAGGTACACCTTTGGCGATGTCAGCAGCATGTGCGGCTATTTTAGTTGCGATGATACCCTCCTTGACATCATTGAGGTCAGGAAGTCTTAAGTGTTCTGCCGGAGTTACATAGCAGAGGAAGGAAGCACCATATGTAGCGGCAATAGCGCCACCGATAGCAGATGTGATGTGGTCATATCCGGGAGCAATATCAGTTACTAAAGGTCCGAGTACATAGAAAGGTGCACCCTTACATATAGTTTTCTGTATTTCCATATTTGCTTGAATTTGGTTGATAGGCATATGTCCTGGACCTTCAATCATAACCTGAACATCCTTTTCCCACGCACGTCTTGTAAGTTCACCAAGAGTTACAAGCTCTTCAATCTGTGATATATCAGAAGCATCCATAATACATCCCGGACGGCAGGCATCACCAAGACTCATAGTGACATCATATTCCCTGCATATATCAAGGACTTCATCATAATATTCAAAAAATGGATTTTCGTTTCCAGTCATTTCCATCCAGGCATATATGATAGAGCCGCCTCTTGAGACGATGTTCATAAGACGCTTGTCAGCCCTGAACTTTTTGGCAGTTGCTTTATTAATTCCGCAATGGATAGTCATAAAGTCAACACCATCCTCAGCATGCATTCTTACGATATCGAGCCATTCTTTTGCAGTGATATCCTTAAGAGCCTTGTGATAGTATACAACAGCATCATATATAGGAACAGTTCCTATTATAGCTGGACATTCAGTAGTAAGTTTCTTTCTGAACTTTCTTGTATCACCAAATGAGCTTAAGTCCATAATAGCCTCAGCACCCATTTTTACAGCATTATTGACTTTATCAAGTTCCATATCAAGGTCAACGCAGTCTCTTGAAGTACCAAGGTTGACATTAATCTTAGTACGAAGCATAGAACCTATGCCGTTAGGTTCAAGGCATTTGTGGTTTTTGTTAGCTGGTATGATAACTTTTCCACAGGCTACAAGCTTAACAAGTTCGTCAATATCCATATATTCTTTTTTGGCAACAGCTTCCATTTCTTTAGTAATTATGCCTTTTCTTGCGGCATCCATCTGAGTTGTGTATTCCATAGTAATCCTCATTTCTGCGCACATTATTGTGTGTTTGATGATATGTGCCGTATGCGCATGAGTACATATCATATGTGTAAAATTATTATTCGCGCAAACATATCACAGTGCATATTACATCTAAAGTAATGAGAAGTTACATATATGCAAATGTGATATATAAGCTATAAATGAGTAAATATAGAAAATATAATAAATTTTCATAGTCATTTATCATTTACAGGTGTGATAAGTATCAGGGAATATATAGAATGTCAGTAGGAAAATAAATAATTATGCAAAAAAATGATTGTTAATATAATATATATTTTATATCATAATAAATAAAAGACTGCACATAAAAATCAGACCATAATTAATAAAATGTTTATAATAAATTTGATAACTTTTTTAATTAGTTTTAATTGATATTAATAATCTAATTCAATTAGTTAATTTATAAAATAAAAAGAACTCCCTACGATGGCATTATCCATATCAGGTAATGGGTCGGAATTAAATTCCCTCTCAGCCAGGCATAAGCCGTCTGCTCCCCAGATAATATCTTTACATAGTATAACATCATATGATGTATGTGTCAAAATTATATTATGTTCAAGATTTTAAAGTTATATTTTATTCATCAGCACTTGCATAATGCTTTTCATTTTCAGCCTGTCTTTGTGCACGTCTTTCAGGAAGTATGTATAAAACATAGTACATAACACCCATAAGCACGAAAGCACCGCCGACATCATATAAAGAGTGCTGCTTTAAAAATACTGTTGACATGCATATAAGAATACACAGTATTAAAGAGCCAGTCAGTAATCCTTTGTGATTTTTTAAAGCCTTGCACTTTGAGAGTGCAGTGTGGACTGCGATTGAATTATATACGTGGATACTTGGAAATACATTAGTAGGAGTATCAGTTGCATATAATCCGGCTACAAGTCTTCCAAATACATTGTCAGGAAGAGTATCAGGTCTTAAAGTAAGTCCATTAGGATATACCATACATATCACCATGCATAAGGACATGCCGATAATAAGGGAGAGTGCAAATCTTATGAACTCCTGATTATCAGCTTTAAGCACCATAATTACGCATGATGCCACTATGTAAGCAAACCATAAAAAATATGGAATTATAAATACTTCACAGAATGGTATCATATCATCAAGTGGACCATTGATAATGTGGAGGTTAGGATAATACATGGTAATCTTACTTTCAAGAAAGAAAAACCATGGAAGATATACAAGGGCGTAAGATGCAAAAAGCAGTCTCCACCATATTTTTTTCAAAGTTTTCATAAACAATCCTTCTTAAATATAATATAGTTTGTTGTATACAGATGCCTTAATTCTGTATGTATCGGTAGTGAAAAATATCTTGAAATTATACCATTGTTTCTAAATAAATTCAAGCTGTATATATCTGCTACAACCGTTATGTGTTTACAAAGTCAGCAATCTTTAATATAATGATGTAAGGGTCAAAAGGTAAAAGAACCGTTCGTGCTTGCACGATAAGGCTTTTGACTTTTTGACCTGCCTAATACCGAAAACAGAATAAAAAGGCGTAGAATACGACTTTTTATGGGAGTTTGAGGTATTGGATGATTGCGTAGCAATCCGTGTACATCATTTAGTGGTCAAATACATTTTGAACATGACATCATTGTATATTGAATTATAATACTATTACATAGAATTACTATATATAAAAAGTTTTTAATTTATTAATATTATATAAACTGATAAGACATTTATTATAGAAAATACCCGTAAAATTAATATAGAATCGAGGATAATATGCTTAAGTTAAGTCATATAAAAAAAGGATATAATAAAAAAGATGTTCTTACAGATGTAAGCTATACATTTGAAGAGGGCAGCGTATATTCAGTGCTGGGTAATGCTGGTGCTGGAAGAACAACATTGTTTGAGTGCATATGTGGGGATGTTCCTGTGGATGATGGAGAGATTGAAACACCTCCTAGAGTAAAGATTTTCTATGCATCAAAGCAGAGTGTGCTTCCTGTATACATAACAGGTTATGAATTTATAAGTATGCTATGTGATATGAGCGATGATGATATTGAACCGGGTGGTATTTTTGAAAATGTCGGTCTTAGTGTGAGTCAGAGAGATAAGCTTATAGCTGACTATACATTTGAGGAAAAGAAGCTTTTGCAGTTAGCTTCTATGCTGGTTATTAAGCCATATATTGTATTGTTCGATGAACCACTTGATTATTGCGATGATGGATATATAAAAAAATTTCTTGAGGTTATTAATTCAGTTAAAGATAACAGAATAATAATTATATCATCAGGTATATTAGAAGTGGCATCAAGAATATCGGATGATACCATTGTGCTTAATAATGGTGAATTTAATCATATAGATAAAGAAACTATGGCGATACCAGAGATTAGAAAAGCAGTATTAGATATATTAGGGGAGGCAGACAATGAAATTGTTTAAAAAGCTGTTTGCTGAAAAGTTGTTGAGGTTTTATGAGGGAACTAATGCAGGAATAAGATACATAAGTTCAGCACCGGTTCTTAAAAATCATATAAAAGAGGAAACATTTGCAGAAGGTTCAAGGGCAAGACTGGCAGTTGGAATAGTTGCGCAGTTTTTTATGATATTATGGGAATTTATTAAGAAGTTTATGTATGTTTTTGTTCTTATATATATTCCTTATAGGATTATAAGCATAGAATGTCCGCTTATCAGGGCTAATCAGGAACTTACAATAATATATATGTTTATTATGTTGTCAATTATATGTGGCAGCCTGTCGAATAATATTTTATTTACTGTTGGTGACAGGGATTATCTTATGATGAGGGTAATGTTTATAAGTCCATATATGAACTTCTTAGGAAAGCTTATATATAAGATGGTTACTGAATTTGTATTTTATTTTATCATATTAAATGTGTTTGGCGTGACACCATTACATTCTCTTATGTTGTGCATACTTACAATGTGTGTAAGGCCTATAGGAGAGATGTTTGCAATTATGTCATTCGACCACTTTATATGGGTGTATGAGAACAGAAGTGTATTTAATGGTACAGTTATGGCTGTATGTGTACTGCTTGCTTATGGTGTTCCATTATTTGCAAGAAGACTGTCATATAGCTGGATGTATGCAGTGCATCCATTTGTAATTGTAGTATTTTTACTTGCAGGTGCAGGTGCGATGTACTTCTTATGGTGGTATAAGTATTATAGAAAGATAGTAAGAGAAGCTATGCATATGAAGCATGAAAACTAGGCTGTTGTAGGTATGGTGTAGAAGGTGTAGTGCAGTTATGAGAAACCTGGATAAGAAAGAAAAAGAAAAAAGAAGATTAATTGCATTCAGAATTATTATAGCATTATTATGCTTTGGAGTAGCATTTGTATTCATACGTTCATATTATTTTAGATGTAAACAGGATAATCTGGATATAAAGTCAAGATATACATTTACAGTTGATATAGATGCATATGGCGATGAAATAACGGATGAGTATCAGACAAAGGCTATATCATATGATGATTCTAATGTTATAAGTTCTGTGCCGGATGTATATGGAATTGAGACAGAAAAGATAGCTAAAACCTGGATAAATGCGTATGTAAGACAGTATATGAGTGAATATCTTCCAGTAAGTAAATCAGTTAAAAAGATGGCTATAGATAATATAGAGGTGCTTAATGAGGATGAACACATAGCACTTATAAGTTTTTCAGTGATATTAAAAAATCCTTCTTCTGATTTCTTCCTTTCGTGGGATGGGGTAAGAGATGACGGAAGGCTTAAGTGTGAGTGGGTTGTAGGTTATTATGTGGATGCACATTCTGACAATACAGCATCAATATATGTGGCATCTGCCATGAGCCCTGAGGAATATGGCATAGCCAAGTACAATGAAAAAGCAGGTATAACGGCGAGCAAGGAGGATACTTCTAAGACGTCAACAGACCGTCTTGCAAGATATGTTATAAGGGACAGTATACTCAGTGTTACATATGATGATGGTGAACATTATACGACAGTTCCTGTAGATGTTGAAAATCTTATGTTTGAGAATAACAGCTCAAGTACACTTAAAGAAGGCAGTTATATGATAACAACATCAAAGACGGCATTTATATATGGGGGAAAGACTAACCAGGCTGACAGACTTCCTGTAACAATCTGTTATTCAGATGATAAGGGTGCGAACTGGACTACATGTGAACTTGACAATATATATAATGCAGAAGATTATTATGTTGACTTTTTTGATGAAAACAAAGGTGTAGTTGTCTGTGGTTATGCTATGACAGATAATGATAAAGAGTCATACAGGATATATAATACTGATAATGGTGGGGAAACGTGGAAAACTGTAGGAAGCGGACCAGCTAACTATCTACTTAAGGGGATTGTATATGTTGATGAAAATGTAGGATTCTTCTGTTTTAATTATGTTGAAGGTATGGATGGTAATCTCTACATAACCAAGGATGGAGGAAAGACATTTTCAAAGGTAAGCCTTCCAGAGCAGGAGCTTGACAGTACTGCAAAGTCAGAAACAGGTTCGTCTTCACAGCAGTCAGATGTGCTTAAGTGGAATGATGTATACAAGGAGGCACTTGTTCCAGTTATTGATGAAAAAGGTGTTATAACAATTTATCTTACACAGGGCAGCGATGGTACATATAATGATGGTAAGACAGCAGCAAAGTACCAGTCATCTGATAAGGGTGAAACATGGAGTTATATAAGCCAGCTTGAGATAACCCAGAATTCAAGCAGCAAGACAAGCACAGGTAATAATTAGTTATAAGTTTTACTTGAATTATTATGCATAGTATGATAATATTTATAGAGTTTAAGAAAAAAAGACATTTTTGTGTCTTTTTTTTTGCGTAAAAGTCAATTGAAACTATATAAAGACTATTAACAGTTGTGGTTTGCGCACTATATAAAATCTCAAAAATATATAATAATGAACATTAATTATGACTATATTTTCGGGATTTATGGTCTTAAACAATAATCAATTTAATATACGAAAGGAAATAGGTGGCATTCATGAAAGCATTTTTAATACTTGAAGATGGAACAGTATTTAAGGGAACAAGTATTGGTTCCACTCGCGAAGTCATTAGCGAAATAGTTTTTAATACTTCGATGACAGGATATCTGGAGGTGTTAACTGATCCTTCATATGCAGGACAGGCAGTAACAATGACATATCCTCTGATTGGCAACTATGGCATATGCTATAAAGATATGGAGTCTGAAAAAGCATGGCCAGATGGATTTATTGTAAGAGAGTTATCAAGGATGCCAAGTAACTTCAGAAATGAAGCTCCTATACAGAAGTTCCTTTTAGATAATGATATACCAGGTATCTGTGGAATAGATACAAGAGCCCTTACTAAGATATTAAGAGAAAAGGGTACTATGAACGGAATGATTACAACTAATGAAAACTATAACCTTGATGAAGTACTTCCTAAGATTAAGGAATACAAAGTTACAGGAGTTGTAAGAAAGGTTACATGCAAAGAAAAGTATGTTCTTAATGGAGATGGACCAAAGGTTGCACTTATGGATTTTGGTGCAAAGAAGAATATTGCCAAGTCTCTTAATGACAGAGGCTGTGAGGTTACAGTATATCCAGCATACACAAAGGCAGAAGAAATCTTAGCCACTAATCCAGATGGAATTATGTTATCAAATGGCCCTGGTGATCCTAAAGAGTGCGTAGAGATAATTGAAGAGATTAAGAAGCTTTATAATAGTAATGTGCCAATATTTGCAATATGTCTTGGACATCAGCTTATGTCACTTGCAACAGGTGCAGATACACACAGATTAAAGTATGGTCACAGAGGTGCTAACCACCCTGTTAAGGATCTTAAGACTGGAAAAGTATATATCTCAACACAGAACCATGGTTATGTAGTTGATGAAACAACACTTGACCCCAAGGTTGCAGTATCAGCATTTGAAAATGTTAATGACAAGACTAACGAAGGTCTTGCATATGTAGGAAAGAATATATTTACTGTACAGTTCCATCCGGAAGCTTGTGCAGGACCACAGGATACAGCGTATCTTTTTGACAGATTTATGGATATGATGAAGAAGGAGGACTAAGACAATGCCAAAGAATCCTAATATTAAGAAGGTTTTAGTAATCGGTTCAGGTCCAATCGTAATCGGACAGGCAGCAGAATTTGACTATGCAGGTACACAGGCTTGCCGTTCTCTTAAGGAAGAGGGAATAGAAGTATGCCTCGTTAACTCTAACCCAGCTACTATCATGACAGATAAGGATATTGCTGATGAAGTATATATCGAACCTCTTACAGTTGAAGCACTAAAGCAGATTATATTAAAGGAAAAGCCAGACAGCATCTTACCTACACTTGGTGGACAGGCTGGTCTTAACCTTGCTATGGAGATAGCAGAAACAGGTTTTCTTGAAGAGAATAATGTACAGCTTATCGGTACAACTGCACTTACCATCAAGAAGGCTGAAGACAGACTTATGTTCAAGGAAACCATGGAAAAGATAGGTGAGCCTTGTGCTCCATCATTAGTTGTTAATGATGT
>FR886332.1:60167-98867 GCA_000436535.1 Eubacterium sp. CAG:252 | reverse complement strand
AAGCATTTGCAGCTAAGATTGGTTATCCTGTAGTTCTTCGTCCTGCTTACACACTTGGTGGAAGCGGTGGTGGTATCGCCCATAACGTAGAAGAATTAAGAGAGATTCTTGAGAATGGTTTAAGACTTTCAAGAGTTGGAGAGGTTCTTGTAGAAAGATGTATCTCTGGCTGGAAGGAAATCGAATATGAGGTAATGCGTGACAGTAACGGAACATGCATAACTATATGTAACATGGAGAATATCGATCCTGTTGGTGTGCATACAGGTGATAGTATCGTAGTTGCTCCTTCACAGACACTTTCAGATAAGGAATATCAGATGCTTAGAACATCTGCCCTTAACATTATAGATGAACTTGGTATCACAGGTGGATGTAACGTACAGTATGCACTTCATCCAGACAGCTTTGAGTACTGTGTTATCGAAGTTAACCCTCGTGTAAGCCGTTCTTCAGCACTTGCTTCTAAGGCTACAGGTTATCCTATCGCCAAGGTTGCAGCTAAGATTGCACTTGGTTATACACTTGATGAGATTAAAAATGCAGTTACAGGAAAGACATATGCAAGCTTTGAGCCAGCACTTGACTACTGTGTAGTTAAGATACCTAGACTTCCATTTGATAAGTTTATCTCTGCAAAGAGAACACTTACAACACAGATGAAGGCTACTGGTGAGGTTATGAGTATATCTGATAACTTCGAGGGTGGTCTTATGAAGGCTATACGTTCACTTGAACAGCATGTTGACAGCCTTATGTCATATGATTTTACAGGTCTTACTGATGATGAACTTTTAGAGGATCTTGCTGTTGTTGATGACAGAAGAATCTGGAAGATAGCAGAAGGCTTAAGAAGAGGCATAGAGCCATCAGTTATGCATGACATAACAAAGATTGACAGATGGTTTATAGATAAGTTACAGATTATCGTTGAGATGGAGAATTCATTAAAGAAAGGCCCTCTTACAGAAGAACTTTTAAGAGAAGCTAAGAGAATTGAATTTCCTGATAATGTTATCGGAGAACTTACAGGACATACAGAAAGAGAAATCAAGGAATTACGTGACAAGTATAACATCCATGCAGCATTTAAGATGGTTGATACTTGTGCAGCAGAGTTCGCAGCTACAACTCCTTATTACTATTCAGTATTTGGTAGTGAAAATGAAGCTACAGAAACTCATGATAAGAAAAAGGTACTTGTACTTGGTTCAGGTCCTATAAGAATTGGACAGGGTATTGAGTTCGACTTCTGTTCAGTTCACTGTACATGGTCATTTAAGAAAGAGGGTTATGAAACTATTATCATAAACAATAACCCTGAAACAGTTTCAACAGACTTTGATATTGCTGATAAGCTTTATTTTGAACCACTTACAGAGGAAGATGTTGAAAGTATTGTAGAATTCGAGAAGCCGGATGGAGCAGTAGTACAGTTTGGTGGACAGACAGCTATCAAGCTTACAGAAGCACTTATGAAGATGGGTGTGCCTATCCTTGGAACTAAGGCTGAGGATGTAGATGCCGCAGAGGATAGAGAGCTGTTTGATGAAATCCTTGAAAAGACAGAGATTCCAAGAGCTAAGGGACAGACTGTATTTACAGTAGAGGAAGCACTTAAGGCAGCTAATGAACTTGGATATCCAGTTCTTGTACGTCCTTCTTATGTACTTGGTGGACAGGGTATGCAGATTGCTGTATCTGATGAAGATGTAGTTGAATTCATGGGAATCATTAACAGAATAAAGCAGGATCATCCAATACTTGTTGATAAGTATCTTATGGGTAAGGAAATCGAGGTTGATGCTGTATGCGATGGTGAAGATATTCTCATACCTGGTATTATGGAGCATATCGAAAGAGCTGGTATCCACTCAGGAGATAGTATTTCAGTATATCCAGCTAAGTCAATATCACCTAAGATAGTTGATATGATTGCCGATTACACAGGAAGACTTGCAAGAGCTCTTCATGTAAAGGGTATGATTAATATCCAGTTTATTGTATACAACGATCAGGTATATGTAATCGAGGTTAACCCACGTTCAAGCCGTACAGTACCATATATCAGCAAGGTTACAGGTATTCCTATCGTACAGCTTGCAACAAGAGTTATAACAGGTGCTAAGATAAGAGATTTAGGTTATGAACCAGGTCTTCAGAAGGCAGCAGATTATTATGCTATTAAGATGCCTGTATTCTCATTTGAGAAGATCAGAGGTGCTGATATAAGCCTTGGACCAGAAATGAAGTCTACAGGTGAGTGTCTTGGTATATCTAAGAACTTTGATGAAGCTCTTTACAAGGCATTTGAGGGAGCTGGAATCAGACTTCCAAAGCATAAGCAGATTATTATGACTCTTGCTGATAAGGATAAGCAGGATGGTATCGATATTGCACAGAGATTTGAAGCACTTGGATATAAGATATACGCTTCAAGAGGAACTGCAAAGGTTCTCAAGGAAAATGGCGTACACGCTATTCAGGTTAATAAGATTGGACAGGAAGCACCTACACTTCTTGACCTTATATTAGAGCATAAGATTGACCTTGTTATTGATACACCTGAAAATGGTATTGAGAGAGCAAGAGATGGCTTCCTTATCAGAAGATATGCTATTGAAACAGGCGTTCACTGCCTTACAAGCCTTGATACTGCACATGCACTTATTTCAAGTCTTGAGCATGCATTTAATAATCAGGAGCTTTCTATTGTGGATATTGCTAAGATTGATAATAGAGGTAAGTAATTTCGTTGGATTGGCGAACGGACGATATAATATAAGCGGAAAGCAGCTGTGAATACATCAGCGATGCCAGAAGCTTCAATTTGATATTTCTAAGACTTTTCATATATGTTATGGCAGCCTGCCGCTACCGTTCGATACGGGACGTCCTGTCCTATATCGAACTTCCACAGACATCCGTGTCTGTGGATAGCTGAGTTGTCGATAGAAAAGTCTAAGAACTATCAAAATTGAACTTCAAGTGCATCTTAAGATGTATTTCCAGCTGCTTTCTGCTTATATTATATCTGACATTGACATAATGCAGCTGAAACAATGACATACTATAAAATAATTATGAAAACTCACTTTAATTATGGAACTATGCTCCGATTTCGTGTAATATTAATATATTGCAGTGCAGGAATACCCGCATTGTATTGTTAAATGTATTTAATAAAAGTAGCAGCATAGCAGGAAATGCTGTTGTGCAGGAATGAGGAAGTATTTAAAATGAAACAGCGAAGTTATAATAAGAATAAAAATAATTCGGCAAAACATATAGCTATATTACTGGGAATATGTATGCTTAGCGGTGCATTGACTGGATGTGGTTTCGTAGCTAACCCAATGCAGTATATGAAGGATGCTGATGAGGAGCTGGTTGCAGCAGAGCAGAATACGGATGATGGTACATCTGGCAATTCGTCTGCTGGTACAAGTGGGGATAATAGCAGTGAAGCAATGCAGGTGACAGATAATAAGATTATAGTTATAGGTACTTATGGAAGCATAAGCAATATGATTAATACTGATGATTATAAGTCACAGGCTGATATAGAGTGTATACAGGAAACAAGGGATTTTGATGATACATCTGATATGCTTGCTGTTGTAAAAAAGGTGCAGGAGAGTTGTGATACAGATGCGGAGTCAGTGATTGTATCAGTAAGAAGCCGCATATATGAACAGATATCATATCTTTTACAGCATACTATTAACACATCTAAAGGTTTGTTGGTTATAAGAGAGGATGCAAAAGATACAGATTATAATACAACATTTGCAGAGGCATTAAATGTGGCAGTAGAGCCGGAAACTTATAATGCAGGTGTCACTCAAACTACCACAAGTGGTAATAACGCAGGTAATAGCACGGTAAATAGTGCTGGAGTTAGTGATATTACAACAAATAATAGCAGTAATAATTACACAGTTATAAGCAGGCTTACAGATATGGATGTTTTTGATGTGTCAGGTGAAAGTTCACTTCCTTATGTCAATATTGTTTATGATTATGCGGGCAATGATGCATATGCGGCTGAAAAGATGTTTAATACGAGTGAAGCTGTAGTTGTAGTGACCGAAAACAATGATGGAAGTCTTTCACCAGCTATGTCACAGCTTGTAAAGGATACAGCAGAGTCAATTCCTGTTGTAATATTATGCAACGGTGGATATAATGCAGCAGCTATGGCACAGGAAGAATATGGAAGCTGTATAGCAGCATCAGGTATGAGCGCAGAACAGGCGCGTATTATGGCTATGTTATGTCTTACACAGAGCAAGAGCATGGATGACTGGAAGGTACATTTTACACAGACCGGATTATAATAGCAACTATTTTCAATATGAAAATATGTACAATGTATTGATTGAATAATATCACATTTTATGGTATTATATACAATATGTGTTGTAATGTGTGGTACAATCAGACATTTGTGTGTATTAGTAAGTGGTAAGCGTGGTCTTATGCATATATCACATGTTACACGGTTTAGAAAGGAACAGTTGGTTATGGATCAGACAAAGATACAGGATATTGTAAGACATATCACTAAGGACGAAGATTATGGCGTAGGGATGATGGAGAAGCTTACTTTAGCAGATGCGGTTGAGGTTATGACACAGATGCTGCCTACACTTAAGCAGAGAGCCAAGGAGAAGGGAAGCTCTAATGATCTTACATATTTTAACAGAATAGAGAAAATATATGAGAAGGTTATGGCAGATAAGTTAAGAAATGCAGAGCATCTGTGGGTTGTATATTGCAACACAACTGCATATCCTTATATGATTGATGATGATATTATGGTGCTTTATAACAATAAGAATGCTTCTTTACTTGAGAAGAAGTTAAAGCTTTCAGGCTATGAAGTATCAGTAGGTGTTGAGAATAAAGAGCAGTTTGGTATGGAATTATGCCATATGTACAGGAATGGATATAAGAATATCCGTCTTACAGATGGCGATAAGAATGAATATGTAATTCCTAGAGAAGTATTTGGTACATATGAGGAGTTCTTCAGGGATGACTATGTTACTAATCCGGGCTTACAGAATGCTATGATAGCTTATTTTCAGGAATTCAGAAAAAATACTGATAAGGAGTCAATTGCACAAATTCTTGACAAGAGAGAAAACAATATGTTAAGAGTTATGGTCAATTCTGAGTATATGGTTCCTTGTGTAAAAGAAGAAACTGACGAGGAAGTATCTATTGCACATCATTTTATAGATGTTACAGAGCAGGTAACTCATAAGGATGGTGAGCAGGTTATAGCTATTCCGGCATTTACGGATGGTTTCGAGATGGATAAGTGCTATAAGGGACAGTATGAAAATATGCTTTATTCATACAAGGAGCTTGTTGAAGCGATAGAGGAGTTAGGTGCATCCGGTGCGATATTTAACCCACTTGGCATAAGCTACTTTATTCCACTTGAAACACTTAAAAAGATTGAAAAAGATTTCTGTTAAAAATATCCCCTTTAAGTGGCAGATGATTTTGGTCTGTTGCTTGAGGGGATTTTTAGGTTTATTAATTGGGGTTCTTTGTCAATGGTGGGGGTAAGGTTTAGAACCGATTTAATAATAATTTTAATGCATAACGCTCTTTTACAAAAATGTTTTACAAAAGTCTTGGCAAAAGTAAGTTTTTGTTGTACACTATCAGTACAGTCAGTAGAAACATTTTCTGGCTGCAAAGTATTCAGGATATTCAGGATATTCAGGATATTCAGGATATTCACGATATTTGGGACATTTAAGATATTTAGTATATCTGAAATGTTATATCAGATTAAGTTTAGTATATTATGGAGGTTATTATGTGGGTAGCAGATTTACAGAATGGTAATTACAGAAATCCAGTGCTTTATGCGGATTATTCAGACCCGGATGCAATAAGAGTAGGGGAAGATTATTTTATGGTGGCATCAAGCTTTTCTAATTCGCCGGCACTTCCTATACTTCATTCAAAAGACCTTGTAAATTGGAAGGTTATTAACTACTGTTTAAAGCATGTACCGGAATTCAGATATAATAATCCTATTCATGGATGTGGTGTGTGGGCACCTTCTATAAGATATCATGAAGGTACATATTATGTGTGCTTCCCTATGCCGGATGAGGGAATATATATGACAACTACAAAGGACCCTTGGGGGGAATGGAGTGAGCCTGTGAATATAAGACCGGGTGCAGGCTGGATAGACCCATGCCCATTCTGGGATGATGATGGCAATGCATATCTTGTTGCAGGTGTTGCAAAGAGCCGTATCGGATATAAGAGTGTTCTTCACGTTGTAAGGATGCAACCTGACGGTATGGGTATATTTGGCGAGGAGGTTAAGATATTTGATGGTAATGAAAATGACCAGATAACTATCGAAGGACCTAAGATGTACAAACGTAATGGTTATTATTACGTATTTGCACCAGCAGGAGGTGTTAAGACAGGCTGGCAGACTATATTACGTTCTAAGAACCCATTTGGACCATATGAATATAAGGTTGTATTAAGACAGGGCGACTCTCCTGTCAATGGACCTCATCAGGGAGCGTGGGTAGATACTGTCACAGGTGAGGACTGGTTTTTACATTTTCAGGATGTATATGCAGCAGGAAGAATAACACATTTGCAGCCTATGCACTGGGAGAATGACTGGCCTATAATCGGCGTTAATAAGGACGGCAACGATTATGGCGAGCCTGTTATGGAATACAGAAAGCCGGATATTGGAAAGACACCAGAGGAGCTTGCTGATACACAGAAGTATCCTGTATGTGAGCCTGATACAACGGATGAATTCGACACAGAAAAGCTTATGCTGCAGTGGCAGTGGAATGCGAACTATGATGACAGCTGGTATGAAACTAAGACAGATGTATATGGAAATGCATCAGAAAATGGTTCTTATATAAAGCTTAATGCAGTGCCTGCAACTCCTTTAAGACCAGTCGGAGATTACCGCAATCTGCTTCTTCAGAAGTGGCCTGCGCCAGAATTTACATGTGAAACAAAGATGAGTCTTTACGGACTTATGGATGGTGATTATGCCGGAATTGTGTCACTTGGCATGGATTATGCAGCTCTTGGTGTTGCTAAGAAGGATGGAAAGTATGTATTAAGAACTGTTAAGGGTAAACAGAACTTTGATTGTGAAGCTGCTTATACAGATGAAAATGTTGACGAAAAGGTTATTGATACAGCAGTTTTTAGTGATGATACAAAGACTATTTATCTTAAGTATACTGTAAAGAGAACTGGTGTAAAGCAGACAAAGGAGATGGCACTTTCAGTTGACAATGTGCCTGTTGAGGAGGCTGTCCTTGAGATAAGCTTTGACGGAAAGAACTATCAGGATGCCGTAAGCTACACAGCAAAGGCAGGACGCTGGGTAGGCGTTAAGAATGGTATGTTTGTAAGCCATAATAATACAGTGAAGAATGATAAAAATGGATATGTTACGGTGGATTATATAAGATATAGTAATATATAATGATACCAGGGTCAAAAGGTCTGAACCCACATGAGCTTGCTCATAGGTGGGTTCAGACCTTTTGACTAAATAAATATATTGTGCAGGTCTCTTGTTTTATGCTATATATGAGTAAGCTTAAAATGTGACTTATAGGACAAAATGTTGTGTAGTTCTATCTTGGATACAAAAATATCTTACAAAGAAAATACTTTTATTATAATCCCAAGTCTATGTAATACAAGTATATCTAATAAAATACATGGTCGCCGATAACAGTTCCGCCAGTATCAACTTCGCTGTTGTATACATGGAAGTATAGCGCATTAATAGTTATGTGACCGTCAAGGACTTCCTTGGCGGCGCGTGTACATTCTTCGTTGGCACCTCTGGCAAGAACTATTGAAAAACGTCCACTGGCTACGGGGCTGAACTGGGAAGGTGCATACAGGACAGCCTGAAGTGTGTTTCCGAAGCGAGGGCTGTTTATTCTGTTTACAACAACACTTCCGACAGCAAGCTTGCCTTCGTATGACTGGTTTCCGGCTTCGCACTCTATAATGGCAGCCATCATGGCAAGGTCACTTGTATCATAGCTGATAGGAGTGTTGTTAATGATCTCATCGGCTGAGCTTAATTTCTTGATTTCTTCAAGCTGTCGTGCAGCAGCCTCCTCCTCAAGCTTTTTCTCATATTCAAGCGCAAGCGCCTCAGCATTTTTAATGCCCTCGGAATTCGCATCTATCTTTGACTGCTTGGCACCTATAAGACTTTTAATGCTTTCAGATTGTGCGACAGCCTGCTGCTGTAGTGATACAAGCTCTGTCATATCGTTGTTCAGGCTGACTTTGTTCTGGTTAAGCGAAGTTATAAGGTTGTTCAGGTCGGCAAGCATAGAACGGTCATAATCAGATATCTGTCTTGCATAGTCAGCCTTCTTAAGAAGGTCAGCCATATCGGTCGACTTCATAAGCACATCCATAAAGCTATAGTCGTTGCTTTCGTACATATACTGTATACGAAGCTTCATCGCATCATACTGCCTCTGTTTTTCAGCCTCCATATCAGATATATTGCTGTTGAGCGTGTCTATTTCCTGCTGTTTTGAAGATATGCGTGTTGTTATGTTATTAAGCGAATTACCAGATGCTTCAAGCTGGCTGTTAAGGTCGTCCAGCTCAGATGAAAGCGCCGCCTGCTCCTGCTTTAACTTATCTAACTGACGGTTATTTTCATCATAGTCAGCCTGCGTGTCAGCATAGCCAGTAAGAGGTGTCAGTGCAGTCAGAGCAAGCAGTATTGCAGAGAGCAGAGCAACTGAGGTATATCTTATATAGTTTTTTAATTGTAAATGTATAATATTCATATAGAGAACTCACTTTCATATTTATGATATGAGGGTCAAAAGGTATTTTGCCCCTCATTTATGATTAATCAGATTACTCCATGCTCCGCATTCCCGTAATCTGACTCCACCTCGAAATCCGCTAATTTACTAGCTTCGCATAGTAAATTGCTACTTTCCCGGTGTAGTGCAGGTCACTAAGGCATACATCGAATTGCATGCAAGCATGCATCGATGATACCTTTTGACCCTTTAATCATATTTATTATATAGTGAACTTCTTTTGTATGTTATTTTATGATGTAAATGTCAAAAGTATAAAACGACTTTTTTACCTGGGACACATGCATCATTTTATTATTTGCGCACAGTATATCATATTTTCAGTGATTAAAAAAGATTTATGGGATGTTTGATACATTTATAATATATTTGCCACGTTGCAGATGGACTTATAAATGTATATAATGATATCAGTGTTAAAAGGTCTGACATCATAATATTATGATGAAGAAAGAAAAAAATGACAACTAATAAGACAGCGAAGATTATGAATGATTAATGAAAGAAAGTGGGAATTATGAAGTACACAATAGATACACATACGCATACACTTGTGAGTGGACATGCTTATAACACAATAGATGAGATGGCTGCATATGCGGCAAAGACAGGAGTTACACATCTTGCCATAACAGACCACGCACCTAAGATGCCGGGAAGTGTAGGAATACTGTATTTTTCTAATATGAAGATAATTCCAAGAAACAAGGATGGCGTTAAGCTTTATATGGGGTGTGAGGCTAATATTATGGATTATGATGGCAATATAGACCTTAAAGAGTATGGACTTAAGGGGTGTGACGTGGTTATAGCAAGTCTTCACATTCCATGTATAAAGCCGGGAAGTGTAGAACAGAATACAGGTGCGCTCATAAAGGCGATGGATAATCCTTATGTAAATATAATCGGACACCCTGACGATTCAAGATACCCGGTTGATTATGAGAAGCTTGTAAAGGCTGCAAAGGAAAAACACGTTCTGCTTGAGGTGAATAATACATCACTTAATCCTGATGGACCAAGGCAGGGAGCATATGATAATGATGTTAAAATGCTTAAATTGTGTAAAGAATACGGAGTATGCATATCTATAGGAAGTGATGCACATATTAAGGAGAGCATATGCGACTTTGACAGGGCATATAAGGTTATTGAGGATGTAGAATTCCCAGAGGAGCTTATAGTAAACAGTGATTACAGGCTTTATGAGTCTTATATAGGCCGCAGGGATGAGTAAGAATTAAAAAAATAAAATAAATTTTGGCTAAATGTATTTACTGTAAAACTTTACTGTGTTAAACTGTTAAAACGAGATAAAAACACGTATTTATTAACGCGGGAATTGAGGGTTTAATATGAATGATAAGTTAAAGTCTAAGGAAGTAGAACAACTTTTTAAAGCGATACTTAGCCTTAATGATGTTAAAGAATGTTATGATTTTTTTGAAGATGTATGCACGATTAATGAACTGCTTTCTTTGGCACAGAGATTTGAGGTCGCAAGAATGTTAAGGGAACAGAAGACATATCTTGAGATAGCAGAAAAGACAGGAGCTTCAACAGCTACAATAAGCAGGGTCAACCGTTCACTGAACTATGGCAATGACGGGTATGACAGAGTGTTTGAAAGACTTGGAATTATGTCGGATAGTAAAGATAAGTAAAATGGGTTATTAGATAAATTCTGCTTATATTAGAAGATAAATTTAAGAAAGAAGATATGAATAGGTAGAATAGACGATTATATAAATTCTGTTTATATGTTAGAAAATATAACTAAAAAACAGGGATAAGCAGGCAGATAAAAGGCTGCTTATGATTAAGCGTGATAAGAATATTTGTAAAATGTGGGCTGCTGTATCAGGTATAATCTATATGGTATGTGGTTATTGGTAATATTTACTGCATATTATTTATAGAAATAATGGCTGGTGTAGCAGCCTTATTTATAGTATGTAAATATATTTAACACCACTTTACAACTTTTTCATATCAATTATTGTGCTATGAATATTCTGCCTTATAAAGATGAATACTTTGTCCAATACCATACCAAAAGTGTACAGTATTTTCTTCTTGAGATGAGTAAGGGTATCAGCAGCCATGTAATTAGTCTGAACTTACTGTAAATGGCATATGTTGGATATGTCAATACTACATCATCCACAATAAAACCCTTGATATATGGTTTTTAATACTATATAATATGTGCTATGGATTGAAATTAGTGTAGCAGTTATTTTGCATTTTATGTGACTGTAGCATTAAGTCAGTATTATATCAGGAGTAAAAGTATGAATAATAATAATCAGGAGTTTGTTAATACACTTTTAAAAAGACTTGTGAAGCTTAATTATATTAAACCGGGAGATGTTCCTAATATAGACCTTTATATGGATCAGGTGACAACATTTATGGATGAGCACTTATCAGATGTCAAGAGGCACGAGGATGATAAGATACTCACTAAAACTATGATTAATAATTATACAAAGAACAATCTTCTGCCACCGCCGGTAAAGAAAAAATATTCAAAGGAGCATATATACGTTTTAACATTTATATATTACCTTAAGAATATACTTTCAATAAGCGATATCCAGAAGCTTCTTAATCCACTTACTGATAAGTTCTTTGACACAGATGAAGTTCCAGACCTTGATACGATATACAGCGAAATATACAGCATGGAAAAGCTACAGATAGATGCATTATCAAAGGATGTGTTAAACAGTACAGAGCTTGCAAAAAGCACATTTAAAGATGTAAGTGATGATGAGGACAGGGACTTTTTACAGTTATTTACACTTGTCTGTCTGTTAAGTTTTGATGTTTATATGAAGAAAAATATTATCGAAAGCCTTATAGACGATTACACAAGCCGCACATTGCAGGCAGGCAGGGCTAAGACTAAGGAAGAGATTAAGGAAGAAAAAAGGGAAGCGAAGGAAGAGGCAAAAGAAGCAAAGCGTGCTTTAAAACAGAAAAAGTAAGAATAATATCATAACTTTTTTAAAATATATATAAAAGGCTAACATATATTAGAATTATCTGATAAATATCTATAAAGACTAGTGACTTTTAATAATTAATATAGTATAATATTTTTGTTAGTTCTATTGGAAGAATAATATTTTGGCTTGTAATGGAACATTATTATACTTGTGTTAAAGAATGGGAGGATATTATGGGTATTTTAACAAGATTTAAGGATATTATGAGCGCAAACATCAACGCACTTTTAGATAAGTGTGAGGACCCTGAGAAGATGATTGACCAGTATATGAGAAACCTTGAAAGCGATTTAGGAAAGGTTAAAGCTGAGACAGCATCTGTTATGGCAGAGGAAACAAGAGCTAAGAGAGAACTTGATGAGTGCACAGCACAGATTAATAAGATGCAGTCTTACGCAGAGAAGGCGCTCAGAGCTGGCAACGAGGCTGATGCAAGGTCATTCCTTGAGAAGAAGCAGCAGCTTACAACAACACAGGCAGCACTTACACAGGCTTATAATGTGGCAGCAGATAATGCAGCTAAGATGCGTCAGATGCACGATAAGCTCGTTAAAGATATATCATCACTTGAGGCAAGAAGAGCAGCTATCAAGGCAACAGTCAAGGCAGCTAAAGCTCAGGAGCGTATCAACAAGGTTGGTTCGAGCGTAGTTGGTGCAAGCAATAGTATGGAAGCTTTCAGCCGTATGGAGGCTAAGGCAAACAAGATGCTTGATGAGGCTAATGCTATGGCAGAACTTAATTCTTCAGCAGAGGATTCTAATATTGATAACCTTGCTGCTAAGTATGATGCAGAACCATCTAATTCAGAAGTTGATGATGAGCTTGCAGCACTTAAGGCACAGATGGGAATTCAGTAAAACAGAATTGATAATATCGGGAGGAAACCATGGGTTTATTCAAAAGTCAGCTTTCCAATGTGGTTGAATGGGAAGAATACAGAGATGATTGTATATTCTGGAAGTGGACTAATAAGGAGATAAAGAAAGGCAGCCGCCTTATAATCCGTCCGGGACAGGATGCAATATTCTTATATAATGGCAGCATAGAAGGTATATTTAAGGATGAAGGTGAATTCGATATCGATTCACAGATTATACCATTCCTGTCAACACTTAAAGGATTTAAGTTTGGATTTAACAGTGGAATGAGAGCGGAGGTTCTCTTTGTCAATACAAAGGAGTTTAATGTTAACTGGGGAACTAAAAATCCTATAGCTATTCCATATTCAGGACTTCCTGGTGGTATGCCTGTAAGAGCATTTGGTAACTTTGCATTTAAGATATCTGATTACGTATGCCTTATTGACAAGGTTGCAGGTATCAAGCAGATGTATACAGTTGATGATGTAAAGCAGAGAGTTGTTGCCGTATTAGACCAGCTTCTTATGAAGTGGATATCTAAAGAAGGCAAGGATATGTTTAATCTTCAGGCTAATGCTTTCGAGATATCTTCTGGTATCAGGGAAGACCTTGATATGCAGATGATGAAGCTTGGTATAGAGATAACTGATTTTAATATAGCAAGTTTCTCTTATCCGGAAGAAATAACAAAGATGCAGAATAAGGCAGCTTCACAGGCTATGGTATCTGATATGGGCAAGTACAGCCAGATGGCTATGGCAGACAATATCGGAAAAGGCAGTAACAATATTGCCGGCGATATGATGAGCATACAGATGGGTATGGCTATGGGACAGCAGATGATGAATAATATTAATAATAACCAGTCATCAGCAGGTGCCGGTAGTGGTACATATAAGTTCTGTCCTAACTGCGGAACACCTACGAATGGAGCTAAGTTCTGTAGTAATTGTGGAACTAAGCTGTCGTAA
Organism: Eubacterium sp. CAG:252; assembly: GCA_000436535.1. Taxonomy (GTDB): domain Bacteria; phylum Bacillota; class Clostridia; order Lachnospirales; family Lachnospiraceae; genus Lachnospira. The sequence goes on along the minus strand of FR886332.1, from coordinate 85,119 downwards.
TCAGGCATATTAATAATGTTGTATGAGCGGGTGTCTATAATACAGACATCCGCTTATATTTTAGTGTCCGTAACCAATCTATAATTCTCCCCACCAAACATAATTTTCCCCTTTATTAATTCCCCCACATTTGATATACTAACTTAGTATGACAAGAATACATGTTCGTGTGATATTCAGTATAGAACAGGAGTAGTATATGAATTTAGATGGATTAAACGATATGCAGAAGCGCGCCGTAAAGCGCACAGAAGGACCTCTGCTTATAATAGCAGGTGCGGGTTCAGGTAAGACAAGAGTTCTTACAAACAGAATAGCTTATCTTATAGATGACTGCGGGGTAGCACCTTATAATATACTTGCGATAACATTTACGAATAAAGCAGCAAGAGAGATGAGAGAGAGAGTAGATGCGACAGTAGGCAATGGCGCAGGAGAAGTGTGGGTAAGCACATTTCACTCAACATGCGTGCGTATACTAAGAAGATATATAGACAGGATAGGATACACAAACAACTTTACAATATATGATACAGACGACCAGAAGAGCGTTATAAAGGATATATGCAAGAAGTTTAACATCGATACAAAGATGTTAAAGGAAAGAACTATTATGAATTCCATATCCCACGCCAAGGATGAGCTTATGACACCGGACGAAATGGCTCTTGAGGCAGGCGGGGACTACAATGCCAAGAGAATTGCAAATGTGTATGCAGAATATCAAAAGACACTTAAGCTTAACAATGCGCTGGATTTTGATGACCTGATATTTAAAACAGTTGAACTGTTTGAGAAGGATGCAGAAGTGCTTAATTACTATCAGGAAAGATTTAAGTACATTATGGTGGATGAATATCAGGATACCAATACTTCACAGTTTAAGCTTATATCAATGCTTGCGCAGAAATATGGCAACCTGTGCGTAGTTGGTGATGATGATCAGTCGATATATAAGTTCAGGGGTGCCAATATTACCAATATCCTTAACTTTGAAAATACATTTGAGGGAACAAAGGTAATAAAGCTTGAGCAGAATTACCGCTCAACCCAGACAATACTTAATGCTGCCAATGCAGTTATCCAGAATAATGTGGGCAGAAAGTCAAAAAGCCTGTGGACGGAGAATGGCGAAGGCGAGAAGGTTAATTATACACTTTACGAAAATGGCTATGACGAGGCGCAGGGCGTGGTTGACAGCATAAGCTCATATGTACGCGATGGCTGGAATTATAACGATATAGCTATTCTTTACAGAACCAATGCACAGTCGCGAGTTCTTGAAGAAAAGCTTATGATGAAAAACATTCCGTACAGAATATATGGCGGTATCAGCTTCTATCAGAGAAAAGAAATCAAGGATATTCTTGCCTATCTTAAGACGATTGATAATGGTATGGACGGGCAGGCAGTAAGGCGTATTATAAATGTTCCTAAAAGGGGAATAGGTGCGACTACAATAGAGCGTGTGCAGGAATATGCAGACCAGAACGGCATAACTTTCTGGCAGGCGTTATGCGAGGCGGAGAACATTGATACGATAAAAAGAGGTGCCGGAAAAATAGAGCCATTTGTAACACTGATTAATTCACTCAAGGCAAAGCAGGAATTCCTAAGTCTTAAGGAACTTGTAAAGACAGTGCTTGACGACACAAGATATATAGAAAGTCTTGCGGAAAGCGAAACAGCAGAGGAAATAGAAGCAAGACAGGAAAATATTGATGAATTAATAAACAAGGTTGTAAGTTATGAAAATGGTTGTGCCGAAAAGGGCGAGGAAGTATCTCTTAGCGGCTTCTTAGAGGAAGTTGCGCTTATAGCTGACATAGACAATCTTGACGAATCAGAGAAGCAGGTTATGCTTATGACACTTCACAGTGCCAAAGGTCTTGAATTCCCAATCGTATTTATGACGGGTATGGAGGATGGACTTTTCCCAAGCTATATGACGATAGTATCGGATGACCCGACAGAGATAGAGGAAGAGCGCCGACTGTGTTATGTAGGTATAACAAGAGCTGAAAAAGTGCTTAATCTGAGCAGTGCAAAGATGCGTATGGTGCGCGGTGAAACGCAGATGAACAAGGTGTCAAGATTTATAAAGGAGATACCGGACGAATATCTTAATATAGAAAATAACAGCTCAGGTTATAAAGGAAAGATAGCATACGGCGGAAAAGATGAGTCCGAAGAGCAGCCTGTATACAATATACGTGCAAATGCAAAGGCGGCACTCAGCAGATATGGAAGTGGCAATGTAACATTTAAGGAGTCAGGCAGAGTAAAGCTTGGCGGTGCTTCAAAGTCTGGCGGTATGTATAAAAGCACAGGTTATGGCAATACTACATATGGTTCAGGAAGAGAAGGCGGTACAGGCTTTTCAACACCTTATAGCAGGACAGGTCTGACTGGATATGGAAGTGGTGCGACAGGAACACGCAATACAGGAAGTGTAAGTTATTATGGTTCAGCAAGTCCATATGGTACAAGCGTTAAGAAGCCGGGAGCATATAGTGCGCATCCTAAGAAGGATAAGGTGGATGAAGCGACTAAAGAGGCTATACGTGATACTGCAAATGCGGGTGCGAATAAGAAGGTTGGTTTCGGAAAAGAGTTTCCTATGGACATATTTGACTTAAAGAAGCCAGCTAAAAAGGAGGCAGGCGCAGCTTCTTCAGGTATGTCAGGCTCTTCAAATGCAGTCAGCGCTGGTACGTCAGCATCAAAAAGCAGCAAGGGAGGCGTGGCTTCAACAGGACTTGGATATTCAGTTGGTGACACTATTGAACATAGCAAGTTTGGCAGGGGCAAGGTTATATCTATAGAGTCCGGCGAACGTGACTATATGGTATCTGTGAAGTTTGAACAGGCAGGTCTTAAGAAAATGCTTGCAGGTTTCGCCAGATTAAAGAAGATATAATCAAATATGGTGACAAATAAAACTGATTGTGATACAATATATTTACTTTATTATGTGGCTGGAAAGGAGCGGTTGTTATGAATAAGGATAAGATTGAGGAGCTTATTGCAGCAAGTAAGCTTAATGAACTTCTTCGTAAGAAGGAAGCAGAAGAAGATAAGAAGAAAAGTAATGTAATTATTATAGCATTAGCAGTTATCGGAGCTGTTGCAGCTTTAGCAGCAATTGTATATGCTATATACAGATACTTTACACCTGATTATCTTGATGATTTTGATGACGACTTCGATGATGATGACTTTGAAGACGATTTTGAAGATGAAGAAGATGACTTCGAGAACTAATTAGTATTAGTCGGGCAAGGCAGGTAGAAGTAATATATTTTATTCTGACTGCGGTCAGAAGTTAATGTATTGAATAAAAGAATAATACTAAGGTATATATAGACCACTGGCAGGTTATGTAATCGGTCAGTGGTCTTTTTCCTTGTGATGTGGTGTTTTAAGATGGGAAGGAAGGCGGTTGCAAAGCAGACATTTATTATTGGATGATTTATTCGGTTAATAGCAATATAGTTATGCAGAGAATGTAAGGGTGTGTATTAGTGTGAGATAGAAGAACAGCGATTGACTTTACAAAAATATATTTAAAATGCAACATTATAATGACCTTGGAGAGGGTCTTAAAAAAACTACTACTATAGATAATATAAGGAAGAATATAGATGAAAAAAGGCGGAATATATACAGGTTACGTGGAGAGTGTTGATTTTCCTAATAAGGGAAATGTGGTAGTCAGGACGGAGGAAGACGGACAGGTTATAGAAGAAAAGGCTGTTGTAAAGAATTCCATACCGGGACAGACAGTTAAGTTTATGGTAAACAAGAAGAAACACGGCAAATGTGAGGGAAGACTTCTTGAAGTTGTCTGTCAGGCAGATGCAGAAACTAACGAAAGATGTGAGCATTTTGGGAAATGCGGTGGCTGTGTATACCAGACTGTAAGGTATGAAGAACAGTTAAAGATGAAAGAGGCAGCAGTTAAGAAGCTTCTTGACCCTGTTATAAATACAGAATACGAGTGGGAAGGAATAATTGGAAGTCCGGTATCAAGCGAATACCGCAATAAGATGGAATTCTCATTTGGTGATGAGGTAAAAGATGGTCCTATAGCCTTAGGTTTACATAAGAGAAACAGTATGTACGACATAGTCACAGTAACCGGCTGTAAGATTGTTGATAATGATTACAGAAAAATACTTAAGTGTGTATATGATTATGCACTTGAAAAAAATCTGACATACTACCATAAGATGAAGCACGAGGGCTATTTAAGACATTTGCTTGTAAGAAAGGCAGTAAAAACAGGACAAATTCTTGTGGATATCGTAACAACTACAGTGAATGATATTCCGATGGATGAGCTGGCAGACAGATTAAAGTCGCTGTCACTTGACGGACAGATAACAGGCTTTTTACACACTTACAATGACAGTGTTGCCGATGCGGTAATAAATGAAAAGACAGAAGTAGTATTTGGAAGAGATTATATCGAAGAGGAGCTTCTTGGACTTAAGTTTAAGATTACAACATTTTCATTCTTCCAGACTAATTCACTTGGCGCAGAGGTTCTTTACTCAAAGGCAAGAGATTATGTAGGAACAACTAAGGATAAGGTTATCTTCGACCTGTACAGCGGAACAGGAACGATAGCACAGATACTTGCACCTGTTGCAAAGAAGGTTATCGGCGTTGAGATAATACCGGAGGCTGTTGAGGCTGCTAAGATTAATGCCGGAATAAATGGTCTTACTAACTGTGAATTTATCGCAGATGATGTACTTAATGCACTTGATAACATAAAGGACAAACCGGACTTCATAGTCCTTGACCCACCAAGAGATGGTATCAATCCGAAGGCACTTAAGAAGATAATTGATTATGGCGTGGAGTCAATGGTGTACATTTCCTGCAAGCCTACAAGCCTTGCAAGAGATTTGGTTATGTTGCAGGAGAGCGGATATGAGGTTAAGAAGGGCTGCTGTATAGATATGTTCCCAAATACTGGACATTGTGAGTCAATCGTGCTATTGACCCGAAAAGATAAATAGAAGCCTGAAAGTGGCATAAGAAAAACAAAGAATTCTATGATGTTATAGTGCTATATTTATGCTAAATGTATTTTGAAATGAGGAGGGACTTTTATTTGAAAAAGAAAAAAGATGAAGTAACTATCCGTTCCAGTGCAGCAGAATATTTAACCTATATTGCTTCTGTCGGTGACCAGCAGGACAGTTTTGAAATGCGCTATGAGGATGAGAATATATGGCTCACACAGAAGATGATGGCCACGTTATATGATGTGGATGTTCGTACAATCAATGAACACATTAAAAAAATTTATTCGGATTCAGAACTTGAGGAAGATTTAACTATCCGGAATTTCCGGATAGTTCAAACGGAAGGTTCTCGTCAGGTTACACGTGATACCAAGCATTATAATCTTCAAATGATTATTGCAGTCGGCTTTAAAGTGAATAATGAGCGTGCAGTGCAGTTTCGTAAATGGGCTAACAGTATTGTTAAGGACTATACAATCAAAGGCTGGGCTATGGATAATGAACGTCTGAAAAGTGGCGGTTCGGTGCTTACTACAGAGTACTTTGACCGTTTACTTGAGCAGATTCGTGAAATTCGACTGTCTGAACGTAGATTTTATCAGAAGATAACGGATATATACGCCACATCACTTGATTATGACCGTAATGCAAGAACAACCAAACAGTTTTTTGCAAAGGTACAAAATAAAATGCATTATGCGGTACATGGACATACGGCAGCAGAGTTGATTTATGAGCGTGCAGATGCAGACAAGCCGCATATGGGATTAACTACTTGGGCATCAGCACCGGATGGCAAAATAGTAAAAAGTGATGTAAGCATTGCAAAAAACTATCTAAGAGAGGAAGAAATGCGTTCGTTAGAACGTATTGTATCAGCATATCTGGATTTGGCAGAAGACCGTGCAGAGCGTCACATTCCAATGACGATGGAGGATTGGTCAAAGCGTCTTGATTTGTTTCTGATGGCAGCTGACAGAGAGGTTCTTCAGGATGCAGGAAAAATTACAGCGGAGATTGCCAAGGCAAAAGCTGAAACTGAATTTGAAAAGTACCGTGTCGTTCAGGACAGATTATTTATGTCTGACTTTGATAAATATATGCTGGAATTAGAGGAAAATGCAAAGAAATAAAGCGTTGATTTCAGGTCGAGACGGTGAAATTCAGCGAGTCAATCCTGTGGAATTATCGACTCGTCAGTGGTTGATGAAGCTTCTCTATGAGGAAATAAGTCAGTCTTTACCGTCTCAACTGTTGATACAGTGGCAGAAACACAACTACGATAAAATGCCTGCATTATTATAGTAGCAAAGGGTATGTATTGACCACTTTCCGAATACTTCAATAGTTAAGGTCTCAACTTTGCTATTGAATATGAGTGATTTTCAAAGTGTATATTTTGAATTTCAGCGAGTGTAGACTTGTTTCCTTTTTAATATGATATTTTTCCACGAACAAGCGGTTATTCTGACATCAATCAGGAGGTGTTGTTTCATTGTGAGTTAATTGTGTTATTTTCCCGAAAAGATGTTTAGAAGTTTTTTAATTAGAAAAAGGGACTAGTGAGAAAGGTAATTATATTTGTAGTATTAGACATTGATTACGTGAACAAAAATTTTTGAATATAAAAATAAATAGCGAATGAGAAAATTCTAGCTTTTTACAATAAAATTATTAGTTCACAAGAAAATCTAACTGCAAAAAGCATTCGTAGAATAGCTGAATATCGTGGTTCAGCATATTCATTTATTATGTGGAATAGAAAAGATCTATATAAGTATAATCAAAATGCAGAGGTATCAGATTATTTAAATGATATATTATTAAATGTTGATTTAATGAATAAGGATTTTTGGCCATTTAGATATTTCGGAAAAGATCATATTGATATGAAATTTTTTTCCAAGAGTTTGAAAATGTTTTGAGATATGTATTTAATTACTATGGAACTTTAGCAGATAGGAAATCAATGAATATGCGAGAAGTGGATTTTAATCATTCTGTTTATATGAAGTGTGTGGATATTGCAACAGGCTTATATTATGGAAGTTTGATGTGTAATCACTATACTGACCAGTCTGCTACATATAATAATCGTCAGAACAATATTGGTTATGTTGTTGTATTTTTATAAAGAAATTTAGTTAGTGAATAGATATTGTATATCATATATGGTGTATCCATATCAAGTGTATAAAACTGTGCCATCAAGGTGCTTCATAGCTCACCCCAGACTCATACCACTGTACCCACACCGAAGTCCGTGCGCCGCCATTGGAAATGAAAGTATGGATTTCACATAGTGACCATAGTTTAGTGTCAGGATTTTGCTGTCTAATCTGCATAACGTGAGTTTCCTGTGAAAGTGTGTATATTATGTCATCAATAATAGTTCTTGTGGAAACATTTGTGTTATCGTAGGTTTGTTACTCCACAGAGTAGGAGTTGTATATGCTGGTTCTGCGCATATCAGCAAGTATTGATATTGATGTGTCTTTGGGAGCTATTGTTATTCTTGCAGAATTAGAAGATACATACTGGTAAGTCAGTATAAGATTGTCTAAAGGAATGTTTAATGTGCTGTTGGCGGTGGATAGATTTACGTGATATTCATCAAGGGCTTTAAAAAGATTAGGGGTAGTTATATCAGTTGTTGAGGTTTTAAAGTTGAGCTTATAACTTAGAGGAGTATCTTCGACTACAGTGATAGCAGGAGTTTCGCCGGTGTCGCCTTGCGGTCCCATAGGACCCTGAATAGTGACGTAAGTGCCATATGAACCAGAACCACAGTTATTACAGCAGTGTCTTGAATTGTTATTAGAGCAATTCATAATAATCCCTTCTGTGTAAATATGTGCTTACTTACATTTTATGCAGAAAAATCGGAAGATGAATGTAAAGAGGATTATAGATATAAAAGTCAGCGAGAATATTTGTATATGTCAGCCATATAAATTTTTAATAATATTTTTATTAGTCACTTCTGATGAATTATCTCAGTTAGCTAATATCATATAAATCTTTAATGATATTTTTATTAGCTTAAATATAAAAGTTATGATATACTCATAATTATGATGTAAGGGTTAAAAGGTTGAAATGTCGTTCGTGCCTGCATGATAAGACTTTTGAAGTTGTGACCCACCTAACACCGAAAACGGAATAAAAACTATGATGTAAAGGATGTTTATATATGGCTAAGTTTACAAAAAAGGCTATAATGCTCAGTCTTTTAGAGTTACTCAAGACAAAGTCAATAGATAAAGTTACAGTTAAGGATATATGTGATGAATGTGAGATTAACAGAAACACATTTTATTACTATTATAAGGATATATATGATGTGTTAAATAGCATATTTATGCAGGAGATTGAGGAAAATCTGAGGGATGTTGCCAAAGATGGCTCTTTTTATGAGAAGTACAGCAAGGCTGCTTCTTTGCTTGCGCAGTATAAGGATGTTGTGATACATGTATATAATTCCAAGAACCGCGATATTATAACGAATTATCTTGAAAAGATGACAGCAGAGGTTTTAAAAAGTTATATAGCGAGAAAAAGCGAAGGGCAGAATATATCAGAAAAAGACCTTGAATTTATGTCATATTTTTATGGATATGCCATTATCGGAAGTACATACAAATGGATAGAAAGCGGGATGCAGGCTGATTTTGAGCACTTTATCGGAAAGATAGCAGAGTCAATAGATGCCACACTTCCAGTTATGATATCAAAGGCAAGTAAAGTGGGTTAGTATTAAAACTTTGTTTTTTGCAATACAGATAAGATTGTTAAGTTATATACTATAAATGAGCAAATACAGAAAAATACACAAAGATAATTTACTTTTGTTTGTGCTTTATATACATTTCAATAAATTATGGAAAATATGTCTATCTAATGCGGACATACTTGTGCAATATTTTAAATTTACTTATTTATAGTTGTATATTAATTGGTTTATAAATATTTTATTTTCAGACAAATTGAGGAGAGTGTACGAATTATGTACATTCTCCTTAATTTGTCTGTATTAATATATAGAAAAATATAGTAGATTAACCACATAGAAAGAGCTGTTACAAGAATATTTATAGATAATGTTCATTGAACAGCTTCAATTACAATCAATAAATGAGCAGATATAAAATGTATTAATAAATATTTTAAATGTGCTCTTTTATAGATGTAATTATAAATGCATAAAGGAGGTTAAATTATGAATGGCATAAAGGGAATAAAGAATATGTACAATCTGCTTACAGTATGTCTTATTCTTGTCGGGCTTATATTGCTTCTTGCGCCGGGAATAGCACTTAACACAGTCTGTACGGTATTTGGAATATACCTGATAGTGTATGGAGTTGTGAAAGTGATAGGGTACTTTGCAAAGGATGTATATCAGCTGGCATTCCAGTTTGACCTTGCACTTGGCATAGTAGCAGCTATTGTCGGCATAGTATTTGTATGTAGAACATCAAGCATAGTACAGTTGTTATCGACATGCATAGGAATAGTCATGCTGGTGGATGCGACACTTAAGATACAGACTGCGCTGGACTCTAAAAGATTTGGAATAAGCAGCTGGTGGATTATGTTAATTATGGCAGTTATAGTAGCAGCACTTGGTATTTTGCTTATACTGATGCCGGGTGAAACTACAAGAATGATGATAAGACTTATAGGACTGAACCTGTGTCTGGATGGCGTGCTTAACTTAATAATAGTCATTAATACGGTTAAGACGGACAGAAGCTTACGGGGATAAGCAATACATTTACAGTGAAAATAAAATACAGGAATGGTGATAAATATGGGTACAATAACACATAAAGCAGGAAGAATTGCAGTCAGCAAAGCTACTGATATAATACTGAAGAATTTAGATAAAGACAGAGAAAAAGAGATATTAAAGCTTGTCGATTTTATGGAGAAATATATGGATGGTGAGAAGCTTGATGTCGATTTCGATGGTGTAAGACAGAAAGTTTCAGATAAGGACAGCGCACTTAATAAGTACATTAACAAGGCATTAGATGAAATAGACCCTAATGTATTAAAGACAATAGTACTTAATCTTGGTTTTGAAGCATTTTTAAATGGAACTAAGACAATAAGGAAAATGAGAGAAAAGTATAACTGTAATGTGCCTTGGCTCATTCTTATGGACCCTACAAGTGCATGTAATCTTCATTGTACAGGCTGCTGGGCGGCAGAATACGGCAACAAGCTTAATCTTACATTTGATGAGATGGACAGCGTTGTAACACAGGGCAAGGAATTGGGCATATACCTTTATATGTTTACAGGCGGCGAACCACTTGTGAGAAAGAGCGATATTATTAAGTTGTGTGAGAAGCATAATGATTGTGCATTTCTTTCCTTTACCAATGGAACACTTGTTGATGAAGCGTTCTGTGAGGATATGAAGAGAGTTGGTAATCTTTACCTTGCCATAAGTCTTGAAGGCTTTGAGGCAGTCAACGACTTAAGAAGAGGTGACGGCGTATATGGAAAGGTTATGCATGCGATGGACCTTTTAAAGAAAAATGGTCTTGTATTCGGTACTTCGATATGCTACACCTCCAAGAATACAGAAACAGTTACAAGTGATGAATTCATCCAGCTTATGGTTGATAAGGGATGCCGCTATGCGATGTATTTCCATTATATGCCAGTTGGAAATGATGCATCTGTTGAATTGCTTCCAACACCTGAGCAGAGAATATATATGAAAGACCGCATAAGACAGATAAGAAGTCTTACAACAGGTAAGGGATTATTCACATTTGATTTCCAGAATGATGGTGAATTCGTTGGCGGATGTATAGCCGGTGGCAGAAATTACTTCCACATCAATGCCAATGGCGATGCAGAGCCTTGTGTATTTATACATTATTCAGGTGCAAACATCAGAACTAATACACTTCTTGAGATACTTCACCAGCCACTGTTTATGGCATACAGAAAGAACCAGCCATTTAATGAAAACCACTTAAGACCTTGTCCTATGCTTGAAAATCCTGAGATTTTGCAGAGGATGGTTAAGGAAACGGGTGCCAAGTCAACAGATTTACAGTCACCGGAAACAGCAGAGCATCTTTGCAGCAAATGTGTTCCTTATGCTAATACATGGAAACCATATGCTGATAAGATATGGAGTGAAACTCCGAAGACAAAGAGAAGTTATGAAAATTATGAGAAAAAAGAATAGTGTGAAAAATAGATTTTTCACATGCGGGATTGATGTCTGAGCGCACCTGACACAAACCTATTATGAGTAAAAAAGTGCGCAGAAATGAGGTTCTATATGAGTAAGAAATCAATCGGAAGCAAGACATTAAAGGCAGGAGCAGCACTGCTTGCTGTAGGCGCAGGAGTTGCAGCACTTAACGCAAAGAATAAGAATGGTACAGAGAAAAAGAAGATAAAAGAAATACAGAAGACGGAACACGAAGAATATAGAAATACAGAACGTGGAAAGTATGATAAAAATAGTAAAGGAATATATTATTCTAATGGTAATTATGAAGCATTTGCAAGACCAGAAAAGCCGGATGGCGTTGATGATAAGTCAGCTTATATAGTAGGAAGCGGACTTGCTTCACTTGCAGCAGCGTGTTTCCTTGTAAGAGATGGACAGATGAAGGGAGAACATATTCACATTCTTGAGGCTATGGATATAGCCGGTGGTGCATGTGATGGTATAAATGACCCAACAAGAGGATATGTTATGAGAGGTGGAAGAGAGATGGAGAACCATTTCGAGTGCCTCTGGGATTTGTTCAGAAGTATTCCTTCACTTGAAAAGCCGGGAGCTTCAGTACTTGATGAATATTACTGGCTTAACAAGCATGACCCTAACTACTCACTTTGCAGGGCAACTATTAACCGTGGACAGGATGCACATACAGATGGCAAGTTTAACTTAAGCCAGAAGGGCTGTATGGAGATTATGAAGCTGTTCTTTACTAAGGACGAAGACCTTTATGATAAGAAGATTGAAGATTTCTTTGATGAAGAGGTATTTGACTCAGATTTCTGGCTCTACTGGAGAACTATGTTTGCATTTGAAAACTGGCACAGTGCGCTTGAGATGAAGCTGTATATCCAGAGATTTATCCATCATATCGGAGGACTTCCAGACTTCTCCGCACTTAAGTTTACTAAGTACAACCAGTATGAGTCGCTTATCCTTCCAATGCAGAAGTATCTTGAGGCAGCAGGCGTTAAGTTCCAGTTCAATACAAGAGTTGAAAATGTAGTATTTGAATTCAATGGAAGTAAGAAGATTGCAAAGAAGATAGAATGCAGCGTTAAGGGTGAAAAGGAAACAATCGAGCTTACAGAAAATGACCTTGTATTCGTAACAAACGGAAGCTGTACAGAGAGTACTATATATGGCGACCATACTCACGCGCCAGTTGGCGATGCAGAGGTAAGAACAAGCGGCTGCTGGAGCCTTTGGAAGAATATTGCAAAGCAGTCACCTGAATTCGGACATCCAGAGAAGTTCTGCGGCGATATAGCTAAGTCTAACTGGGAGTCAGCAACAGTTACAACAAGCAACGAGCAGATTATTGACCAGATTAAGAAGATATGTAAAAGAGACCCAAGAACTGGAAATGTTGTTACAGGTGGTATCGTAAGCTGCAAGGACTCAAGATGGCTTCTTAGCTGGACTATCAACAGACAGGGACAGTTCAAGGAACAGAAGAAGGATGAAGTGTGTGTATGGGTATACAGCTTATTTACAGATGTACCTGGTGACTATATAAAGAAGCCTATGAAAGAGTGTACTGGTGAAGAGATAACAGCAGAGTGGTTATATCATCTTGGAATACCAGTAAATGAAATAGATGAGCTTGCTAAGAACCACTGCAACACAACTCCTACGATGATGCCATATATCACAGCATTCTTTATGCCAAGAAGAAAGGGCGACAGACCGGATGTTATTCCAGATGGCTGTGTAAACTTTGCATTCCTTGGACAGTTTGCTGAAACACCAAGAGATACTATATTTACAACTGAGTATTCTGTAAGAACAGCTATGGAGGCTGTATATGGACTTCTCGGTGTTGACAGAGGTGTTCCAGAGGTATGGGGCAGTGTATATGATGTGAGAGACCTCTTAGATGCATCCGTTAAGCTTATGGATGGCAAGTCACCACTTGAGATAGAGTTACCGGGTGTGCTTGACAATATCAAGAAGCCGCTTTTAAGAAAGATAAAGGGTACTGTTATTGAAAAGGTGCTTAAAGACCATAATGTTATTAAGGATTATATGAAATATTAAGTTGTTATTTATTCTAAGTCTGTGGTATATAATTGATATATCTACGTATTGTATAAAATATTAATTTGTGATTTATCGAAGCCGTTGACAGGTGATGAATGGATGATTTAAAATATTTAAAGGCGTGTGAGAATATTTTCATGCGCCTTTAATTTTTTTGTTTACATGGTTTAAATTATAATATGTCTTAATAGAAAAAAAGTGGTATTATAACCGATATATACAATTAAAGTACATAGTAATTAATATTTAATAATACATAATATTTTTAGGATATATTGATATGGAGGTCATTATGCTAAAGTGGTTAATGTTATTTATATATATTATTCTTGGAGTATACATACTATGGAGAATGATACACTGGTTTAAAATAGTCATACCGTTATTTAAGCACAAACGTATGCAGGCAGTATGGATAGGTCTGTACTGTATATCTGCATCGACTATATTCTTAGGAGTATTTCTTCCGAGAAGCAGTATTCAGGCGTGGATACATAAGGTGAGCAATGTGTGGCTTGGATACTTTATATATCTGCTGTTCTTTATGATTATAGGAGATATAATAGTTCTGATACTTAAGAAAGTAGATAAGAAGAAAAATGTTCCAGTGCTTCACAGACTGTATGGTGCGCTGATAGTAGGTATAGGAATAGTGGCTGCAAGTGTGAGTTTTACAGTGTATGGAACTATTCACGCAAGGCAGATGACAACAAGAAGTTATGATATAAATGTTGAAAAGCAGGTTGATGGAATTGACAGTCTTAATGTGGTTCTTGTTGCAGACCTTCACTTGGGATATAGTATCGGCTGTGACGATATGAGAAAAATGGCAGAGCGTATAAATGCGCTTAATCCAGATGTTGTTATATATGCCGGTGATATATTTGACAATGATTATGATGCACTTGATGATGAGGCGGAATTAAAGGAAATTCTTCACAGTATAAATGCGAAATATGGTTCTTATGCTGTGTTTGGCAATCATGATGTGACAGAAACTCTTGTAGGAGGATTTTCGACAGCTTCGAGCAGGAAAGCATTCAGGGACTCACGTATGGAAAGCTTTCTTGATGAAGCTGGTATTAATATAATGCTTGATGAGGTAACAACTATAGCAGATGGAAAGATTAATCTTATTGGAAGGCTTGACGGAGAAAAGGCTGGAGATGGCACACGTAACCGAAAAGACCTTTCTGAACTTATTGAGCAGTGCGATATGAGTAAGCCGGTCATAGTCATAAACCACGAACCGGATAAGCTTCATGAGGCAGCGGATATGGGCGTGGACGTTATGTTAAGCGGACATACACATGCCGGACAATTCTTTCCACTTACGATAGTCCAGCCATTTGCGTGGGAGAATTACTGGGGCATAAAGAAGATAGATAATATGTACAGTGTGGTTACATCTGGTGTAGGATTATATGGTCCGGCTATGAGAGTGGGAACGGACAGCGAGGTTATGAGTGTAGAGATTAATTTTAGGTGAATTATAGAAGTGTTTATGTGAAGAATTATTATAGATTATTTTAGGAATACGACAACCATTGGGATAATAATGAAGAAATATTATAAAGAGAATATAACTTTTTATATGGCTGTCTTTTCTGCCATTGGAACATAATTGAGAGATATTATAAAAGAAATATCTTATATTATTTTGTACATTTCTAATGACATTTAATAAGCTTTTATTTATAATAAATTGCCTGTAAATATAAATAATGACTTAAATAATAATAAGTGAGGACTAATCAGATTATGAAAGATCTTACCAAAGGGAAACCATCTGTATTGATACTGACATTTGCACTGCCTATATTTCTGGCAAATCTGTTACAGTTGACATACAGTATTGTGGATACAAGAATTGTAGGTACATTTCTTGGTGAAAATATGTTAGCAGCGGTCGGGGCGACAACCACCTTAAGTAACCTTATTATAGGCTTTCTGCTTGGACTGTCTAATGGTTTTGCGATAGTCACGGCACAGAAGTTTGGTGCAAAAGATATAAGGGCGGTTAAAAAGTCTTTTGCAACAGCCATTATACTTGGTGTTTCAACGGCACTTGTACTTACTGTCGCAGGACTTGTATTCTTACATCCGATATTAAAGTTTCTTAATATACCGGATGAGTTGTTTAAAGAGTCGGCAAGTTACATATCAGTTATCATAGCCGGACTTTTAGCAACATTTTTATATGATATATGTGCAGCGGTGCTTCGTGCGATAGGCGATACGATAACACCTCTTATAATACTTGCAATATCGGTTGCACTTAATGTTGCAGGTGATATATTCTTTGTCGTTATTGTTAAGGCAGGAGTAAGGGGAGCAGCGGTTGCAACAGTTCTTGCACAGCTCATAGCATTTATTGTGTGTGCATTCTATATGGTTAAAAAGTATGATATATTAAGGTTATCACGCACTGACTTTAAGGGCATGGAGAGTGCTATGGTCAAAAATATGCTTGGTGGCGGTCTATCGATGGGCTTTATGAGTTCCCTTGTAAATATCGGTTCGCTTACTCTCCAGACAGCTATCAATAAGCTTGGTCAGGATATTATCGTGGCACATACTGCGGCGCGTAAGATATCTGAGATATTTATGGTTATGTTTACAGTATTTGGACAGACTATGGCAACCTATTGCGGACAGAATATAGGTGCTGGCAAGGTTGACAGGGTTAAGAAGGGTATAAGGCTGTCTATACTTTATACTTGTATATGGTGTACACTTGTCATTATTGCAAGTTACACGATAGGCGGCTGGCTCGTTTATCTTGTTACAGGCAGCAGTAATGATGCTGTTATTGTAAATGCTACTAATTATCTTAAGTTTGACACTATATTTTACTATGTCACGGCAGTTATCTGTATAGTAAGAAATGCCATGCAGGGACTTGGAGAACACATTACTCCGCTTATATCAAGTTCGCTTGAAATGATAGGAAAGATTATAATAGCCGCAACACTTGTTCCGGTGATGGGATATACGGGGGTTATTATAGCAGAGCCGCTTGTGTGGTTTATTATGGTAATTCCCCTTATCGTTAAAATATACCGTATGCCGGTGCTTAAAGAGAGCCGGTAATTCATATACATTTGCAAATATAATTGTGTGAATAAAATAGCTTGCAAAGAAAAATATAGTGTTGAGATAGGCTTTTGCTGTTGAGTGAATAATGATAAATAGTTGCAGTATCACTTGCGGCTGTGGTATGATAAAACAAGTTTGATTATTTTAATCAATCAGTTAATCCGTGATTTACATGATAAGAGATGTCAGGCTTAATCCAGTTAGCTTTGCTTAAAGTGCTTTGGTTAGGTGGATTGCATAGAAATACGAAAGGAATATGCAGAATATCTGCACAGGAAAGTTATGTTATCCACGATAGAGAATATTAACAATGTAGTGAATAATTTTATCTGGGGAGTTCCGGCTATGATATGTATCATAGGTGTAGGACTTTACCTGAGCATAAGAATGGGCTTCATACAGATACGAAAGTTCACTTATGCCATGAAAGTAACAATAGGAAGAATATTCCGTAAAAGAGAGGCATCGGATGGTGCGCTTACACCATTTCAGGCAGTCTGTACCGCACTTGCGGCGACTGTAGGAACCGGTAATATCGCCGGTGTTGCAGGAGCTATAGCTATCGGTGGTCCGGGAGCTGTGTTCTGGATGTGGGTGTCAGCTATGCTTGGTATGTGTACTAAGTTTTCAGAAGTTATTCTTGCTGTACATTTCAGGGAGAAGAATGATAAGGGTGAGCTTGTCGGCGGCCCTATGTACTATATTAAGAATGGTCTTAAGAAGCACTGGCACTGGCTTGCATATCTTTTCTCAGCATTTGGCGTGCTTACAGTGTTTGGAACAGGTAATGCAACTCAGGTTAATACAATAACTTCGGCTATAGATACAGCACTCTACAATATGAATATTATTGCAGACGAGAATTCTTCAACAGTATCAACAGTTAATCTCATTATCGGTATAGTACTTGCAGTAGTAATAGCGCTTATCCTTATTGGCGGAATAAAGAGAATAGGTCAGGTTACAGAAAAGCTTGTGCCATTTATGGCGCTTGTATACATAATTCTTGCTATAGGTGTTGTTCTTCTTAATGCTAAAAATGTTCCAGCAGTATTTGCATCTATATTCAAGGGTGCATTTAATCCTGCATCTGTTACTGGTGGTGCAATAGGAAGCTTCTTTATGAGTATGAAGAAGGGTGTATCAAGAGGTATCTTCTCTAATGAAGCCGGACTTGGTACAGGTTCGATAGCCCATGCGTGTGCTGATACAAGAAAGCCTGTAAAGCAGGGCTTCTTTGGAATATTTGAAGTATTTGTTGACACAATAGTTATATGTACACTTACAGCTCTTGTTATTCTTTGTAGCGAAGTTCCGGTTAATTACGGAAGTGCAGCAGGAGCAGAGCTTACTATAAGCGGCTTTACATCAACTTATGGTGGCTGGATATCTATATTTACAGCGGTTGCTATGTGCTGTTTCGCTTTCTCAACTATTATCGGCTGGGGATTATATGGAACAAGATGTATTGAGTTTTTGTTTGGCTCAAAGGCTAACAAGCCATTTATGGTGTTATACTCACTTGTTGCCGTAGTCGGCGCAACTATGGACTTAGGTCTTATGTGGGGTATAGCAGAAACATTTAACGGACTTATGGCAATACCTAACCTTATAGCAGTATTCCTGTTATCAGGTGTTGTAGTTAAACTTGTGAAGGAGTACTTTGCGGGTGAGGGTGCTGTGACGAAGTAGTCATTTATTTTGTGGCAGCAGTTGGCTGTAGATAAAGTCTGTCTTTGGCAGGTAAAACAATTTTACGAATAATTTTTATAAAGAGAATAAATAATAGTGTAAAACATCAATGGGAATGGGAGTTTCTGTTGATGTTTTTATATTTTATATTGATATTGTTGTGTTAGAAGTTTAACATATAATAAAACAAATATTGGAAGGGGAATATGATGAAAGAGCATATACAGAAAGCAGAAGAACTAAAAACACAGCACGTTATAGAGTGCTACAATGTCCCTGATATTGATATGAATAAGCATGACGGCGGACTGCCTCATATGGCTGGCGTGTATACATATCAGGTAAGAAGAAGCTGTCGTGCCGATGGCGATTACACATATAATCACGCACCTATGCTGACAGGTTTTAATAACAGACTGTTATTATCTTATATAAGTGGCAAAAAGGATGAGCATGGCGCACCGGACGAGGTTGTATACACGACATCAAAGGATGGAATAACTTGGGAGAAGGAAAGAACGATGTTTCCATATATGCTCGCAGACACAAAAGCATATATAGGTCCTGACAAAGAACTGCTGCCAGAGCATGCAAAGATGATTGTACATTCAAGAATGTGTTTTTATCAGGCGTCAAACGGAAGAATGTTAGCAACCACATTTTATGGCTTCTCACCTGACTTTCATCGTGCGCCTAACAACGGTTTTGGTGCGGCAAGGCTTGTGCGTGAGGTGTATAATGATTTTACGCTTTCAGATATATTTGTTATAAAATATAATACTGCCGGCGGTTTCACCAAAGATACCACGCATTTCTATAAGCCGGAGGATGACAGTCCTGTAAATATTCCTTATTATGATGAGGTGGCAGATGAGGGCTTTGTAAGTGCATGCAGTGAACTGTTGTCTAAGAAGCTTATACTTGAGCAGTGGTATGAGGAGGAAATGTACGATAAGGAGCACTATGTACATGGCAGGGCGCTGTCATTTTACACAGCCAAAGACGGAAGTATAGTCGGGCTTTGCAAGAAGGGCGAGGGCTATATATTTGATAAGGAAGGCAATATCGTGCTTGATGAAAAGATACCTACACTTATCACCAACACTGCCAAGGTATGGGGGCAGAAAACACCGGATGACGATTATATTATATGTTACAATCCGACAACAGACAGCTCGCACAGATGGCCTCTGGCAGCTATGAAAAGTGAGGATGGAAGGGCATTTTATAATATGAAAGCAATTATTCCTGAGCTTCCGCCATACAGATATGAGGGGCATATTAAGAACCTTGGTGCGCAGTATATGCGTGGAATATGTGATTATAATGATGCATTTGATAAAAATGTGTGGATAACATATAGCTGTAATAAAGAAGATATATGGATAAGTAAGATAGTCAGCGCAACAGCTGGGGATGCTGACAAGAAGTATTCTGTTATGTCGCCGCTCTGGGGAAGTATTAAGAGAACTGGCGCTTCTTTGTGGGTGGTTGTCGATAAGGATGCGTGTGAACGTGCGATTATAGAGTATTTTCCTGATAAATGTGAAAATGTGTCTGTAAAAATTAATGTGAAAAATATATCTGATGATAATGGAGTTAAGGTTGTATTCTATGATGTAAGTGGAAATGTCATAAAAGAAGCGGTGTGTAAGCAGGGAGAGTGCGTGGTGGAATGTGGGTCTGATGAAGCTGGCAGGGATATTAATGGCGCATGTATGATTAAAAAAGAAGTTAATGGCGTTGATATGATTAATAGCAGATGTGAAGCCACAACGCCAGCAAGAATAGCTGTATATTCAAAGGAGCGGCTTGCACTTAACACACTTTCAGATGATGGAAGACTTGGAGCACTTTCTGATATGGAGGATGCGGACAGGAAGGATTATTGTACGGAATTCAGTGTTGAGTTTGTAAGTAAAGAATGATAATATATCAGATAAATAAAAGCGCCAGCTTTTACGGACTTGCATGGCGGAAAAGTAGATAAAAGAATAAAGAGGAACAGCGCGAGCCCGACAAAGAAATCTGATGAAAGGAAAATTAATATGTTAAAGATAGATGCAAGAGCCCCAAAAGAGTCGGCGAAAGATTATGTAGTAAGACAGCTTATATATAATATAATCCACGTAAATCTTATCCCCGGACAAAGAATAGATGCAGATGAGTTAAGCAGGCAGCTTAATGTAAGTAAAAATCCTGTAAGAGAGGCTGAATTAGAGCTTTCGCAGACACGTCTTATAGAAATCAAGCCAAAGATAGGCGCATTTGTATCGTATATAGATACAAAGATAGTTGATGAAGTGCGTGAGTTAAGAAGCGTTCTTGAATCAGAGCTTGCAAGACAGGCGTGCGATATTCTCACAAAAGAGCAGATAGATGTATTATGGGAAAATGTTGCACTCTGGCAGATGTATATGAAGCGCAATGATGAAGAAAAAATATTCCAGCTTGATAAGGAATTTCACGAAAAGCTTTACAAAATGTGTGGTAAGGATTATTGGTATGAACTTGTCAATAATATTTCACCACATTTTGACAGAACTACAATATTAAGCTTCAGATGTGAAGAGGTGGGACGTATATTAACAGACCACGAAGAACTTGTATCGGCGCTTGAAAATAGGGACAAGGAAAAGGCGTATGAGATATCAAGACGTCACCTCACACGTTATACAGAAAATATAGCTTCTATAAAAAAGAATTATGAAGAATACTTTAAAAGTGTGTAGTTAATCAGGTAGCTAGAATTAAAAGATTAGTGTGAAAAATAGATTTTTTACACGCGGGATTTGTGTCTGCGCACATTTGGCACAAAACTCGTAATGCGTAAAAAGCGTGCGCAGAAATGAGGAGTATTATGGCACATTTAACAATAAATTTCAGGTCAAAGGCACTTGGTATGCCGGTTATGCTTGATGTTCTTATGCCACAGGGAAAGGGTGGCTATAAGACGCTGTATCTTCTGCACGGAGCCGGCGGAGATTATGCAAGCTGGGTTCTTAATACACGAATAGCAGATTATGTTAATAATAGAAATATAGCAGTTGTTATGCCTTCTGGTAAGAATAGATTTTATATTAATAATGAGTACGGCAGGAAATTTTATACGTATATAACTGAGGAGCTTGTGAGCCAGTGTGAGGAATGGTTTGATATAAGCCGTAACGCAGAGGACAGATATATAGCTGGTATGTCAATGGGCGGATATGGTGCAGTTTATGCGGCACTTAAGAAACCGTCTATGTATAACACCGCATTTGCATATTCAGGACTTCTTAACATACTTGAGCGTTATGATAAACCGCAGGGAATAGATATGTTTCCGGTGTTTGGAACAAGGCAGCAGCTTATAGATAATGGTTATGACCTGTATACACTGGTTGATGAATATGCTGATAATGAAGAAAAAATGCATACGAAATACATAATAGCCTGTGGAACAGAAGACCCAAGAATACATATGAGCAGGCAGTTTGGTGAAGCGCTTACAAGAGCTGGCATAGACAATGTATACAGGGAAAGTCCCGGAGAACATAATTTTGCATACTGGGATTATTGTATAGAACAGACGGTTAAGTATATATGCGGGGAGGACTCATTATGGCAGTAATGAATATAAATGTATTTTCGGTTATGTTAAGGCATGGAATGGATGTGACAGTGGTGCTTCCTGACGATATAGATGAGGGAGAGCAGCTTAAGTGTGTGTGGCTGTATCACGGCGGAAGTGGTGATAACACAGAATGGCTGTATCATACACCACTTGTTGATACAGTTGAGAAGAGGCATTTTGCGGCAGTGCTGCCAAATGTGGATGATTCGTGTTTTGTAAATATGAATATAGGCAATAAGTATGAAAATTATGTTGCAAAGGAACTTCCATCAATAATATGGAATATGTTTAAGTGCATATCTGATAAAAGAGAGGATAACTATGTGTCAGGATATTCCAATGGTGGATATGGATGTCTTCATACAGTACTTAAGTATCCTAAGAAGTTTTCCAAGGTAGGAGCATTTTCAGCGGGAGATAAAGCAGATTCAGCGTATGTAAACGATGGAAGTGCTAAGGCTAAAGGAAGAATTAATCTTTTTGGAGATGGAGATATACATAATACCGATTATTGTCTTACATATCTTGCAGACAAGCTGGCAGCCGCTGATAATGCAGAGCTTATACCAGATATATACCATGCGTGTGGCGGCAAAGACCCATGGCTTGATATGAATCATATTGTAAGGGATTATTTTCTTGAACATAAAAATGTATATAAGAATTACATTTATGATGAGATAGACGAACTTGGACACGAGTGGCGTTTCTGGGATATAGAGCTGTGTAAGTTCCTTGACTATGCCGGTCTTAAGGAAGTAAGACCAGCAAAAGTCTAGGTGAACTCATAATAATACTTAAAGACATTATTAAATCAGTTATTATATGATGTGAGTGTCCCAAGGAATAGACTTTTTATACTTGGAACATTTACATCATAATATAAAAAATGAAAGATTTACTCGGATACAACCTGCGCATTTTTAACGGATAAAGTCTTATAGGTTTCAAATGTGAATTTTTTATCGAGTATATCTCCAATAATAGCGACAACTTTTCCCATAGTGAAGGCGGCAAGTATAGTTCCGATACCAAGACCATCGATATGTCCTATAAAGAAGAATGTCATACAGCCAGTAACAAAAAGGCATATTACATCAAAGCTTATCTTAATGCGTGAATAGCGGACTTTTGTAATAGCAGACAGTTCTCTAGGGAAAAGGTCTGTTGGTATGATAGGAAGCTTACATCTGTTTGAAAGTGCAATTCCTATGCAGAGGAGCAGATAACTTACTATAAAGTAGATAATCTGTAAAGGCAGTGTCTGAGGAAGTATATTTATCCATGCCTTGTGTACGTCAAGCAGTTCAGAAAATGCAAAGCCTACGATAAAGCTGCAAAGGTAAGATGGAACGAATTTCTTCCTTAGTATCATAAGTGTAAGGATAAGAGTTCCCTGAAATATATAAGTCCATGTTCCAAGCGACAGCTTAGGTAACACAAGTGAAAATGCATAAGGAACACTTGATATGGCAGATATTCCAGAGCCTGAGTGAAGCATAAGCACAACGCCGAAGCTGTTTATTATGACGGCTATGAGTAGTGCAAGCTCTCCACGGAATACTGGTTTGTCTGCTGTGTTTTTTGTCTGGTTAGTATTGTTGTTTTTCATTGTTATTTCTCCATTCGTAATTATTGGATTATGTAAGTGTGAAAATGTGTTTTGACACTTACATATTTAGGTGATGTCGTGGGAGGACTTATGTGGGTTTAGAATTTTTGCCCCTGTCATCATTTAGATTACAGTTACATAGTTTAGTTTTATATTATTCATAAGACAAATAAATAATATTTATAGATGTATAGATTTTGTCTATGAATTGAATTGGTATGAAAATGCATTTTCATACGCTGTATTTGTGTATGCGCACATCTGGCACAAAGCTGTTATATTCAAAAATGTGCGCGGAGATGGTGATTATTATGAATTTATATTATATAAAGTACTTTGTCACACTGGCAGAGTACAAGCATTATACGAAGGCGGCTAATGCGTTGTGTATAACGCAGCCCAGTCTTTCACATGCTATAGCCCAGCTTGAAAAAGAGCTTGGTGTTCCACTTTTTGAACGTAGTGGCAGAAATACAACGCTTACAAGGTTCGGGCAGGAATTTCTTGTGTATGCAAAGCAGACATTAAGCACGATTGATGAGGGCGTGGAGTCCATAAAGAAAAGTGCAAGGGGAGATGGCATTATAAGACTAGGATTCTTAAGACCGCTGGGTGTCGATTATATTCCGGAGCTTGTAACTGAATATATGAAGAAGAACAGCGGGCGTGATATACAGTTTACTTTCCACACGGATGTGACCGGAAGGCTTGTTGATGGAATGATTGACCGGAAGTATGATGTCCTGTTTTGTTCACGTCCCGATGAGGCATGTGGACTTACAGCTAAGAAGGTTATGCAGGAAAAGCTTGTTCTTATAGCGCCGAAAGGTCATTCTGTGATGTCAGCGTGTGATGGTGATGGTAAGATTAAGCTTGTAGATACACTTTCGTATCCATATATATTTTTTGATAAAAGCTCTGGTATGAGAGGTGTGGTTGATGAGCTTTTTAACAAATGTGGTTCATTTCCGGACATTGCATATGAAACGGAGGAGGATGAAGTGGTAGCAGGACTTGTTGCGGCAGGGCTTGGAATAGCCGTGATTGCAGATATACCGCTTATTCACCAGATGAAGCTTGATATAGCAGACATAGCAGAGCCAGAGTATGAGCGAAGTATATATATGGTGACAGACAATAGTATCTATATGCCACCAGTGGTATCGGACTTTGTGAATTATGTGATGAGCACAAAGAAAAATGAAGCAGATAAAGAGTTAATTTAACAAGCACAAAGAAATTTTGCGTGAAAAATAGATTTTCACACGCGAGGATTGTGTCTGCGCGCACCTGACACAAACACGATATGTGCAAAAATGTGCGTAGAAAAGAGGATTGATATGATAAAGTATACAGTTAAAGATATAGAAGAGCCGGACTTTGGATGTGAAGGTCTTCCGGACGGACAGGTTATAACTGATAAAGTTACACTTAAGGCAGAAAATGGGGATATTATTAAACTGGATGTAGCAGATGCGTATCTGTATGAGAAGGATATAAATGTCGGCGATAGAGTCTATATAGATAAAGCTGCGGAAAATGTTATTACAAAGTGTTAAAATCGGAGAGGATAACTTATGGGATATGATATA
>FR886332.1:54974-60131 GCA_000436535.1 Eubacterium sp. CAG:252 | reverse complement strand
ATAGGGAAAGAGAAAAGAGAAGCGATAGATGCTGGATACAGGGCAATTAATAGTTTAAAGACAGCCAGAGATAATTTGAACAGTGCAAAGAATTGGGGATTATTGGATATGTTTGGCGGTGGATTTTTCTCCACGATGCTCAAACATTCTAAAATAGATCAGGCAAGACAAAACATGGAACAGGCAAAGTATGATCTTCGTAATTTCAGCAGAGAATTAAATGATGTGAATATTGCATGTGATTTGAATATCAATATAGGAGATTTTTTGTCTTTCGCAGATTATTTTTTTGATGGATTTGTTGCTGACTGGATGGTACAGGATCGAATCAATAATGCCAGATATCAGGTGGAAGAAGCTATCCGTAGAACGGAATATATCATAAGCCAGTTACAGCGTATGTAAAGAAAATATATCTTAATATTAATGTTGTTACTTGCACATTTATGGAGGAATAAGATAATGTCAAAGGATGAATATTTAATTACAGATGCGCCTCTAAAAGCGCTGACAATATTTGCAATGCCTATGATTCTGGGAAGTTTTTTCCAACAGGTATATAATATGGCTGATTCAATAATAGTTGGTCAGTTTGTCGGCTCATCTGCACTTGCAGCGGTAGGTGCCTGCGCTGCACTTACGAATGTATTTATATGTGTAGCACTTGGTGCTGGTGTAGGTGCCGGGGTGCTTGTGAGCCGGTACTTTGGTGCCAGGAATTATAGTAAGATGAAGACAATTGTGTCAACATCATTGCTCAGCTTTTTGATCTTAAGCATATTTCTTGGCATATTTGGTTTTGGATTTTCTAATATAATGATGAGTGCATTACAGACTCCTGCTGATATAATGGATGAGGCGGTATTATATCTGCGTGTTTATTTTGTGGGCTTTCCTTTTCTGTTTATGTACAATATTCTTTCAACGATGTTTACCTCAATCGGTGAGTCGAAGATTCCGTTGGGACTTCTGATATTTTCTTCTATACTGAATATTATTATGGATCTATGGATGGTGGCTGGCTTAGGTCTTGGAGTGTTTGGTGCAGCACTTGCAACACTTATTGCACAGGGGATTTCTGCTGTGTTTTCACTTTTGATATTCCTTTACCGGATGCGCAGATATGAAAGCAGCTTTAACTGGTTTGACAGACAGGAGTTATGTTCTATGCTTCGAATTGCTGTACCATCAGTTCTACAGCAGTCAACAGTATCCATTGGCATGATGATAGTACAGGCGGTTGTAAATCCCTTCGGTACACAGGCACTTGCAGGCTATTCGGCAACAATGAGAGTAGAAAATGTTTTTTCATTAATCTTTGTATCTATTGGAAATGCAGTTTCTCCATATGTTTCACAGAATCTGGGAGCAAAGCAGAGCCAGCGTATTAAAAAAGGATACCACGCCGCACTTGTGTTAGACGTATGTTTTGCAGTTCTTGCATTCGTAGTTATTGAAACATTACATACACAGATTTCATCGTTGTTTTTAGGAAAAGACGGAACTGATTTAGCATATCAGGTGTCTGGTGATTATATGAGATGGCTTGGTTATTTTTTCATTTTTATGGGTATCAAGATGGCAACAGATGGTGTTCTTCGTGGACTTGGAATCATGCGGCCATTTCTCATTGCGAATATGGTTAATCTTGCAATCCGTCTGTTGGTTGCCCTTATATGTGCTCCACGTTTTGGTATTGCGTATGTATGGCTTGCTGTACCAGCAGGCTGGTTTGCCAACTTCCTGATTTCTTATATGGCACTTAGAAAATCATGGCCAGCTGATGACGAGATTAATATAGATAAAAAGATTGATAATTAATATAAAGATAATAATAGATAAGAAAATTGATTATTAATATAACAAGAATAATTGATAAAGCCGGTGCGGGATTTGCTTGATCCAGTACCGGCTTTGTTGATATACGCCTTGTGGCATAAGTTTTTAATGGCCTTTGGCAGATGCATGTCTAATATCCATATTATTTTGTATGCAATATACACCCCGAAAAGTTATTTATGTATAAAATATGTGAAAAAAGTACTAAAAATATAGGGGGGGGGTAATAGGACTTTGTGAAAAAAATAGAATATAAAAACTAATGCCTGAAATCTGTTGACATAGAAAATATATTCTGCTATAAAAGTCTGAAACAAATATAATTATTATTTATTATAAAGAAAGGAAATAACAATCTATGACGCCACAGATAAATATGATGAAAAAGAAATTAGAAGATATGCATTTGAAGGAAAGGATAAATTATGGCTACAGAAAAGTCATCATTATGATGTTGGTTTCTGGGCTGTTTTCTATAATAGTTATAGGTGTGTTATTTTCTAATATGTTTAACTATGTAGAAAATGTTTCGGCTGCAGACCAGGCTGTTAAAATGTGCAGAGTAAATGTTAACGCTGCTGCGAGAAATATAAGAGAAATGGCATTGAATAATGATACATCTTCTTATAGTAGCTATGAACAGACTGTAGAAAAGTTGCTTACAGATGTTGATTCCCAGCTTCAGATTATAAAGAAAAGCGGGGTTGTTTCTGAGGCAGATTACAATGAATATGCATCTTATCTTTCTCAGTGGGGAAACATAGGTTATTCGATTATAGAAAATATTAAAAAAGGCAACAAGGATAAGGCGACTGAGGAAATTCTTAATAAATGTACTCCAGCATTGAATAAGGTTGTTGAAAAAGCAATAAGCTTAGATGATATTACAGATAAGGCGAGCAATAAAGCAGCTATAACTACATTTATATTTGCGGCTGCAGGAATTGTATGTATTATTGTCTGTCTATCGACTGCGTGGATACTGGCAAAGAGGACAAGTAAGAAAGTACTTGCAACGATTATTGCACCATTAAAGTCAGTAGAAAATACTGCAGATGAACTGATGCAGGGAAATCTTCACAGCACACTTAATTATAAGTCTGATGATGAGCTTGGAAGACTTGCACACAGCCTGCGTAACTCTATTGCTATTCTTGGAAGCTATGTAGATGATATAGACCGTGCAATGAAATTGTTTGCAGAAGGCAATTTCGATGTTAAACCAGAAGTAGAGTGGAAAGGTGATTTTGTCGGAATATTGAATTCCTTTATGCTGTTTGAGGAAAGTATGGCAGAAACTATTAAAGGAATCCAGAGAGTTTCAGATGAAGTATCAAGCGCAGCAGAGCAGGTTGCTTCAAGCTCTAATGAGTTAGCAGATGGAGCAACGAATCAGGCTGCTGTTGTAGAGGAGCTTACAGCAACAGTTGCAGGTGTTGCAGAGCAGGTGGAAAAAAATTCACAGTCTGCAAAACAAATCAGCAGCAGAGTTGGAAATCTTGGGGAAGCTATTTCTGAGAGCAACAGTAAGATGCAGGAAATGGTTGCTTCTATGAATGATATTAATGAGGCATCAAAAGAGATTGATAAGATTATTGCAACAATTAATGAAATTGCATCACAGACCAATCTGCTTGCCTTGAATGCATCTATAGAAGCAGCAAGGGCTGGAGAGGCTGGAAAAGGCTTTGCAGTTGTTGCTAATCAGGTAAATCTTTTAGCAGACCAGAGTGCTAAGGCAGCAAAGGAATCTGCTGTACTTATTGAAACATCGGTAAGGGCTGTTAAGAAGGGTATGACGATTGCAGATGAGACTGCAACACAGTTAGAAGAGGTTGCTGATAGTTCTAAGGTGATTACAGAGGAAGTTACTGATATTGCGGATACCTTAGGGCAGCAGACGGTAGAAATCCAGCAGATTAACGAAGGAATTGAACAGATTAATGATGTTGTACAGACGAATTCAGCAACATCGCAGGAATGTGCAGCAGCCAGCGAGCAGATGAGCAGCGAAGCAGAGAATCTGCGTGAAATGATACGAAGATTTAAGGTTGCAAGCTTCAAGAAGAATTAATATAGTTTCAGGCACAGACCAGAGTGTTGATGATAATAACGGGTTTTAATAATTGATTTAAATAAGGGGTGTTAATAATCATTTTTATAAGAAAGGCATTTACATTATGGACACAGAAGTACAAAAGCTGCTTAAAGAAATTGATGAGGAAGATTTAATTGAATTATTTGCGCCGTGTATGGATGATTACCTTTATATTATAGATTTGCAGAAGGATACATGTAACATTTCACAGTCAGCAGTAAAGCGTTTTATGATGGAGAATAATTCATTTAGTGACGCATTGAATGGTTGTCTTAGGCTTGTGTATGAAGATGACCGGCCTTTGTTTGCAGAGCATTATCAAAGCATTATCGAAGGAAAAGAAAAGAATCACAATATTCGTTACAGATGGCTTGATAAGGATGAGATGCCGGTATGGATTAACTGTCGTGGCAAGGTTATTGATGATAAAGATGGAGCACCACATTACCTTGTAGGCTGTGTTAATGAAATAGGAAATACACAAAAAGCACATAATATCAGCGGACTTCTTGGTGAAAGTGAGATGCATTCTTATATATCAGCTAATATAAGGGATAGCTCATCATTATTTTTAATGCATATAGGAATTGACAGCTTTAATGCTATCAATGGTATGCTTGGTGTAGAGTATGGAGATTATGTGCTTAAAAGTGTTGCAGACTGTATTAAGGAGTGCCTTTCGGATGGTCAGAGATTGTATCATATGGTTGCAGATGAGTATATGATAGTTGATGAGAAAAGCCGTACAAAAGAAGAGGTTATGTTACTGCACAAGGAAATACAGAATAGAATAGAGGACTTTATTATTTCTGAAAAATATAAGGTTGTATTTACAATCTCTACAGGAATTATTCCTGCAAAGCTGTTATTAAAGTATTATGATGAATACCGGAAAATTGCAGTTTTTTCTTTAAAGCAGGCAAAATCTTTAGGAGGAAATGGAACTTATTTTTTTGATATAAAGGATTATGAATCATTTTTACGAAAAGAAAAAATAAAGAGTGTACTTCGTAATGCAGTAGCCAATGACTTTGAAGGTTTTGAAGCATATTATCAGCCTATTGTAGATTGCAGTTCGGGTAAGGTTATTGGTGCGGAAGCACTTATGCGTTTCTTTATGGATTCAGAGGATGGCAGGGAGAATATTTCACCGATGGAATTCATACCGCTTCTGGAGGAAACAGGACTGATTATTCCTGCCGGAAGATTTATATTAGATA
>FR886332.1:0-54955 GCA_000436535.1 Eubacterium sp. CAG:252 | reverse complement strand
GAAGATTTATATTAGATAAGTCGGCAGCAATGTGCCATGAGATAAGACAACATATACCAGAATTCAGGATTAATGTAAATATATCATATATTCAGATGATGAAGAGTGATGTCTGGAAGGACATACTCTCAGTCATAGAACGTTACAAGCTTCCACCAGAGTGTTTCTGTGCGGAATTGACAGAGAGTGGATATACAGAGATGACGCCATATTTTCTTACACTCCGGAGGAAATTCGAAGAGAAAAAGCTGCAGTTTGTGCTTGATGACTTTGGTACAGGCTATTCTAATCTTCATTGTATTGTCAACATGAATCCCAATTATGTGAAGCTAGATAAAGATTTTACGGCAAAGGCAATGAGTAATGCAAGAGATTATGAGTTGCTTAAAAAAATAGTTGAGCTTGTACATAGTATAGGCATAAGGATATGTATAGAAGGTATAGAAAAAGAAGAATGGCATGAAAAGCTGAAAAAAATACAGGTGGATTATCTGCAGGGTTATCTGTTTGGCAGACCATGTGATAAGAATCAGTTTTTGAATCAGTATGGGAAAATATTTTGACATTATAACATCATAAAGAAACGACTTTTTATACTTTTGACACTTACATCATATAATTAAAAAATAATAAATGCCAGTCTTCAGTTAAATGGAGGCTGGAATTTTTTTGAAGTTATCGTCAAGGATATAATGTTAAAGATATAGGTAGAATATATAAGTTAAATATATAGGTTAAAGATATAAGTTAAAGAGATATGTTGAAGATATAATATCAAAGATGTGGAAATATAATGATTTACTAAAAATAAAACTGGTGCTATATTTATTGTATATAGGAATTTTTGTAATGATTTATTTTCGTCGAGATGGTTTTAAATGATATATGAAAAAAGCAAGAGATGACAGTGTCAAATGACATTTGAAAAAAGCAAGAGATGATAGTGTCGAATGACATTTAAAAAAAGCAAGAGATGATAGTGTCAAATAACATTTGGAAACGGAGGATAATATATGGTTAAAGTAACACTAGGAAGCACGGGAATAACAGTTAATAAAAATGGTTTTGGAGCGCTTCCAATACAAAGAATAAGCCACGAGAGTTCGGTGGATATATTAAGGAGAGCGTATGAAGCTGGCATAGATTTCTACGATACAGCAAGATTTTATACGGACAGCGAATGTAAGTTGGGTGAGGCACTTTCTGATGTGAGGGAGAATATATACATAGCTACGAAGACTGCTGCCCAAAATGCAGATGAATTCTGGAAGGACTTAAACACAAGTCTTAATAACTTAAAGACAGATTATATTGATATATACCAGTTCCACAATCCGGCAGTCTGTCCAAAGCCGGGTGACGGCAGCGGCTTGTATGAAGCTATGTGTGAGGCAAAGGCACAGGGAAAGATAAGACATATCGGAATAACTAACCACAGACTTAATGTTGCCAATGAAGCAATAGAGTCAGGACTTTATGAAACATTACAGTTTCCTTTTAATTATCTTGCAACGGATAAAGAGCATAAGCTGGTTGAGGATTGCAAAAAGCATAATATGGGCTTTATAGCTATGAAAGCACTTTCAGGCGGACTTATAACTAATTCAAAGGTGGCATATGCATATCAGGCTGAGTATGATAATGTGCTTCCAATATGGGGAATACAGAGAATGTCTGAGCTTGAAGAGTTTATAAGCTATATAGATAATCCACCGGTGATGGATGATGAGATAAAGGCAGTTATTGAAAATGATAAGAAAGAGCTTGCAGGTAACTTCTGTCGTGGCTGTGGCTATTGTGTGCCTACATGTCCTGCACATATTGAGATTAATAATTGTGCAAGAATGTCACTTCTTCTTAGAAGGTCGCCATCAGAGTTACAGCTTACAGAGGTAGTTCAGGCAAAGATGAAGATGATAGAAGACTGTATCAACTGCGGACAGTGCAAGGCACACTGTCCATACGGACTTGATACACCTAAGCTTCTTCGTGACAACTATAAGGATTATAAGGAAGTGCTTGCCGGCAAACCGCTGTAATGTCAGGTATAAAAATAATAAGCAGAGTCCTAAATCACAGTTATAATCAAAATATTAATTATTAATAAGTAATAGCTGTATAGAAGGTATATCATTATCGAAACCAGCACATAATACATACGTATCTTGGTTGTATTGCAAATGTATTAATATCTGTAACGGAACGCATATAGCATTTTCAGATTAATATCAGAAAGCAATATAACAATCCAAATGCATCAATAGGTGTGGTATCAGTGGGTACAGAGCATAATTTACTTCTGATATTCACATCACAAATAAGCAGATTAAGAAAAGAGGCATATGTATGTTGTTGACGGAAAAAGAAATGTCAGTATTAAAGGACCTTCAGACACAGGAGAAGAATTGCATTGACAAGTATGAGAAGTATGCAGGATTTGCGAAGGATGAGGAATTAAAGCAGCTTTTTGAAGAACTTAAGAAAAAGGAACAGGAGCACTATAAAACAATAGGTCAGATGTTAAATGGCGAGGTGCCATCATGTGACTGTAATGATACGGCAGGAAAGGACTATCAGCCAAAGGGCAATTATTCAAAGAGCGAAGACTCAG
Organism: Eubacterium sp. CAG:252; assembly: GCA_000436535.1. GTDB lineage: Bacteria > Bacillota > Clostridia > Lachnospirales > Lachnospiraceae > Lachnospira. The sequence goes on along the minus strand of FR886332.1, from coordinate 52,344 downwards.
AGGATAAAAAGAATGACTGTTTTCTTGCAACAGATAGTATAGGAACAGAAAAGCTTGTATCAGGTGAATACAATACCAATGTATTTGCATGTTCCTTAACATCTATAAGAAAGGCACTTGCAGATATAGAAATAGAAGAACAAAATCACGCCGAAATGCTTTATAAGTATAAGATGGCGAACGGAATGCAGTAATTGAATATTATTATCAATAGTCTGTATTGACATAATAAATGCCTGTAAAGTAATATATGCTTTGTTAGAAAAGACTAACGGATGTTAACCAAGATTAATAATAGTTGATTGCCATTAACAGAAGTTAGTTACTTGAAAAACAAAGTGTAATACAGTTTTACAGAAATGGAGTTTGTTATGTTATTTATAGTTGCATTGATAATATCAATAATTTTTGTTGCAGTATTTAAGGAGCTTTTAAAGAAGTATCCGAACATATTCTATATAACAGCAGCAGTAATATCCATAGCAGCATTTGTATGCAGCAGCTATGTGACTATGCCGGGCTGGGTGAGGGATTATGTTGTCGGAATATTTGCTAAAGGCTCTTTAGGTACTGCATTTTTTGTACTTGTAATGTATGCAGGTGCTATGAAAAATACATGGAAAGCCACCAAAACACTTATGAAAATACGTGGTGAGCTTTCAATTATGGGTTGTGTGCTTGTGTTATGCCACAACTGCACATATGGAAGAACATATTTCAGAATGTTATTCACAAATACAAAGAGCCTGTCAGCTGCACAGATGACAGCGGCGATTATAAGCCTTGTTCTTATAACAATAATGCTTATTCTTACTGTCACATCATTTCCAAATGTTAGAAAGAAGATGAATGCTGTTAAGTGGAAGAAGCTTCAGAGAACAGCGTACATATTCTATGGACTTATATATGTACACATACTTCTTATCAATATTCCTTATGCAAGAAGAGGAATGTCTGAATATATTATAAATGTGGCTGTATACAGTCTTGTATTTGTTAATTATGCAATGATGAGAATACATAAGGCAGTTGCTAAGAAGGTTAAGAAGATAGCGTGCAGTGATGAAAAGAAAAATGTATATGCAGTCAGCCTTAAGGTGGGACTTACTGTAGCTGGACTTATAGTTATAGTTGGTGCAATGTTTATGTGCTTTGCGGGTATAGATAATAATGATAATAAAGAGCAGGACAAGGTATATGCACAACTGACAGACAATAATCAGAATAATAATGATAATAAAGTGCTCACGGAACAGGATAAGACTGAGAAAAGTACCGAGGCAGTGACACAGGAGAGCACTGATAAGGAAAGCAATAATGAGAGTCAGGAAACAGAAACACAGGAAGCTAAAGATGAAGAAAATACAGAGACTGCTGATAGTAAAGGGCAGATATCAGATACAGTTGCCAATAATTCACAGGAAGCAGATAACAGTGTAAATAACAGTCCGGCCGTTGATACATCGTCTGGAAGCGACTCGGGTTCTGATACATCGGGCAGTAAGGAAGAGGAGGTAAAGGATGCACCAACAGAAGCACCAAGAAAGTTCAAGGCAGATGGAACTTATTCAGCTACTGTAAAGTGCCAGAGATATAACTATATGGTAACTGTACAGGTTGTTATATCATTAGATACTATCACACAGGTCACTGCTGCACCAGCAACCAGTGATGCCTCAGACCTTATGTACTTTAATATGGCGGCGGATGTCATACCATCAAAGCTTATAAGTGCGCAGGGAAGCAGCGGCGTAGATACAGTAAGCGGCGCTACGTATTCAAGCAAGGCAATTATATCCGGATTTAATAGTGCTGTTAATTGATGTTTTATAATGTCAGGGGTAAAAGGAAAAAATCGTCTGCGCCTTCATAAGGCATGATTAAAGATAAAATTAAAAAAGCGCGGTAACAAGGACTGGTTATGAGAAAATATGCAAAAAAAATAATAGCCTGTATGGCAATGGCTGTACTGCTTAGTGCAGTGTTTCTTACAGGCTGCAATACTTCATTGAATAATACAGTTACAGACAGTAAGACGGAAGAGAACAGTATATCACAGGAGTCAGACAGCTTCTTTGCCATGGATACATATATGACAGTAACTGCCTATGGCGATGATGAAAGTGCGAAGAAAGCAGTGTCAGAGGCAAGAAAAGAGATAGAAAGACTTGATGCACTGTTGTCGACTGGAAAAAGCGACAGTGAGATAGGCATACTGAATGAAACAGGTTCTTATAAGGTTTCAGAGGATACAGAAGTGCTTATAAAAAAGGCACTTGATATATATAAGAGTACCAGTGGTGCGTTTAACATAAGCATATATCCGGTTATGAGAGAATGGGGCTTTACGGATGGCAGCTATAAAGTACCTGATAAAGACACGCTTATGGCGGCACTGTCAAAGGCAGATATTTCGCATGTTATTGTGTCTGACAGTGTGACACTTACGGATGGATGCCAGATAGACTTAGGCGGTATAGCCAAGGGTTATGCCTCATCCAAAGTCTGTGAGATATTTAAGCAGTGCGGCATAGATAGTGGAATGGTTAATCTTGGCGGCAATGTGCAGGTGCTTGGCGGCAAGATTGATGGCAGTAACTGGCGTGTTGCTATTGAAAACCCTTTAAATGATGGTACTTATCTAGGTATCGTATCAGTTAAGGATAAGGCAGTTATAACATCCGGCGGTTATGAGAGATATTTTGAAGAAAATGGAGTAAGATACCACCACATCATAGACCCGTCAGACGGGATGCCGGCTGACAGCGGCTTAACCTCGGTATCAATAGTAAGTAGTGATGGTACACTTGCCGATGCACTCTCAACTTCACTTTTTATTATGGGAGAAGAAGAGGCTGTTGCTTACTGGAAAAGCTCAGACCTTGACTTTGACTTTATATTGTATACAGAAGATGGAAGGCTTGTAGCAAGCAGTGGATTAAAAGATGCATTTACATCTGAAAAAAGTATTCAGATTGTAGATAAATAGCGGTTATTACCGCAAAATGACAGGATACATTCTGTAATGGAGGCCATAGAGCTTAATGTATCAGGTTATAACAAAATTAAATACAATAAGGAGGACGTTCGCAATGAGAAAGTTGGGAATGGGACTTGCGGCAGCAGTACTTGCTGTCAGCACAGTATTCGGTGGTACAGCGTTAAAGAATGTATCACAGGTTAAAGCGGCTGATACAGATTACACATATGTGTATGCCGGACTTAGCTGGGAAGAGTATTGGAATGCAGAAGGAGTATATAATGCTTCTAATACACAGTCATCAGATGTAAAGGATGACCATGGTGAATATGATAAGGGTGGCTTTGATACAGTATCAAGAGCTACATACAATCATGGACTTCACAGAGGAAGTTTCCAGTGTGAAGCAGTTATATTTGATACAGAGGGAAAGACATATGATGTTGCTTACTGGACAAGTGAGGATAAGGCTGTAAAGCTTGTTCTTACAGATGGTTCAAAGTGTACATATAACAGCAAGGCAAAGACACTTACATTTGCAGATGGAACAACAGTTACTCTTGACCACTATGAAGTTAAGGGACTTAAGTATGTTCCTGTAAAGGTTAAGACATCAGATTATGAGGACTTTAAGTCAAAATACAATGTAGTTGAGAATGGTGGAACACTTGAGGGTGGTTATACAGAAAATAACCTTAAGGCATATTCAGAAACTGCTGAGGTTACAGCAGATACAAACGGACTTAAGGAGGCTGTTAAGGAAGCAGATGGAACATATTCATTTGGCGCAAGAATTAATGGAACAGCTTCAGGTGTTAAGGACAGCAGCTTAAAGAAGGCTGCAGATATCACAGTAAACCTTCGTTCAACAGATACACAAAGCAATATAACGGGTTCATATGGTGAATTCTTAAGAGTGGACCTCACAGGTAACTATGGTGACCTTGGTGCTAATCTTCAGGCTGTTAAGTGGACATATTATGGTCAGGACAGCACAAGAACTAATGCACTTGCAACATTTGGAACAAAGTTCGCAGCTGATAACTGGATGCATAAAGTAAACGGAATACAGTTAGGACTTACAGACTCTTACAGATGCCAGCTCCCAGAGGGAACAGATGGCACAGGTTACTGGACAGTTACAGTATATGCATTAGGTTATGAGGATTATTCTTTTGATATTCAGACAGAAAAGAACAATCTATATATGGGTGATGAAGAAGAGGCTGATACAACTAAGCTTGCAGAAGCTGTTAATGCAGCTAAGGCACTTAATGAGGCTGATTACACAAAGGAAAGCTGGGATGCGATGCAGGTTGAATTAAGAGAAGCACAGGATGCACTCAGCACTCCGGGCAGTGCAGCATCTGTAGCAGAGGCAACAGACCATCTTAATGCAGCTATGGCAGCACTTGTAAAGGTAAGCACAGATGATGGTTCTACATCAGATACAGAAGCTTCTGGTACAGACAGCTCTGATACAGCAGGCAGCAGTGAAGCATCTTCTACAGATAGTACATCTTCATCTGCAGAGGGTACATCAACAGAGAGCACATCAACAGTTAAGACTTATGATGCAGCCAATGTATATGCGTGGTTCGCAGCCGCTGTACTTGCAGCAGGTCTTGGTGTATGTGTATACGTTAAAAAGAATAACAGAATATTCAGATAATTAAAAGTAATAATCGGAATATATAAACGCTATGGAATAATTATTGTAATTCCATAGCGTTTTATTTTTATTTTATAAATTTATATTTTCTTTTTATATATTTTATTGACAGAAATGGGGCTGATATGTATACTGAAAATAGTTTCCTAATGAACTAAATATGTGATATATGCTATGGAAAGGATAATTATGGATGCATATGACCTGATAACATCTGGTGTGCAGCTTAGAAAGCTGATAACAAAGTATGTTGAACCTATTATGAAGGAATACGGATTAAGACCTGTAGAACTTGATATACTGGAGTTTATAACAAGAGAGAACTTAACTACAGCCAAGGAGATTATGCTAAGAAGACACATATCCAAGTCACATATATCCAAGTCATTAGATCACCTGTTAGAAAAGGGACTTATAAGAATGACGGAGGATAAAAAGGACCACAGGATTATGCGTATTGAGCTTACTGCTGAGTCATATGAAGTGATAAACAGAGTGAATTCTGTTTATGAGGAATGCAGGAATATTTTACTGGAGGGGATATCAGATAAGGAACTGAATATATTTAGAAAAGTTATTCATAAAATGAATAACAATGTTGATGGAAAACTGAAGTAACTTGTGTCGATAATGCCTACAGGCGATGGCATTACTGACAGGGAGAAGTATTAGCGTGAAAAGAGAATTTTTCACATGCGGGCTTTGTGTATGTGCGCACTTGACACAAACCCGTTATGCGCAAAAAAGTGGGCAGAAAAGAGGAGTATTATGGAAAGGTGGAACTTAACAATGGAGAACATTAATGATTATGCTAAGAAACAGTCAGATATGTGTGTGGAGAATGACAGTATACCTAAGGCTTTGTATGCAGATTATGGCGTTAAGAAGGGCTTAAGAGATGAGAATGGCCAGGGGGTTCTTACAGGACTTACTAATATATCAAGTGTAAGGGCTTTTGATATAGTTGATGGTGAGAAAGTACCATGTGATGGTGAGCTTTTATACAGAGGTTATGATGTTACACAGTTAGTGAAGGGTGCCGGCGATAAGAGGTTCATATTTGAGGAAGCAGCATATCTGTTATTGTTTGGTGAGCTTCCTGATGCAGCACAGCTTGAAGAATTCAGACATATAATAGCTAATTGTATGGAGCTTCCAACTAACTTTACAAGAGATGTTATCATGAAAGCACCTACATCAGACATTATGAATTCTATGACAAGAAGTATTCTCACACTTGCATCATATGATGATAAGAAGGATGACTTAAGCATTGAAAATGTATTAAGACAGAGTATACAGCTTATAAGCACATTTCCAATGTTAGCGGTGTACGGATATCATGCATACAATCACTATGAAAGAGATGACAGTATGTATATACACAGACCTGATAAGGAGCTTTCACTTGCAGAGAACTTCCTTAGGATGTTAAGACCTGATATGAAGTATACACCACTTGAAACACACGTACTTGATATAGCACTTCTTCTTCATATGGAGCATGGTGGTGGTAATAACTCATCATTTACAACAAGAGTAGTTACATCCTCAGGTTCAGATACATATTCTGCAATAGCTGCTGCTATGTCTTCACTTAAGGGAAGAAAGCACGGCGGAGCCAACCTTATGGTTATGAATATGATGGATGATATAAGGGCGCATATAAAAGATTACCACGATGAAGAAGAGATAGAGCATTATCTTGATAAAATTCTCAATAAAGAAGCATTTGATAAGAAGGGACTTGTATATGGCATGGGTCATGCCGTATATTCACTGTCTGACCCAAGAGAAAGAGTATTCAAGGCATTCGTTGAACAGCTTGCAGAGGCTAAGGGCAAGACAGAGGATATGGCACTTTACAATAATATAGAAAAGATAGCACCTATGCTTATTGCAAAGGAGAGAAAGATATTCAAGGGTGTAAGTCCTAATGTGGATTTTTATAGTGGTTTTGTATATGATATGCTCGATATTCCAAGAGAACTTTATACACCATTGTTTGCGATAGCAAGAATAGTAGGCTGGAGTGCTCATAGAATAGAAGAACTTGTCACAACAGACAAGATTATACGTCCGGCTTATAAGAGTCTTGTTACAAAGAGAGATTACATTGACCGACTTCACAGAGATTAAGCGGCTGCGAGGCAGGACGAAAAAGCGTAGGCTCGTGAGTGCAGAATAAAGAATTAAGGCGGTTTATAAGGAAAGGAAGTGTGAAGCATGGAGAGAGAAGAAAGAGCGTTTCCGTCATCAAGCGGATTGTGCAGTATCCATACAATTATATGGTATCCTGACAGCAGCATATATAAGCAGCCTGTGGGCGTTATCCAGATAGCACATGGTATGATAGACCACATAGAAAGATTTGAGGAGATGGCAGAGTATTTTGCTGATAAAGGTTTTGTGGTTGCAGGTAATGACCACTTAGGACATGGTGAGTCAGTAAACAGCGAGGATGATTATGGCTACTTTGCCAAGGGAAGCCACGGGGCAGATTATCTTATAAAGGATATGCACAGACTTACACGCATTATGAAGAAAATGTATAAGGATATACCATATATTCTTATAGGTCACAGCATGGGTTCTTTTATGGCAAGAAAGTATGCGTGTGTATATGGTGATGAGCTTGACGGGGTTATATTCCTTGGAACTGGTAATCAGTCAAAAGCATTAGTTAATACGGGGCTTGGTCTTTCGTATATAGCCAGATGTGTGCGCGGTGAGCGATACAGAAGCAAAGTCCTTAATAAGATGATGTTCGGGGCTTACAACAGCCATATCAAGGATAACAGGACAGATAACGACTGGCTTACAAAGGATACCAGGATAGTTGATGCTTATGTAAATGACCCTAAGTGTTCATATGCATTTACAGCCAATGGATATATAGGCTTCTTTAATGTCATAAAGTATGATATTAATGAGAAAAATATAGCAAAAACACCAGCAGACCTGCCGGTTCTATTCGCTTCCGGAGAGGAAGACCCAGTAGGGAATTATGGAAAGGCAGTCAAAAAGATATTTAAGCTTTATACGAAGTATGTGGATAATGTTGAACTCAGATTATATGAGGATGACAGACACGAGCTTCACAGCGAAACTAACAGGCAGGAAGTGTTTGATGACCTGTTAGAATGGATAAAATCTAATACATGTAGTTTTTAAAACTACATAGCATATTATATAAGCTACATTTTGTGATATTGACACTACTTGCTGTTGACAAACGATTAACATAGGGGTACAATACTACAAATTGTAGCTTATTTATATATTATGATACCAGGGTCAAAAGGTCTAAACCCACATGAGCTTGCTCATAGGTGGGTGAATGACCTTGTGACCCGCCCCAATATGAGCATAAAAGTGGGATGATAGTCCCACGATATGCGAATATTGGGTAGTATTGTGGGAGTGCGTAGCACGGAACAATCCGTAGGGTATCATAGTTGGGGGCTTTTGCCCCCAACATCATATAAAAATATAGGAGTGTGATAATGTCAGATAACAGACAGCGGCATTCTGATAAGATAATATATTACAGTTCCTATTCACAGGATGTCGTAAAGAGCAGTAATCAGAATTACAGGCTTAAAAATGATTATAAGTGGATTAATAATAACATATTTCATAAGACAGGTGCATATATCATATATGGGATTGCTATAGTGGCAGGGTATATCGGCTGTAAGCTGTTCTTTGGATTAAACTATAAGAATAAGAAAGTATTAAAAGAGTGCAGGGATAAAGGATATTTCATATATGCCAACCATACACAGCCTGTCGGTGATGTTGTCATTCCGGCGTTAGGCTGTATAGGCAGGAGATTGTACGTTATAGTAAGTCAGGCAAATTATGGTATTCCTGTCATAGGAAAGCTTTTATCAATGCTTGGCGCGCTTCCTGTTCCTGACTCGATAAGCGAATATAAGAAGTTCAGTAAGGCATATAAGAAACGTATATCAGACGGACATCCTGTTGTTATATATCCGGAGGCGCATGTGTGGCCGTACTACACAGGTATAAGACCTTTTGAAAAGACGTCCTTCCGCTTTCCAGCAGAGCTTAAAGCACCGGTGTATGTTATGACAACAACTTACACAAGAAGGCGTTTCTTTGGTGTAGTTACTAAAAGACCTAAGCTTACAGTGTATGTGGATGGTCCCTATTATACAGACAGTGAACTTTCCATAAAGGAAAATCAGCAGCAGCTTCACGATAAGGTCGAAGCTGCCATGAATATGTATAGTAAAAAAAGTGATTATGAGTACATACATTATGAATATGCAGGTCAGGATACAGATAACAGAGGATAAGGCATTATTACAATATTATTGATGTTTAAGGCTCTGTTAAGACAGTATCATAGATGGATAAGACATTTATAATAATTATGGGAGATATGTAATATAATGAATATATTATTTTGTGGCGACAGAAATGTACAGGATGGGCTGCTTATCGCTGTTCTTTCTTTATTAGAGAATACGCAGGAACATCTTGATATATATGTCCTTACACTTGATATGTCTATGAATGGCAGGATATATAGTCCGATAGAGCAGACATTTGTGGACTATCTGAATGAAACAGTTTCAGCACAGTATGACGACAGGTTATACACTAAGCTGATAGATACAACAGACCTTTTTAAAGATGAAACACCGGATGCGAACCTTTCAACAAGATTTACACCATGTTGTATGTTAAGGCTGTTTGCGGATAAGATAGATGAAATTCCGGACAGAATTCTTTATCTTGACACCGATGTGATATGCCGCAGGGATTTTGGCGATTTTTACTACCAGAACATGGATGGTGTTGAGATAGCAGGTGTGCTTGATTATTATGGAAGCTGGTTTTTTAGAAAAAATATATTTAAAAGGGATTATCTTAACTCAGGAGTTCTTCTTATGAATATGTGTGAGTTAAGAAAGACAGGACTTCTTAGCAGCTGCCGTCATATGTGTACGACAAAGCAGATGTTTATGCCTGACCAGTCGGCATTAAATAAGCTGTCGGTGTCAAAACGCATATGTGAAATAAAGTATAACGACCAGAGAAGACTGCACAGCGATACAGTGTTCCAGCACTTTACAACACATTTTAGGTTCTTCCCGTATGTGAGGACGGAAACTGTAAAGCCGTGGCAGACAGAAGAAGTTACAACAATACTCCATATACCTGAGTCAGAGTATGGAGCGCTTTTTGCGAAGTACTATGATATTAAGGAGAGTATGAAAAGCGCGGGGCAGGCGGAGGCAGACATTCGACCCTGAAATTATAATTGAATATATGCTCATCGGAGCAGTAAGAAAAGGAGATTAAAAATGTACAAGAAACAGGAATTAATACCTATATTTTTCACAATCGATGACGGATACGCACCATATCTTCATGTTGCACTTATATCACTTATTAAAAATGCATCAAAAGACAGAAGATATAAGATAATAGTTGTGTATCAGGAGCTTAATGAGGAAAACAGGAATAATCTTGCAAAGCTTGTTGAGGATTATCCTAACTTTGAGATGGAATTTAAGTTTATGAAGCAGAGCCTTGATATGATAACAGACCGAATTGAGAACAGGCTTCGTTCTGACTACTTTACTATGACTATATATTTCAGAATATTTATTCCAGATATGTATCCTGAGTATGATAAGGCTATATATATCGACAGTGATATAATAGTTCCAGGAGATATATCAGAATTATACGACACAGATATGCACGATAACCTGATTGGTGTTGTGACAGATGGTTCAGTCAATGATGTACCTGAGCTTCAGAGATATATGACAGAATCACTTGGGCTTAAGCTTGGTGATTATTTTAACTCAGGTATGCTTCTTATGAATATGAAGGAACTTAGAAATGTACATCTTGCAGAGCATTTTCTGTACCTTCTTAACAAGTACCACTTTGACTGTGTTGCACCTGACCAGGATTACCTTAATTCTATGTGCTATGGAAAGATAGAATATCTTGATTCATGTTGGGATGCCATGCCAAACAGAAATAAACCAGAGATAGAGAATCCAAAGATTATCCACTACAATCTTTTCGATAAGCCATGGTGCTATGATGATATCCAGTATCAGGATTATTTCTGGGAATATGCAAAGCAGTCTGTATATTATGATAAGATAAAGGCGTATAAGGCAGCTTATACAGACAAGCAGAAGGAAGATGACCATGCACATCTTCTTGACCTTTTCAGGAGAGCAGGAACTAATGCGGATACTGAAGTAACATTTAGAAAAGTACTTGAAAGTGGTGAAAAGGTAAGATTATGATTATTGGTGGCAGCAAAAAAGAGGTTATTAAGAATATCAAGGATGCAGCCGACAGCGGACATTTTAACGATAAAGTTGAAATCGGCGACCCTGAGCTTAACAATATAGAGCGGAAAAGACTGTTAGGAAAGTATGTAAAGCAGCGTAATGAAATTCCTTATCACTACCGCAACTGGCTTGCAAGACGTATGGTTGATGTTGCAACACTTGGTGCTAATGCAACGACAAAGATTGTTGGAATTAAGAAGATAAGACACATAAAGACAGGTGCGATAATAACAAGTAATCATTTTAATCCGGTTGATACAACGATTGTGCGCCATGGCATAAAGCGTGCCGGAAGGTATAGAATGTTTATAGTAAGTCAGGATACGAACTTTGCGATGAAAGGAATTCTGGGTTTCCTTATGAGATATGCTGATGAAATTCCTATAAGCAAAGATAAGGATTATATGAACAGGCATTTTTACAGAACGCTTAACAATCTTTTAGTTAATAAGAAAGAGTATATTCTTATATATCCTGAGCAGGAAATGTGGTTTAATTATAGAAAGCCAAGACCACCTAAGCGTGGTGCATACCTGTATGCTGCAAAGTTTAATGTTCCGATAATATCATGCTTTGTTGAGATGAAGGACATGAAAAAGGATGATACGGAAGAGTTCAAGAAAGTAAGATACATACTTCACATATTAGACCCAATATATCCTGACCCGGAAAAAAGCGAAAGAGATAACAGTTTTGAGATGATGAAAAAGGACTATAAGCAGAAAAAGGAAGCATATGAAAAGGCGTATGGAAAGCCACTTGAATATGCGTTTGAACCATCTGACATAGCAGGCTGGAAGTGCGGGGAACCGGATTGATATAAGGGATATTTATTTGTGACATACTTATTCATATAGCAGACGATTTTCAAAGAAAGCTTAGTAGCGTATTATATTTATGAGAATGGCTGGAATGAAGCTGGTATTAAATATGTTCAGAAATCTGACTGTTAATGATAGTGGTTATAGAACAATATAAAATAATGCAAAATTATAAAGAGGACATGTCATCTGGCGTAGCTGCCGGATGGGATGTCCTTTTATTGACATTATTAAAGTATATATAAAAATGATTAAGTGATTAAAGAAAACATAATTTTTGTAAATGAGAAAATATCTCCGATAAAAAATAAAATTTCCTCTTGCAATATACCCAGAGGGGGTATATATTATGTGTGTGAACAATAATAGCTATTATAAAAGATGTGCATATGTACATATATGGTTATATGCCGGGTGCAGGATATGGAGGCAGGTATGTCAGAAGAAAAAATGTGTTGTTGTGGGAAGAAAAAGGAGCGTACAGATTCAGAGAAAAAGCTTCTTTTAAACAGACTAAAGAGAATTGAAGGTCAGATAAGAGGCATATATGGTATGGTTGAGAATGATGCCTACTGTATAGATATACTTAATCAGGCACAGGCAGCCAATGCCGCATTGACAGCATTTGATAAGGCACTGTTAGCTAATCATATAAAAACATGTGTTGTTGATGATATTAAAAATGGTGATGATGAGGTAGTTGATGAGCTTGTTATGACCCTTCAGAAGTTTATGAAGTAATATTTTATAATGTAAGGTTAAAATGTCAAAAAGCCGTTCGTGTTTGCACGATAAGATTTTTGAATTTATGACCCGCCTGACACCAAAAACGTAATAAAAAGTTGTGAGTACTGCTTTTTATGTAAGTCAGAGGTGATAGAGGATTACAGAAAAGAGGTATGAATATGGGAACAGCGGTTATATTAGTAGTACTTGTGATAGTAGTTATATTTGCAGTAAAAAGTGGTATACAGCATGGTAAGGGCGAAGGCGGCTGCTGCGGTGGCGGCGGTTCTATCAAGGAGGACAAGAAGGTGCTTACAGGCGATATTATTGCAACAAAGATAGTAACTATAGACGGTATGCACTGTGAGAACTGCAAGAACAGTATTGAACACCAGATAAACAGGATAGATGGAGCTTCATGCGAAGTTAATCTTAAAAAGAAAATTGCCACTATACAGATGGATAAGCCGGTTGATAATGAAACAATCAGAAGAACTATAGAAAGACTGGACTTCAAGGTGGTAGATATAAAGAACGCATAAAAAGAAAGGAAATAGATGTGAAACAATATAATGTTACAGGAATGACATGTGCAGCATGCCAGGCAAGAGTCGAAAAGGCAGTGTCAAAGGTAGATGGTGTTACAAGCTGTTCTGTAAGCCTGCTTACCAATTCTATGGGAGTGGAAGGAACTGCATCAGATACCGCAGTAATAAAGGCAGTTGTGGATGCCGGTTACGGTGCATCTGCAAAGGATAGCGGAAGTAAAGCATCTAATGGCAGTGGTGGTAATTCTGTTATATCAGGGCTTGAGGAGTCACTTAAGGACACTACCACACCATTGTTAGCTAAAAGACTTGTGTCATCATTAGTATTTTTACTTATACTTATGTACTTTAGTATGGGACATATGATGTGGGGATGGCCGCTTCCAAAGGTATTAGAAAACAACCACGTAGCCATGGGACTTATCCAGATGCTGCTTACAATAATAATTATGGTTATAAATCAGAGATTTTTCATAAGCGGTATGAAAAGTGCCCTGCACGGCTCACCGAATATGGATACACTTGTTGCGCTTGGTTCAGGAGCAGCATTTGTATACAGCACATATGCATTATTTGCGATGACAGATGCACAGATGCGTATGGATATGGACGGAGTTATGCACTATATGCATGAGTTCTACTTTGAGTCGGCAGCTATGATACTTACTCTTATAACTATAGGAAAAATGCTTGAAGCACATTCAAAGGGTAAGACAACCGATGCACTGAAAAGTCTTATGAAGCTTGCTGCAACAACAGCAACAGTAGTAATAGATGGTGAGGAAAAGCAGGTTCCTGTTGAGCAGGTATCAAAGGGCGATATATTTGTAGTTAAGCCAGGTGAAAATATACCTGTAGATGGCGAAGTCTTGGAAGGAAGCAGCGCTGTCAATGAGTCAGCACTTACAGGTGAGAGCATACCAGTTGATAAGACTGTTGGAGATACAGTATCAGCGGCAACTCTTAATACTTCAGGTTATCTTAAGTGTCAGGCTACAAGAGTTGGTGAGGATACAACACTTTCACAGATAATCCAGATGGTAAGTGATGCAGCGGCAACCAAAGCACCTATTGCAAAGATAGCAGATAAAGTGTCAGGTGTGTTTGTACCAGCAGTTATAGCGATTGCATTTGCAACTATAGTAATATGGCTTATCGCAGGACAGAGTGTCGGTTTTGCACTGGCAAGAGGAATATCAGTACTTGTAATAAGCTGCCCTTGTGCACTCGGACTTGCAACACCAGTTGCCATTATGGTTGGTAATGGTGTCGGTGCTAAGAATGGTATTATGTTTAAGACTGCAATATCGCTTGAACAGACTGGAAAAATGCAGATTGTAGCTCTTGATAAGACTGGTACGATAACAGCAGGTGAGCCTGTTGTGACAGACATATATCCGGCAGCAGGGGTATCAGACAAAAGTCTTGTTTCTATTGCCAAGATATTAGAAGCAAGAAGTGAGCATCCTCTTGCAAAGGCTATTGTTAATTATGCAGATGCTGATGGTCCAGAGGCAGGAATTAAGCAGGTAAAAGCAGGAAATCTGTCTTCAACAGGAAATCAGGCTGATAATCAGATAGCAGATATTACAGGAAAATTACAGCAGAAAGATACAACAGATTATGCTTCAATCCTTACAATAACTGATTCAAAAGCAGTTGCTGGAAATGGACTTTTCGGACAGGCTGTATATAATACTGATATACCTGAGGAGGGTATTAAGGCTTCAGATGAGCTTAAGATATATGGTGGTAATGCACGATATATAAGTGAGATAACTGATATTCCGTCAGATATGATAAATGTATCAGAACATTTGTCAGAAAATGGAAAGACACCTATGTTTTTTGCTACTGATAAAGAGTTCTTAGGAATAATTGCGGTAGCAGATACAATAAAGGCGGACAGTCCGGAGGCTATTAAGCAGCTTAAAGACATGGGACTTTATGTTGTTATGATAACAGGTGATAATGAGAAGAGCGCCAATGCAATAGGTAAGATAGCCGGAGTTGATGAGGTAGTAGCCGGAGTACTTCCAGACGGAAAGGAAAAGGAGATACGCCGACTTAAGGAAAAGGGCAAGGTTATTATGGTCGGCGATGGTATCAATGATGCACCTGCACTTACAGCTGCTGATATCGGTATAGCGATAGGAGCTGGTACAGATGTAGCTATAGATGCCGCAGATGTTGTGCTTATGAAGAGCAGGTTAAGTGATGTGGCAGCAGCTATAAGGCTTAGTCACAGAACTATAAGAAATATACATGAAAATCTTTTCTGGGCGTTTATATACAATATTATAGGAATACCGCTTGCCGCAGGAGCATGGATACATCTTCTTGGATGGCAGATGAACCCTATGTTTGGAGCAGCAGCGATGAGCCTTTCAAGCTTCTGTGTAGTAACTAATGCATTAAGGCTTAATCTTGTGAAGGTGTATGATACATCAAGAGATGCAAGGTATAAAAGGATAGCGTTAAGAAAAGGTCTTGTGGTATCTGCAGGTTCAAGTGACAGAAGTGAAGTTAATGCGGGTGCTGGTGATGGCAGAGTTGATGTTAATAGCAATGCAGGTATTAGTAACAGAGCTGAAGTTAATGGTAATAGTGGTGTCATTGACACCAATGTTATAGCCGGTAATACTGGTAAAGATAATATATCTAGTAATAAAGAAAAGAAAGAGGTAATTATTATGACAAAGACAATGAATATTGAAGGTATGATGTGCGGACACTGCGAGGCAAGAGTTAAGAAGGCTTTAGAGGCAGTTGAAGGTGTAAGTGAAGCAGTAGTAAGCCACGAAAATGGAACAGCAGTTGTTACACTTACAGCAGAGGTTGCAGATGATGTTCTTAAAAATGCGGTTGAGGAGCAGGATTATAAGGTTACTGGAATTAATGCATAAGTGATGTTTGATTCAAGTTATTAACAAACGGACGACATAATAAAGCTACACACAGCTGTGCATACATCAACAATGCCAGAAGCTTCAAGTGCATTTTATGATGTATTACCAGTTGTGTGTAGCTTTATCCAGTGTTCACTATAAATCTTCCAGACCACAATAATTCACGATAATTAAAAATTTAACAAATTCCTCCATAAAGTACTTTAATCTTAAAATTTATATGTTATACTATGTAAGATGATAAATATTATACGATATATATAATAATTACAGAATACCAATTAATAAAAGAAATACCAACAGGAGGAAAGTAATATGTTATCAACAGATGCTAATATATTAAAGATAAAGCATGAAATATTATATCAGGTTGCAAAGCTTGCATTTGAGGGAAAGCTTGAGGAGAAGAAGGAAGCCCTTCCTTATGAACTTCTTCCGGGACCACAGGCTAAGTACAGATGCTGTGTATATAAGGAAAGAGAAGTAGTAAGACAGAGAATAAGACTTGCAGAGGGAAAGTGTCCATCAGAAACGCCTAAGACAGGTAAAGATAATGTTGTACAGGTAATTGAAGCGGCATGTGCCGATTGTCCACTTTCACATTACATAGTAACTGATAACTGTAGAAAATGTATGGCTAAAGCCTGTCAGCAGGCATGTAAGTTCGGAGCTGTGTCAATGGGACGTGACAGAGCTTATATCGACCCTGATAAGTGTAAGGAGTGTGGTCAGTGCGCTAAGGCCTGTCCATATAATGCCATAGCTGACCTTATAAGACCATGTAAGAAGATATGTCCGGTTGGTGCCATAACTATGGACGAGAATGGAATTTGTGAGATAGATGACAGCAAATGTATTAAGTGTGGTCAGTGTATACACGCCTGTCCATTCGGTGCTATCGGCTCAAAGACAGATATAGTTGATGTCATTAAGGATATGAGGGCTGGTAAGAAAGTTGTTGCCATGGTAGCACCGGCTATTGAAGGCTCATTTGGTGCTGATATTACTATGGATAGTATAAGAACAGCATGTAAGAAGATTGGTTTTGATGATATGTATGAAGTAGCCATTGGCGGCGACCTTACAGCAGGCGCAGAGGCTAAGGAGTGGCTTGAAGCTAATGCAGAGGGAAAAAAGATGACTACATCATGCTGTCCAGCATTTGTCAATATGATAAAGAAGCATTATCCAGAACTTGTAGATAACATTTCAACAACAGTATCTCCTATGTGCGCTGTTTCAAGAATGCTAAAAGCTAAGGAACCAGATATTGTTACAGTATTTGTTGGACCATGTATTGCAAAGAAGGATGAGAGAAGAGATACTTCTATAGAAGGAAATGCAGATTATGTTCTTACAGTAGGTGAGTTCAGGGCAATGCTCAGGGCAAAGGGTGTTAAGATAGAGCCAGAAGCCAATGCAAACCAGCAGGCAAGTGTATACGGTAAGAGATTTGGTAATGGCGGCGGAGTAACAGCAGCAGTTATCGAATGTATGAAGGAATTAGGAGAAGACCCATCTAAGTTTACTATTGAAAAATGTTCTGGTGGAATAGAGTGTAAGAAAGCACTTACACTTCTTAAAATGGGAAGGCTTCAGGCAGACTTTGTTGAAGGTATGGCATGTGAGGGCGGTTGTGTCGGAGGTCCTAGTCATCATCATTCAAACAAGAATGAAGCACTTGTTGCAAAGGACAGAGATAAGCTCTTAGCAGAGGCTGATGCGCGTGGAGTATATGAAAATATCAAGAACTACGAAACTGACGGTTTCTCTATGCACAGAGCATAATAGTATGCTTCACAGGCTGGGTTTGAAAATATAATTAATGAACTGTCATTATGCACAGGGCATAATATACATTTAAACGCGGACGTGTGTGCGCACATGACACTGATGCGTTTTGGTGAAAATGTGCGCAGAAATGGGTATTATATATGAAGTATGAAGGAATAAAAAAGATTAATGATGGCAGATTTATAAGCCGTTATGATGTTACTTACACAACAGAAGATAATAAGACCAAAGTATATGAAATGATAAGCCGTAACAAGGATATAACATCTATAGGTGAGCTTCGTAATGAAGCTCCTGATGGTGTTGTTATAGTTGTCACAGATGAGTCAGATGAGAGAATTCTTATCAATAAGGAGTACAGAATGGCAGTCGGGGATTATGTATATAACTTTCCGGCAGGACTTATTGATGCAGGTGAAACAGTGCAGGTAGCAGCGGCAAGAGAGTTAAAGGAAGAAACCGGACTTGATCTTATTTCCATTGAGGATACTTTATATGACAGTTATAGTGCCATAGGCTTTTCCAATGAAACTAATCAGGTTGTAATAGGGAAAGCTTCTGGAACATTTGCAAAAAGCACATCAACAGTAGAGGAAATATCTGCAGCATGGTATACTAAGGCGGAAGTAAGAGAACTTCTTAAGAATAACAGATTTGCAGCAAGAACGCAGGCATTCTGCTACATGTGGTCAAAGGTACAGGATTAAGATAATAAATGAGCAGATTATTATTTGAAGAAGCAGTTTCCTGCAATAATGTGCATATTTCGGAAAGGCATGGTTATTTATGAAAAAAGTAAGACGGATAGGTGTTATAGCGGCATTGATAACAATGCTTTCAATGTCAGTTATAATGCAGGGATGCAAGAAAAAATATCAGGAGATTGCCCTGTATAAGTACACTGAGAATACAGACGGTACACTGACGATAACAGAGCTTACAGATAAGGGAAAGTCAGAGTATGAACTTAGTGTTCCAGCAGAGCTTGATGGTAAAAAGGTTTCAGCCATAGGTGACAGTGCATTCAAAGATGATGTTATTATAAAGAGCATTGACATAGCAGATGGCATTGAGTATATAGGCTCAAGTGCATTTTTATCATGCTACAATCTTGAAAATATAAGCATACCACAGACTGTTACCGATATAGGTTCACATGCATTTACTGAAACAGCGTGGGTTGAGAAACAGTTTGCTTCATCCTCTGATATAATTATAAATAACATACTATATCAGGCAGAGGATGATGTTGAGGATTATGTCGTAAAAGACGGGGTTGTGACGATTGCGTCAGGTGTATTTTATAATAACACGACAATTAAGAGCGTAACCCTTCCTTCTTCTGTTAAAAATATAGGTACGAACGCATTCGCAGGTTGTACGAATCTTACAGAGATTAATCTGCCGGACGGACTTGAAAGTATAGGTTATGGAGCATTTGCAGACAGCGGACTTGATACGATAAGAGTTCCAAAGAGTGTTAAGAGCATCGGAGCCGATGCATTTCTTGGAATAGACACAGTAGATAAAGAATAAAATAAAAAGAGCCTTGATATGTTTATAAGTGGCTTAAACCATACAGCTCTAATCAGACAGAGTGATATAAAATCTGATTAAGATGTTATTATAGACATAACAAAGCTCTTTTTTAGGTTCTTTTATTTTATGATATATAACTATATAATGATTAAAAACAGCCGCCTAATCATTAATTGATTATTTAAGAAAATCCTGTCGCATAGGATTAAACACATCAACTAATATGCCGTCTTCAAGAGCAGTAACACCGTGTTCTACATTGGAAGGCATATACACACTGTCCCCCTGATTAACAATCTTAGTTTCGCCGCCGATAGTAAACTCAAAGCTGCCCTTGGCAATGTATGTTATCTGAAGATGTTCGTGCTTATGAAAGTTTCCCTTAGAACCTTTCTTAAAATTAATTTCACACATCATAAGTTCATCTGAATAACATAGAATTTTTCTTGTAACTCCCGGTTCGCAGTCTGTTGGAATAACGTCCTTATTATACTTAAACATATATAATATCCTCCTGTATAAAATCATATCTGTATGTAATATAATTGAGCAGGTTTATTCCTCAATTATATGATATGTCCCATTATAATATTTAATATGCCCATTTTCAATATAATAACTTGTCCTGATTAACGCATAATAAAGATTTCTTGAATATACGTTATTGTTGAGAATTAGATATAAATAGTAACAAATACAATGAATATATTTTGTTTTGTGAGTTTTAATTTATAAAGATGTATGGTAAACTAATACATAAGTAACTTATAGATTAATATTGATATACAGATGGGGAACTGGGGGTATTATGAGTAAGTACAGGAATAAATGTGTGACGTCGGCAATGGCTGTTATGTTATCAGTTATGATGACGGGCTGTAATGGTGCAGATAAGGGGACTACTGACATCGTAAATGTAGGAACAATAAGTATGCAGCAGTCTGAAACAAAGGAAGTTAAAGAGCCTTTGGATAATTATGAAAATGTTATTATATCGGATGATGTTATGGCAGTGGATAATGGGTCAGATGAAGAAGCATTTGACGATAACAATAGCAGTACTTCTGTAAAATATGATAGCGACAGTAATAATAATGCTGATGTAAGTGAAACAACGCATTTTGAGGAAAATAAAGCTAAAGAAACTTCTGTAACGAAAGAAGCGGCAACAAAGCCATATATAGTTGGAACGGATGTTAAAAGGGTCGTGAATTCATCAGAGGTTATCAAGTATGGTGCTACCAGAAAAAATATAACCGAATATACCTATGAGATATATAGTGATGAAAGCAGGAAAGAGGTAGCTAAGAATAATAAGACAGTTATTGACCGTTCAACATATTGCGCTACAGATGATACATTAATGGTGGAAGCTGAGAGTAATGCAGAAAGTTATAGAGGACTGTTTAGCGAGCTGCTTATTATTATTAATGAATTCAGACAGGATAATGGAATAGAACCTGTGGTTCTTGATAAGAATCTTTGCAGGGCTGCCTGTATGCGTGCGGTTGAGATAGATTATGCGGCATATTTTAATCATACAAGACCAGATGGAAGAAATGCATTTACTGCGCTCGATTATTATAGCTGCATAGCAGATTTCAGAGGTGAGAATCTTGCTGGCGGACAGAGGACATCTGAACAGGTTGTTAAAGCGTGGGAAGAGTCGGACAAGGGACACAGAGAGCTTCTTCTTAATCCTAAGGTTAAGAAAATGGGTTGCGGATACAGTTATTCAGGCACAATAGGATATCCGGTGTGGACTTTAGAGATGACAGATTAAGAGATGGTCTTTAATAACTGAGATAGATGTGCTCGCATTTGTTAATTATAAAGATAACGAATTAAAAGTATAGGTATTTATTAATAGCTGTGATGGCTTCGCACGTCTGTTAATTTTAGAGATAAAAGACTAAGTGCATGTGTATAAAATAAGGGAAAGCAGATATGGGAAAGAATATGAGAATAGTGTGTATTATACTGGCGGCAGTATGCCTTGCGTATTATATAAGATGTGCAGCATATGCAGGAATGGGTTCGTCATTTATATGGATATGGCTTGCCGGCACAGCATTTTTTATGGTGTTATATACATTTGGGCTTCTTGAAGCAAAGCAGATATATATATTGCCAAAGGCTGTAAAGTATGTGGCAGGAATAATCATAAGTGCAGGTGTACTGCTATTTATAACTCTTGAAGGCTGTATTATATTCAGTATGAAACAGAAGCCGCGGGATAATTGCGATTATATAATAGTTCTGGGCTGCCAGATAAGGGGAGAACGCATAACAAAGTCCTTAAAGAAACGTCTTGATGCAGCTTATGATTATGCAATAAATAATCCTGATACTAAAATAATAGTATCAGGGGGTCAGGGAAAAGGTGAAAGTAAGACAGAAGCGCTTGCAATGTATGAGTATCTGTGTGATAAAAATATAGCTGCCAAGCGCATAATTATGGAGGACAAGTCCACAGACACCAACGAAAATATGAAATATTCAATACAATACATAGACAATTATAATGCAAGTATTGGAATAGTCACTAACAACTTTCATATATTCCGCGCAAAGCTGCTTGCAAGGGGCAAAGGGCTTACCAATGTATGTGGTATAGCAAGCCCAAGCGATGAAGTACTTTTTGTGAATTATATGGTAAGAGAAGCTGTTGGGATAGTTAAAGATTTTGTTTATGGTAATTATTAGCTGTTGCTATAATTGAAAAATTTCTTTATATCCCCAGTAAGTGTATACCCCTGATTATAACCATCGTTATACATAGATAGTATCTTATTTTTATCCTTTTCAAGTCTTGAGAAGCCTTTGCTCACAGCAGGACGGATTACCATAACTTTTCCGCTGTCTTCATATTCTTTCAGTTGTTTAAGACACTCATTGTATCTTTCGGCGCGTGAAAGCATAACCTCTGAAAGCTTAGGATATTCCTTTTCATAATAACGGGCGATAGCCTTTGTTGAGGTAGAAGTTGTCTTTGTGTAGCCAGCTTCACGAGTGAGTACAACGAGAACTCTGTCACAGCCGTCTTCCAATGCTCTCATAAATGGAATAGAGTCAGTAAGTCCGCCATCCATATAAGGAGTGTCGTTTATGATGATAGGCGGAAAGAGCATAGGGAGGGCACAAGTTGCCTTAAGCACAGTGTTTGTGCGGTCTTCGCCCGTGTACTTCATATATTCAGCTTCACATGTAAGAAGATTGGTCACAACGCAGTAGAAGTCGCCTTTATAAGCCTTAAATGCATCATAATCAAAAAGATTAAGTTCATTAGGTATGGTTTCGTAGGAGAATTCAAGTCCATATATAGCTTTATTCTCCTTGTCAAGCATATTGCCAACGCTAAGATAGCGCTTGTCGTTGCGGTATTTTATAAGAACGTCCAGATTACGTCCGGGCTGCCTTGAAGCCATAGACACACCGTAAGCTGCGCCAGCCGACACACCTATCATATAATCCGGCATAATATCATTTTCAACAAGAGCATCCATAACGCCGCAGGAGAAAATAGTCCTGAATGCTCCACCTTCAAATACAATTCCTGTTTTCATATAGTAATTCCTTTTTATAGATTATAATATGTATATCAATATAGATACCCGCTTATAATTATATGATGTCCGTGCCAAAAGGTCAATTTGAACCTGGTGTCATAGTTGGGGGCTTTTGACTCCAAAATCATTGTATACAAGTATGAATAAAACATAATGTATGTTATAATGAAAAGCAAAAAAGGAGTTTTTATGAAAAAAGGATTAGGTATTTTAAAGCTCATCGCTTGTGTTGCGGTTGCGGTGATAGCGGCAGTTTATTATTATATACAGCTTCCGGCTATCAATATACATTCACTGGGTTTCTGGAAATTTATAATATTTATTATGATTATAGCAACCATGGCAGTGTGGATTATGAACCACGATAAGTCAAAAGAGGGAAGGCAGTTTGTTAATAAAATGGCTGCAAAGGATTATATATTTGACTTTAAGACACGTTCAGGTGCATTGATATTTAAGCTTGTGGGTGGTGTTACAATACTCTTAGTGGTTATATACTTTGTTGGTAACATACTTTCATCACCAATAATTAATGCTTCAAAGTATCAGAAGTTACTTACAGTAGAAACAAGAAACTTCACAGACGACATAAAAGAAGTGTCATATGATAAAATCCCACTTCTTGACAAAGACTCTGCCTCAATCATAGGAACAAGAGTTATGGGAACTATGGTCGATATGGTTTCACAGTACGAAGTGGATGATATGTATTCACAGATTAATTACAAGGAAAAGCCGGTAAGAGTTACACCTTTAAGATATGGCAATCTTATAAAGTGGTTTACTAATCACCGCAATGGTATTCCTGCCTATATAAGAATAGATATGACAACGCAGGAGGCTGAGTGTGTACGTCTTAGCGAAGGCATAAAGTATTCAGAGTCGGACCATTTTTCAAGATACATTTACAGACACTTAAGATTTGCATATCCAACATATATATTTGACGATATTAATTTTGAAATAGACGACAATGGAACTCCTTACTGGGTATGCCCTGTAAAGAAGTATAATATAGGACTTTTCGGAGGACAGACAGTAGGAAGAGTTGTACTGTGCAATGCTATAACAGGTGAGATGACAGATTATGACGTAAAAGATGTTCCAACATGGGTTGATAAGGTGTATTCAGCAGAGCTGCTTATAGACCTTTATGACTATAACGGAAGTCTTAAGCATGGATTTATAAACAGTGTTTTAAGTCAGAAGGACTGCCTTAAGACAACTGATGGATACAATTATATCGCACTTGAGGATGATGTGTGGGTGTATACAGGTATTACATCGGTGGGACAGGATAATTCCAATGTCGGTTTCGTGCTTATGAACCAGCGTACCATGGAAACAAGATATTATGAGGTGTCAGGCGCAGAGGAATATTCGGCTATGGACTCAGCGAAGGGACGTGTGCAGAATCTTGGCTATACTGCAACATTTCCTCTTATTATAAATGTGAGCAGCCAGCCGACATATTTTATGGCATTAAAGGATGGCGCAGGTCTTGTGAAAAGTTATGCAATGTTAAATATAGAGAAATACCAGAATGTAGCCATAGGTGACTCGGTGCTTCAGTGCGAGTCCAACTATATCCAGCTTCTTAAGGATAACGGAATTGTGGACGAAACGCAGACAGAGATTGTGGATACAAAGAATATTCAGGGAGTAATAACAAAGATAATGCCAGTGGTTGTTGACGGCAATTCACATATGTACTTTATGCTTGAAGGCAGCAGTAGTATATATGATGCAGATGTTTCAAAGTATGTTGACATTATAAGATACGAAGCAGGTATGAATATAAGCATTCAATACACAGAAAGTACAGAGGAAAAAGCGCTTAACACAGTTACAGGAATAGTTTCACAGATAGCAGGGAAGAATTGAAATTATATGACAGATGTTTAGACAGGTTTCGACACAATATATGATATATAATTCGGGTATACAACAAATATTTACCATGACATCATAATAAAACTGTAGTTAATTGGTATTTTATAACAAAAAATGTTGTGGAATTTGTAAAATGTTGGTATAATTAAATTTAAATTAAGAATGTATAAGGAGAAGGATAATGGATATTATTGTAAAATACATTGATGAGTTGCTTGAGAAAAGCACACCTGATGCACCTATGTGGAACATAGAAAAGATAAGAGATGGTGGTGTTAAGTCTAACTGGAATTATATTGATGGTGTTATGATAAAAGCAGTGCTTCAGATGTATGATGTAACAAAGGATGAGAAGTATCTTAAGTTTGCAGATGACTTTATCGATTACAGAGTTCATGAGGATGGAACTATAGAAGGATATAGTGTTGGTGAGAAGAATATTGATAACGTCAATGCAGGAAAGACATTATTTGAGCTGTATGATCTTACAGGAAAAGAAAAGTATAGAAAAGCTATTGATCTTGTATACTCACAGATAGAAATTATGCCAAGATGTAATAACGAGGCAAGATCTTTCTGGCATAAGGATATATATCCTAACCAGGTATGGCTTGATGGTCTGTATATGGGACAGCCATTTTATCTTGAATATGAGACTAAGTTTAATAACAGAAAGAATTATCCTGATATATTTGCACAGTTTAAGTATGTTATTGAAAACATGAAGAATCCACTTAACGGATTATATTATCATGCTATAGATGTAAGCAGGGAAGCATTCTGGTGTGATAAAGTAACAGGTTTATCACAGCAGTGCTGGTTAAGGGCAAGTGGCTGGTTTGCCATGGCTCTTCTTGATACACTTGATAAGATTGATAATTCTGACCACAAGTATGATGCAGAATGTAAGATGCTTGAAGATGCTTTTGTAGATCTTATTAATTCTATGCTTAAGTACCAGGACGAGAGTGGTATGTGGTATCAGGTAGTTAACTATGGTGGTATGAAGAATAACTATCTTGAAACAAGTGGAAGTTCTATTATGGCATATTCACTTCTTAAGGGTGTAAGATTAGGATATCTTCCAGAAAGCTATAGAGAGTATGCTGAAAAGGCTATTGATGGTATATGTGCTAAATACTTAAAGACTGATGATGGTAAGATGTCACTTGGTGGTATCTGTCTTGTTGCAGGTTTTGGTGGTAAGAATGAAAGATCAGGAACATATGATTATTATATGTCAGAGCCTATCGTTGAAGATGATGCGAAGGGTGTTGGTCCTTTCTTACTTGCTTACACAGAAATGTTAGCTTATAAGAAGAATAATAAGTAATACAGATATTTATGTTTATCAGGGGGGAGAGGTACTATGTATTGCTCCCTCTTTGTTTATTTTAGTGCATTTACGCGATTAATTGATAAGAATGGAGGTTTTCATATGAAACCATATATAACGATGGAAGAGGTTATAGAAACGCAGGGTGCTGACAGCAGAACACACAGATTTCTTACAGAAAAGAATGGCTGTACCAACGGCTGTGCTTCTGGAACAACTATATATGCATCGACAGAATTCTCTGATAAGCCGGGAGTCCATAACGACCAGGAAGGCTTTTATGTATTAGAGGGTGAAGGATATGCAAAGCTTGATGATTTGGTATTTCCTATAAAAAAGGGCGATTCATTTGTTGCACTTGCAGGTGTTGCACATACTATACGCACTAAAGAGGGGTGTGAGCCGGTCAAAGTATTCTGGTTTCACAGTGCAAAGTAGCATGTGTTTAGAAGAGAGGATTATATATGGATGAAAAAAAGTTTGGAATGCTTGATGAAAAGCAACAGAAAAAGTATCTTTTCAAAGAAAATGTCAGACTGAATGAGCTTAAGCAGGAATTAGAAGCAGACAGAGAACTTATAGATATACAGAAGGGTATGTTACACAGCCAGCAGAGGAAAAATGAGCTGATGAAAAAGCAGCTTGAAAGCCAGAGCGTGCTGTTTGACCAGAAGTGGGAAATACTTGAAAGGGAGACAAGGCAGCTTACGCTTGATAAAGAGAAGTTTAACAGGGAAAAGCTTATGTATCGTGACAAGGTATACCGCGAAGCCAGAAGAAGTATGTCCAATGCTGAAAATGTCAAGATATTTTTCAGGGGTGTCGATGATACAGAGTCAGTCAAGAAAAGATACAGGGCTTTGTTAAAGATATATCATCCTGATAATATGAATGGAGATAATGACTTAGTACTTGCAATTAATGAAGAATATGAAAGATTATTAAGATTTTACCTTGGGACATAGCGCAAACCTGACAATAATAGTTATTATTGTTAGGTTTGTGCTTGTTTTTATTGTTGTTATGTAAACTGTGTTGTATAATAGCAACGGATATTTTACATACGATATCTATGTGGATATAATATGATGTAAGGATTGAGTGGATTGCAAAGTAATGTAGCAATACCGATACATCAAATATCAAAAGTTACTTGGATAAGGAGAGAGAAGAATGTTTAAGATTAATGAGAATTATTTAAAGCTTCCAGGAAGTTATCTGTTTTCGACTATAGCAAAGAAGGTTAGTGCATACAGCGCAGCTAATCCAGACAAGGAAATTATCCGTCTTGGTATCGGAGATGTTACACTTCCACTTGCACCAGTCGTTATTGACTCATTACATAACGCAGTTGATGAGATGGGCAAAGCAGAAACATTCCATGGATATGCACCAGACCTTGGTTATGAGTTCTTAAGAAATGCTATCGTAGAGCATGACTATAAGAAGAGAGGTGCAGATATATCTGCTGATGAAATATTCGTAAGTGATGGAGCTAAGTCTGATTCAGGTAATATCGGTGACATCTTCTCAGTTGATAATAAGATTGCTGTTTGTGACCCTGTATACCCAGTATATGTAGATACTAATGCCATGGCAGGAAGAACAGGCGATTATATTCCAGAACAGCAGAAGTGGAGCAATGTTATCTATATGCCTTGTACAGCAGAAACTAACTTTGCACCAGAACTTCCAAAGGAAACACCAGATATTATTTATCTCTGCTTCCCTAACAATCCTACAGGTTCAACTATAACAAAGGATGAGCTTCAGAGATGGGTTGACTATGCTAATAAGGTTGGCGCAGTTATTATATATGATGCAGCTTATGAAGCTTATATATCAGAAGAAAATGTACCTCATACTATATATGAGTGCGAAGGCGCAAGAACATGTGCTATCGAGCTTCGTTCATTCTCTAAGAATGCAGGCTTCACAGGTACAAGACTTGGTTTCACAGTTATTCCTAAAGACCTTAAGTGTGGTGATGTTATGCTTCACAGCCTCTGGGCTAGAAGACATGGTACTAAGTTTAACGGTGCACCATATATCATCCAGAGAGCTGGTGAGGCTGTATACACAGAAGAAGGACAGAAGCAGACAGGAGAACAGATTGCATATTATATGAATAATGCAAAGACTATCCTTGAGGGCTTAAAGTCAGCAGGTTATACAGTATCAGGTGGTGTCAATGCACCATATATCTGGTTAAAGACTCCTGATAAGATGACATCATGGGAATTCTTTGATTATCTTTTAGAGAAGGCTAATGTAGTAGGTACACCAGGTTCAGGATTTGGACCAAGCGGTGAAGGTTACTTCAGACTGACAGCTTTCGGCTCATATGAGAATACAGTAAAGGCACTTGAGAGAATTAAGGCGTTATAATAATTAAGAATATCAGTGTATACAGGGCTGTGCTCTAACGGTTAGTGGCCGTTAGGGTGCAGCCTTTTGACGCTTTGTGAAGTGCAGGGATTGGCTTGCTGCCAGTTAATTATATAGGTGCATATCACTTTGTATTTCCTACGGATGTCAATGAAATTTATATTGATTAGGGCTTAGAACATAAAAAATCAGTGGCTTAATTTATTATAATAATAATTGAGCCACTGACTTTTTTATTTATTAATCTAAAATATTTAATACATTTATAAGCACTTGCTTACTCATAGTTAGATATGGTCAAACTTAGGCATAAGTGCAACCCCAAGAGCTGTAGGACCTGTATGGCAGGCTGTTACAACACCGATACGGGTCTTGAATTCAACGCCTGACTCAAGTAACTTAGTTTTGATAGCTGCTTCAACCTCAGCACGGAATTCCTCAGCTTCCTCCGGATTAGTGCAGTATCCAACAGTGACGTCATAATCGTTGATATCTGTATCAGCTTCTTCAAAGTGCTTACATATAAGCTCAATAACCTTAGCCTTGGCTTTTTTTCTTGTTCTGAAGAAACCACCAACACCAATCTCGCCGCCTTTCATAATAATGATAGGACGTAAGCTTAACTTACTTGTAATCATAGCAGCAGTCTTTACAAGACGTCCACCCTTAGTAAGGTAGTCAAGTGACTCTGTTGTGAAGATAATTCTTCCGTATGGTCTTAATGCTTCAAGCTTCTTAACGGCTTCTTCATAAGAATATCCAGCATCTCTCATACACATAGCTTCATATACAAAAAGGGACATAGATGCCGAATTCTGTAAAGAATTGATAACACTAATCTTAGCATCAGGATGGTCTTCAAGAATCATATCTCTTGCAGAACATGCTGAGTTATATGAACCTGAGAAAAATGTTGATATACAGCAGCATATAATAGGCACACCAGCTTCAACTGATGGCATAAATGCATCAACATAATCCTGTATAGAAGGAAGAGAAGACTTAGGAAATGCGTTCTCATCTGTCATCTTTCTATAGAATTCATCGTAACTAATCTCGAACTGCTCTTTATAATAAGTCTGTCCGTCAAATGTTGTATATAATGGAACTAATGTAACATCATGTTCATCTGCATAATCCTTTACCCAGTCACATGATGTATCACTTATAAGCTTAAACATATATGCCTCCAACTCTGTGTAATTTCTTTGTATATGTTAACACATAGTATTAAAAACTACAAGACATAATTTGAAAAATGTTAAATCGTTATATAAATGTTATATTTATACCTGTCAGGTTATATATGATTATAAAATGTAAAATATCTGTTTTTATAATACACTATGGCATTTTATTAAAATGATATAAGCAAAATAATAATTTATAAAATATATTTTTGTAATACGGACAAAATTATATAGTATTTTAAAATTATTTATATATAGTTGTATATTTATTTTTTGAATGCAGGTAATAAATAATAACGCCAATAAATAATAAATATTATCATTGTATATGGTTTATTATATAAAAACGTGGTATGATATAAATCAAAAGCACATTTAAGAAAAGGAAGAATAGATATTATGAAAGTATTAGCATTTCTTACAGAGGGTTTTGAAACAGTGGAAGCACTTGCAGTTATAGATATATTAAGAAGAGCAGACATAGATGTAAAGACAGTTTCTATTACAGGTAATAAGTTAGTAGAAAGTGCACAGAATATTAAAGTTGAGGCAGATGAGCTGATAGAAAATGTAAGCTGTGATAAGGAGGATGTATTATTCCTTCCAGGCGGACCGGGACATAAGTCATATTATAAATGCGATAGACTTATGGATATGCTTGTAAGTCATAATAATGATGGTGGAAAGCTTGCATCTATATGTGCAGCACCTAGTGTTTTAGGAAAGCTTGGCTTGCTTAATGGGAAAAATGCAACATGTTTTCCGGGCTTTGAGGATATGTTAGAGGGTGCAAAGCTTGTGCCTTCAGATGTCAGAGTTGTAACAGATGACAATATAACAACTTCAAGAGGTATGGGAACATCTATAGATTTAGGACTTGAGCTTGTAAGAATAATAGCAGGTGAGCAGATGGCTGACCGACTTGCACACAGCACACAGTATGTCAGTCTGTAGGAATACGATTGTATATATTTATTTTATTAAGAAATATGATATGTTTAGGATTATGTGAATTGTAAATTAATGAAGTAATCCATATGCATAAGTCAGGTGCAGAGTATTTTGCCCCTGGTATCATAATATAGGATTATAAGAGACATTCATCTGGGAGTATATATAATGAGTGAGTATTATGATTATGATGAGGCAGTCAGGGCAAACGAGGCAAGGAGAAGAAAGGCTGCCCGTTTAAGAAGAAAAAGAAAGGCAAGGATACGCCTTATTAAAAGAAATATATTGCGTGGAATTGTGCTTGTTGTACTTACATTATTAGTTGTACAGTTTGCAAAGCACATAATACCTGATATCCAGTCACGCAGGGAATTAAAGCAGAATGCTGTATCAGCGGATACGGGAACATATGATGATGTTATAACAGTTGTGCAGGAGAAACCTGTATTCCAATATGCGCTAAAGTCTGTGAATTATAAGGAGATGGCAGATACAGATATACAGTCTCCATATGTTGCATTACTTGATGTAACTAATAATGAGTTCATAGCTGGAAGACAGATTAATACAAGAATATATCCGGCATCAATGACAAAGGTTATGTCACTTATAGTTGCTGTTGAGAATATAGATGATATGAATAAGACATATAAGTTTGGTTTTGATGAACTTAATAATCTTTATGTTCAGCAGGCATCAGTGGCAGGTTTCAGCGTTGATGAGGAGGTAGCGGCAAATGACCTTCTTTACGGACTTATTCTTCCTTCAGGAGCAGATGCAGCAGGTGCAATAGCGAAGATTACTGCCGGAACAGAGGAAGCATTTGTTGAACTTATGAATAAAAAATGTGAAGAGCTTGGATTAAAGAATACACATTTCTGCAATCCGTCAGGACTTCATGATGAAAATCAGTACACAACACCGGCAGAGATGGCTCTTATTATGAAGTATGCCATGAGTAATGAGCTGTGTGCAAAGGTACTTGGCACGTATCAGTATACAACAGCGGCGACACCACAGCATCCACAGGGAATACAGCTTACAAGTACTATGTTTTCAAGAATGTATGGCAATGAGGTTGAGGGCGTAAGCATAAAGGCTGGAAAGACCGGATATACTGACCAGGCACACAACTGTCTTGTGAATTATGCCGAAAAAGATGGTAAGGAATATATAACTGTTATGGCTGCAGCAGGAAACAGGTGGTATGTTATATTTGATGGTTTTAAAATATTTGAAAGATACCTTCCATAACTTACCATAATAATATAAAAAGGATTACACATAATAATACCAGGATAAGCAATAAAGCTTATTCAATAACATTTATACGCCACAAGGCGTAAGGACGGAGGTTTATTATGGCTAATTCAAGTTCAACTTCATCAAAGACTAAAAAGAATGCACAGGATGCACTCGACAGATTCAAGATGGAAGTAGCATCAGAGATCGGTGTTAACTTAAAGGAAGGCTACAATGGTGATCTTACTTCCGCTGAGGCTGGTTCTGTAGGTGGTAATATGGTTAAGAAGATGATTAAAAGACAGGAAGAGCAGATGTCACAGGGCAACTAAGCTGCTGTAATAGGATTGCTTTGAAGTCGTAATCATACTGATTGATTACAGGCGAAGCCGGAAACATCACTTGATATATGATACCAATCGTATATTAAGTGATGTTTTTTTATATGCCAAGCCACGTTTTAACCCATGCTTTCCACGTAAAGTTATGAGTGGCAAAGTTGTATCCTGCGGATAATTCATTTATTACAGCTTCGTTTTTTTGCTGTATCTTATGTGAAATATCATTTATAATATCAGGAAGCTCATCAAGAGCTTCAAGCGAATATGTGTGTATTCCATAGCCTTTATCGATTTTAAGGGTTTCGGAAAGATAAAGACTGTTATCTGATAAGCATATACATTTATTCATAAGAGAAAGAGGTATTCGGTCGTGCATGCCGTACTTAAACCAAGGCATCTGGTTGACTGACATTCTGGCAGATGAATATAAATGTGGTAGCTTATCATAATTGACTTCTGGCCTTATATGAAGATACTTTGTTATATCTGGTGCGAGTATGTCGCATTTGTCAGCAAATGTATCCCAGCCGTGGCCATATATAGTTATATCAATGCGATTTTTAATTATCTGTGTTATTATTTCCTCACGTATGACTGCCTGTAAATATACATCTATAAGAAAATTATTATACAGATATTCTATAGGACTTATGACTTCATCAATGATATGATTTTCCATAAGAAGTCTTACGACTTCCTCCTGTGAAAGCTCTGCTATTTCAAGAAGATTAGTAAAGAGGGGGTGGTTATCAATAGCATTTTGTGTGCTGTATAACAGAGAAGTCTTAATTGGGTCAGTATAGGTACCAGTAAATATCAGATTATCAGGACGATTAAAATAATCTGATATGTTATCTAAGGATACATTGTCATATTGTATGTAGGTATCCGTATAACTGTCAGCGGCAAGCGGAATAGTGTAAGCTGCCTTTATATCCGGGAAGCTTTCCGTTATAAGCTCTTTGTGAAGAATATCAAGGCATATGATACGATAGTCATAAAGCTTTGCACTGAGAGCTTCGTAGTGATAGAGGGGATGGTCAAGAATATAATGCCATACAGGTATGTGGAAGTGACCTAGTATATATTCATCATTGTACTTCATAACAGGTATTCTTGAGTTGATATCCATAACTGCATCATAATCAGCATCAAAATAAGGCTTCAGTATAGCATATGCCATATCAGAAGCCTTTGGCAGCTTTAGATGAGTGATCTCTATTCCACACGCTGCCAGCTCGTCAGATATTCTTTTTTCAAAATAACCCGTTGAGTTGTAACATATATCATGTAAGCTGAGAAAAAGTAACTTTTTAACAGAGTTGTTCATATAATCAGACCCCCAGTTCTGTAATGATGTTACCGTCCGTTAAGTTACATCAGGCTTTGCATTATGAACTCGTAGATATCCTGACTTGAGTCCTTCCACTTGCTGCACATTTCCTTGGCCTGCTCCTCTAAAGGTACATCAAGGCTTAATTCTATAAGGTTGCTGTTGCCTTCCTTTACCATAAGATGTGCAACATAAGTTCCGTTTGTGGTGCGGTAGTAATCAGAAGTCGTACCAACCTCAGACTTAAGTTCATACTTGTTTTTTGCAAGATAGCTGTCGATTTCATCCCTTATTGTCGGAGATATCTTGGTGTAGAAGAACGCAACTGTATCCTCACCCTCCTGCGTAAGCTTATACTGAGTGCTGTTTTCATAATTCATCTGATGTATGAAGGAATCCTCAACAAGAGAGTTGATAGTTTCCTGAAATGTAAAGTAATTAGTATATTCATTATCAAGCATAAATGTAGATATCTGTACGTTAGAAAGTGGAAAATTCACTTTACTTAACATATATAAAATCATCAGCTTGT
Source organism: Eubacterium sp. CAG:252 (assembly GCA_000436535.1). Classification (GTDB taxonomy): domain Bacteria; phylum Bacillota; class Clostridia; order Lachnospirales; family Lachnospiraceae; genus Lachnospira. Next base: position 18,224 of record FR886332.1, on the reverse strand, counting down.
ATAGAGTTGTCGAATCTGTATTCATATATAATTCCGTCCTTGGTAGATATTATTATCTTTAAAGTACTGGTTCATTGTGTTTAAAACCAGCTTCTTGTTGGCACTCCACATAGGAGCTTCAAGTAAGGACTTAGGTCCATCTCCTGTGATACGGTGAACAACCATATCTTTAGGAAGAAGTGATATTATCTGTCCTGCGATGCGTGTGTATTCATCTAGTTCAAGTGCCTTAAAAGCACCATTAATATAATCGGTATATAGGTCTGTTCCCTTTAAAATGTGCAGAAGCTGTATTTTGATTCCCGATGCACCACAATGTGCGATATAATCTGCTGTTTCTAATATATCAGACGTACTTTCCCCAGGAAGTCCTACTATCATATGAACAATAGGGCGTATTCCTATGCTGATTAGTCTGCTTACACATGTATCAAATGTGTCAAGAGAATAGCCGCGTCTTATGTGGCTGGCGGTATCCTCATGTATAGTCTGGAGTCCTAACTCCACCCAGACAGGCTTTATATGGTTAAGCTCAGATAAAAGAATCAGCGTATCGTTATCTATGCAGTCAGGGCGCGTTGCTATAGAAAGAATATCAATATCATCCCTCATTATAACAGGCATATACAGGCTGCGTAGGTAAGATACATCTGCGTATGTATTTGTAAATGACTGGAAATAAGCTATGTAGTGACCGCCATCATACTTGCCAGAGATAAGCTCTTTGGCACGGCTTATCTGTTCATCAACAGAAAATGACAGACCTGACTTACCACCTGCAAATTCACCGGAACCGCCGGCACTACAGAATATACATCCTCTAGTATCAATTAGCCCGTCACGATTAGGACATGACATCCCACCGTTCAGGGCTAACTTGTATAACTTATGACCATATTCTTTTTTCAGGTATTCGTTAAGTGAATAATAATATGGCAGCATTACTTGATATGGTCCATAACAGCCTTAGCAACAACATCTGTAACCTGTGGATCGAAAGCTTCAGGAAGGATGTTAGTGTCTGAAAGCTCTGATTCAGGAATAAGATTAGCAATTGCAAATGCAGCAGCAAGCTTCATTTCTTCGGTTATCTGTGTTGCACGACCCTCTAAGGCACCCTTGAATATACCAGGGAAAGCGATAACGTTATTAACCTGATTAGGAAAGTCTGAACGGCCTGTTCCTACGACCCTTGCACCAGCAGCCTTTGCTACATCAGGCATAATCTCAGGAACAGGGTTAGCCATTGCAAATATGATGGCATCCTTATTCATAGTCTTAACCATATCAGCAGATACGATATTAGGAGCTGAAACACCAACAAATACATCAGCACCGACAAGGGCATCAGCTAAAGAACCTGTCTTTCCTTCAAGATTAGTTACGTCCATCATAGATTCCTGCATCCAGTTAAGACCTTCACTGCCTTTAGAAAGGATGCCAGACTTGTCACACATAGTAACATTTTTAAAGCCATATGTAAGAAGAAGCTTAGTGATAGCAACTCCGGCTGAACCGGCACCGTTGATAACGACCTTACATTCTTCCTTAGTCTTTCCAGTAACCTTAAGTCCGTTGATGATACCGGCAAGAACAACGATGGCTGTACCGTGCTGGTCATCATGGAATACTGGAATATCAAGAAGTTCCTTTAATCTGGATTCTATCTCAAAACATCTAGGAGCAGATATATCCTCAAGGTTAATTCCGCCAAATGCAGGAGCTATATTGACAACAGTCTTGATGATTTCCTCAGTGTCCTGTGTATCAAGGCATATAGGCACAGCGTTGACACCGCCAAATGACTTGAATAATACAGCCTTACCCTCCATAACAGGCATAGCAGCATGCGCACCGATATTGCCAAGTCCTAAAACAGCACTTCCGTCAGATACTACAGCTATAGTGTTAGACTTGATAGTGTACTTATAAGCGGCTTCCTTATCTTTAGCGATAACCTTGCAAGGTTCAGCTACACCTGGTGTATAAGCAAGCGCAAGGTCTTCTCTTGTAGTGATACTCATCTTAGGAGTTGTTTCGAACTTTCCGTTCCATTCTTCATGAAGCTGTAAAGCTTTTTCTGCATTAGTCATGATATATGTGTTCCTTTCATTAATAAATTACATTAAAATTATGGAGATGATTAAAAGGTATTAATAACATTTTATTTAAATAATCACTCCGGAATGTCTTAAAAAGGCATAAGGACATTGTCCTAATAATCCTATAATATCACAAGCTAAAAATATCATCAATATTAGTCTTTCATTTCTGGAAAAAATATTGTATAATAGATTAGAAATCTAAGATACATATATCAGTATCGTTTCCCAGATGGCATTATAATCATGGATGATTAGAATAATTAACGATATAAGTACAGATGAATATCCGTAATGTAGTATCGGGATGTATTTATGTTTTGGATATATTAGGAAATTGTATGTGAATTAGTTACATTATTGAAATAGATATATAAGCTGCCCGGTTATTATAATGGCAGGTTATAATATGATTTATACAGCTGACACGCATATACTGGTTATTGATACGGTTACATACATATTAAAGAATAACAGGAGGTCTCAGAATGAGAGAAAAGTTAGAAACACTTTCAGTGAGTGTATTAAAGGAATTCGCAAAGGACAAGCATATTAAAAACATTTCAACTATGAGAAAGAGTGAACTTATAGATGCGATAATAGCTGCTAATGAAGCAGAGGGAGCTGATGGTTATAAAGTCGCTCCAGTACAGGAAGAGAGCGCTAAGAGTGCTGGTGAAAAGGAAATAAAGACGGCAAATGCAGCAGGTGAGGAAAGACCAGCAAGAAGAGAACCAAGAACAACACGTTATGAAAGACATAGTCAGCCGGCAGGTACAGTGAATGAAGGAAGAACTTCATATGATAACAGACAGCAGGACAACAGAACTGATTACAGTAACAGACAGACAGAGTACAGCCAGAATCAGCAGGATGGTGAAGAGGCTGAGATAGCGGATGGTATACTTGAAGTACTTCAGGAAGGATATGGATTTATAAGATGTGAAAACTTCCTTCCGGGAGAAAATGATGTGTATGTTGCACCATCCCTTATAAGAAAGTTTAACTTAAAGACAGGTGATATAATAAGAGGACCTAAGCGTCCTAAGACACAGAATGAGAAGTTTTCTGCCATTAACTTCTTAGAGACAGTTAATGGATTAAGTCCTGTTGTAGCGCAGAGAAGAAGAGCATTTGAAACACTTACACCTATATTCCCTAATGAAAGAATTCACCTTGAGAAGAATTCCAACACAATTGCTATGAGAATGGTAGATCTTATTTCACCAATCGGCAAGGGACAGAGAGGTATGATTGTATCACAGCCAAAGTCAGGTAAGACAACACTTCTTAAGCAGATTGCCAATGCAATAACTAAGAATAATCCAGAAATGCATCTTATGATTCTTCTTATAGATGAACGTCCTGAAGAAGTAACAGATATAAGAGAGTCTATAGTTGGTGATAATGTAGAGGTTATCTACTCAACATTTGATGAGCTTCCAGAAAGACACAGAAGAGTATCTGAGATGACTATTGAGAGAGCTAAGAGACTTGTAGAGCAGAAGCAGGATGTTATCATACTTCTTGACAGTATCACAAGACTTGCAAGAGCTTATAACCTTACAGTACAGGCAAGCGGGCGTACATTATCAGGTGGTCTTGACCCGGCAGCGCTTCATATGCCTAAGAGATTTTTTGGTGCAGCCCGTAATATGAGAGAGGGCGGAAGTCTTACTATACTTGCAACAGCACTTGTTGAAACAGGAAGCAAGATGGATGACGTAGTATTTGAGGAGTTCAAGGGAACTGGTAATATGGAACTTGTGCTTGACAGAAAGTTATCAGAAAAGAGAGTATTCCCAGCGATAGATATAGCTAAGTCAGGAACACGTAGAGAAGATCTTCTTCTTACTAAGGAAGAACTTGAGGCAGTTGATATTATGAGAAAGGGACTTAACAGCCTTAAGACAGATGAGGCAGCAGAGCGCATACTTGACCTGTTCACAAAGACAAGAAATAATGCAGAATTCGTGCAGACTGTAATTAAGAATAAGAGAGTTTAGTGTAATATTTTCGTGTAGTAATCTTAAAAAGAATACCTTTGCACAGAAAATAAAACAAAAAATTAAAATTAGTGCTTGCATTATATAAGGCACTATGATACAATAACAAAGCTGTTTATCAAAATGATAAAAAGAAATAAGGATAAATCATATAAAGATATTGTAAAGAGGTGAAAGTAATGAGAGAAGGAATACATCCAGCATACTATCAGGCAAAGGTTGTTTGTAACTGTGGTAATGAATTCGTAACAGGTTCAACAAAGGAAGAAATTCACGTAGAAATCTGTTCAAAGTGCCATCCTTTCTATACAGGACAGCAGAAGGCTACATCAACTCGTGGACGTATTGATAAGTTCAACAAGAAGTATGGTGTTAATAACTAGTTATGAGCATGAAGTTGAGGTTGTCAAAGACCTCAACTTTTTTATTTACGCGGATAACGAGCCAAAGTCAATGCCAGCATACGACTTTGGCAGCTGCTGCGATAACAATAAGAAACTCACAAAGCGTGTTTCTTATTGTTTTATGCTGACAACGAACTGGTAAGGAGGTATACACTATGAAATCATCAGGTATAGGAGGTCAGGCGGTCATTGAGGGGATTATGATGCGCAATAAGGACAAGTATTCTATTGCTGTAAGAAAGCCTGACAATGACATAGAGGTTACTGTAAGGGACTGCAAGGTTCTTACAGAAAAACATAAGTGGATGGGATATCCTATCATAAGAGGTGTTGTAAGCTTTATAGACTCTCTTGTAACAGGAATATCAACCATCAATTATTCAGCATCGTTTTATGATGACCCGGAAGAACAGAAGAAGACTAAGGCTGATGAGATAGGAAAGTCATTATTTAAGGATAAGTTTGAGTCCGTATTAATGGCATTTACAGTTATATTATCAGTATTTATAGCAGTCGGACTTTTTATGCTGCTTCCATATTTCGTTTCAAGACTTGTGAAGGGATATGTGGCATCAAAGACTCTTCTTAACTTTATAGAAGGACTTGTCAGAGTTGCCATATTTATATTATATCTGCTTGTTATATCGCTTATGAAAGATATAAAGAGGACATTTATGTACCACGGGGCAGAGCATAAATGCATTAATTGTATAGAAAATGGTGCGAGACTCACAACTGAAAATGTTATGAACAGCTCAAGATACCACAAAAGATGTGGAACAAGCTTTCTTTTTATAGTTATGTTTATAAGTGTTGTATTCTTTATATTTATAAGAGTAGATAATACAGCATTACAGATAGTTATAAGACTTCTTCTTGTACCAGTTATCGCTGGAGTATCTTATGAATTCATAAGATGGGCAGGAAAGAATGATAATGGTTTTACAATGGTGCTCAGTAAGCCGGGCATGTGGCTTCAGAAGCTTACTACACGTGAGCCTGACGAAGATATGGTTGAAGTTGCCATAAAAGCAGTTGAAGAGGTATTTGACTGGAAAGCATTTTTAGAGGAATACTATGCCCACTCACCTAATCCGGAGGCAGATATGCTTGCGTCAGAAGCCAAGCTTGCCATGGATGGAGAGCTTTTGCATAAGGGAAAGAGCACAAGAAAGATAGATGCACAGAAGGTTGCGCACGAAACAGCCATAGCTGAAACTATAAGAGCCGTTGAGCAGAAGTCAGCTTCTAATACAGACAGCACAGTTAAGTCAGCTTCTGAGGTTAAGACAGATGCAGATGTGGAAGTTGTAAATGCAGTTCCAGAAGAAACTGAGAAGACAGAAGTTAAGGCGGATGAAGCTGTTTCTGATAAAGATAATGAAGAAAAAGCAGAAGTAAATGCGGCTGAAAATGCCAAAGATGATAAAGCTGATGGAAGTACACCCGATGACAAAGAGCAGCCAAAGAAGTCAGGCAAATCAAGAAAGAAGTCGGGCAAATCCAGAAAGAAATCAGGTAAGTCAGGTTCAAAGAATAAGGCTGATATTGTAAATACAGCTACAGAAGGAACTGAAAAGCCAGATGATAATACTGATATAAGCACATCTGATGGTAAAGAGCCAGAAAGTTCTGAAACACAGGTATCTGTAGGCAGTCTTGATGAAGAAAAGAACTCAGCAGGTGCAGATTTAGATAATAATGAAGAAGCTAAGGCGGACTCAAAGGCAGGTAATGAAGGCTCAGTTAAGTCAGATGAAGAAAGTTTGAATAAATCGGACATTGAAAGTCCTGATACAGAGGACGATGATGATGAACTTCCTGAGGGCTTTGAGATAGAAGACGAATATGAAACTGTACACATAGAGGAAAAAGCAGCAGGTGGTGAATTTGCTGTTACATCGGAAAGTGTTGCGGAGCCAGAGATATCTGATGATTATACAGTTGAAGAAGTTGAAGCAGGCTTTGAGATAGAGGAAATGGAAGCAGAGGATGAAGATTTAGACATAAGTGCCGATGATGTGCCTATGTTTAAAGAAAGAGACAGACATTAGTTATGATGAAGTATAATAACATAAGTAATAATATATCTGTTATACAGACATATAGAGATGCAGTAAGATATGGTGCAAGAGTGTTAGCAAATGCACATATAGATAATGCAGACTACGATGCACTTGAACTGCTTCTATATATAACAGGTATAGACAGGACAAGGTACCTTATAGATGCAACACAGCAGTTAGATGACGTTTCGCTTAAGAGGTATCTCGAAGTTATTACAAAGAGAGCGCATCATGTACCACTTCAGCACATAATGGGTTACACATATTTTTATGGAAGAAAGTATATGGTAAATGAGCATGTGCTTATACCAAGGCAGGATACAGAGGTGCTTGTCGATGAGGTTATGAAGCTTACATCGGATAGCAGCAGAGTGCTTGATATGTGTACAGGTTCAGGCTGTATAATAATATCACTTGCGGCAGCAGGACATACGGCTGAGTATGAGTATGGTGCGGTCGGTGTTGATATATCAGATAAAGCCATAGAGGTAGCTGAGTATAACAGCAAGCTTAATGGTGTATCATATGTAGAGTTTGTAAAGAGTAATATGTTTGCAGAATTACGGGATACAGGGGTTAAGTTTGACGTTATAGTATCCAATCCTCCATATATTCCTACAAAGGATATAAGGGAGCTTTCGGATGAGGTTAAGCTGCATGACCCGCTTCTTGCACTGGATGGCGATGAGGACGGGCTTAAGTTCTATCGTGCGATTACACGTAATGCGGTGAATTATCTTAACAATGGCGGATATCTGTGCTATGAGATAGGTTATAATCAGGCACATGATGTGAGTGATATATTGGTGTCGTGTGGATATAATGATATTAGAGTTGTAAAGGACCTTGCAGGGCTTGACAGAGTTGTTATTGCAAGATATTATTGATAACTGATGTAAATGTAACTAATGGATATGATTGATAAACATAGAATGGAGTCAGAATACTATGAGCATGTTTGACAGATTAGAAGATACATTACGCCGTTATGAGGACGTAACAGCAGAACTTGGTAATCCTGATATTGTAACAGATCAGGATAAGTTCAGAAAGTATATGAAGGAGCAGAGCAATCTTGCACCTATAGTAGAAGCTTACACAGAATATAAGGCAAGTAAGCAGAATATAGAAGACAGTCTTCAGATGATAAGTGAAGAGAGTGACGAAGAACTTTTAGAGATGGCAAGGGAAGAGCTCGCTGATTCTAAGAAGAAAGTTGAAGAGTTAGAGAAGAAGCTTAAGATATTACTTCTTCCTAAAGACCCTAATGATGATAAAGATATCGTTGTTGAAATCAGAGCCGGTGCAGGTGGAGAGGAAGCAGCACTTTTTGCAGCAGAGCTTTTCCGTATGTACTCACATTATGCAGACTCTAAGGGCTGGAAGATAGAAGTTGTCAATGCTGACGAAACTGGTATCGGCGGTATGAAGGAAGTAGAATTCATGGTTAAGGGACAGGGTGCTTACTCTGTTATGAAGTACGAAAGTGGTGTACACAGAGTACAGAGAATTCCAGTAACAGAATCTAACGGAAGAATTCAGACTTCAACAGCTTCTGTGGCAGTTATGCCGGAGGCAGAGGAAGTTGATATCCAGATAGATGACAAGGATATCCGTATTGACGTTATGCGTGCGTCAGGTAATGGTGGACAGTGTGTCAACACAACTGACTCAGCGGTACGTCTTACTCACTATCCAACAGGTATAGTTATCTACTCACAGACAGAGAAGTCACAGATACAGAACAAGGAAAAGGCATTTGCACTCTTAAGAGCCAAGTTATATGACCTTGAAACACAGAAGGCACATGATGCAGAAGCAGATGCAAGAAGAAGCCAGATAGGTACAGGTGACAGGGCTGAGAAGATTAGAACTTACAACTTCCCACAGGGACGTGTAACAGACCACAGAATCGGTCTTACACTTTATAAGCTGGATAAGATTATGAATGGTGATATTCAGGAAATCATCGATGCCTGCATAGCAGCAGACCAGGCTGCTAAGCTTGCTAAGATGGGGGAGGAATAAAAGAATAGGAATATATTAAATAAAAGGGAAGCAGCGTATTGTGTATGTGATATGGCTGCTTCCCTTTTTAACGATTAGTCTATATAATCCGAGTCGTCAAGTGTATTGAGTTCTTCGTGTTCAATTGTCACAGACTGGTGTGTTTTCCGATACTTTAGAGGCGTGACGTTCATTATTTTTTTAAATGTTCTCTCAAAGTAAGATGCACTCTCAAAACCAAGTTTAGTTGCAACATCGGATATGCTCTGGTTAGAGTTTTCAAGAAGCTGTGTAGCTTTCTTGATGCGCAGTATGTTGATATATTCAGTTATGGTAAAGCCGGTGTACTCTTTAAAAATTCTGCAGATATAATATTTACTCATAAAAAGGTCTTCTGCGATGGTATCAAGAGAAACCGATTTTGTATAATTCTTTTCAAGATAGGTACTTATATTAGAGGCCGAGTTTTCCTTAGCACTATTTATTTCTAGGTGCTTCTGGTGCTGCTCTTTTTTTAGGGAAAGCAGCTTATATAACCAGTATAGGGTAACTATCTCAATTCGGGACTGATAGCCGTTTGTTTTCTTTGTCAGCTCATGACGTATATCTCTGTACAGATTAAGAAATGCTATACGCAGGTCTTCATCAAGATGATATATACCATAGTTTTTGTGAATAAAATCAACAATATTAAGACCGGGATATCTTTTATCAAAATCACACATTTTTTCATAATCAATGTACATAATAACACGGTTATAACCTTTATCCTCAGACGTGATTGAACATGTTGTGTGGACAAGATTGGTATCAATTATTGCAAGGTCGCCGGCATGTGCATTATAACTTTTGTTATCAAAGAAGAACTGACGTTCACCTTCTATAATATAGAATAGTTCGTACTGATTATGAAAATGCTTTACATTCATATTAAACTTTCCATAACGGATAAGCTGCTCTACAGCTATGCCGTTACATTTTCCAAAAAAGGTGATCTTATTATCAGCCATACAAAACCCCACATTCAATATTATTACTAATAAAATTATAGAGCAATATATTTAAAAAATCAAATGTTTATGTCAATATTGTTCGAGAAATGTACTATTTTGCGGTGCTATAATCCAGTTACAAGATAAGAAACGGCTTATTAATAAGCCACGAAAAACGCGCGGTTTTCAATAAATAATTATGGATAATAAAAAGGGTTTTTAGTGGAAAGGAGAAGCGCATGAAAGCTTACAGGAAAATAATAGGTATAGCAGCGGTTGCAATATGCCTGATTATTGTAGTAGTTACATTTATAAAAGTTAAAGGCATTAATTCATCTGATAAATTAGTGCTCCAGCTTGCACATAACCAGTCAGCAGGTTCAGAAATAGCAGAGTCAATAGCTAAGGTTTCAGATTATGTTGCACAGGAGTCAGGTGATGAGGTAAACATTAAGATATTTGCCAGCGGAGTTCTTGGTACAGAAAAAGAAGAGATAGAGATGGTAAAAGCAGGAATTATTGATATGGCAAAGGTAAGTTCCAATACATTAGGCCAGTTCGATGACAGATATGCAATATTTGCAATACCTTATCTGTTTAAAAATCAGGAGCATTACTACAATGCAATGGAAAAAAGTGAAGCAGTTAAGGAATTGTTTAATGACACGGTGGATGATGGATATATAGCTGTTGGATATTATGCAAACGGTGCAAGAAACTTCTATCTTAAAGATGATATTGCCGTTACAGATACAACAGTTCTTAACGGAAAGAAAATTCGTTCAATGCCTAGTTCAACATCGATGGATATGATTGAAAAGATGGGTGGAACCCCGGTTCCTATGGCAGCTTCTGAAACATATGCTTCATTACAGCAGGGAGTTGTTGATGGTGCTGAGAATACAGAGCTTGCACTTACAGTTGATGGACATGAAGACCTTGTAAAGTCTTATACATATACAGAGCATCAGTTCTCACCTGATATATTTATCATAAGCACAAAGACATGGAATAAGATGACAGAGAAACAAAGACAGAGTCTTATAACAGCACTTGAGGAAACAAATGATAACTTTAAGAGCCTTTACAACGGAATGATGGATGAGGCTATAAAAGAGGCAGAAAGCAAGGGTGTCCATGTATATAGGGATATTGACAAGACACCATTTATCGAGGCAGTACAGCCTATACATGAAAGTTTCTTTAATAAGGGTGAAGCATACAAGAAGTTATATGATGATATCCAGAAATATGCGGATTGATGTATAACACCTGACGATTAAAGGAAGAAAGGAGAAAAGCATGAAATATTTGAATAAAGTAGTTGAAGTAATATTAGAGGTGCTTGTAGCCGGCATGGTACTTGGATGCTGCTGGCAGGTAATTACAAGATTTCTTTTACATAACCCAAGTAAGTATACGGAGGAGTTATTAAGATATATGCTCATCTGGCTTACAATGATGGGAGTTCCATATGCATATGGAAAGAACAGCCATCTGGCTATTAACCTTATCGTTAAGAAGTTTAAGCCAAAGAATGAAATAATTGCACAGATAGCAATAGATGCATTTATTATGATTTTAAGTGTTTCAGTTATGATTGTTGGAGGAATTATGGTTACTGCTAATGCAGCAGGACAGTTATCACCAGCTATGCAGATTCCAATGCAGATTTACTATGTATGTGTTCCAGTGTGTGGAGTACTGATGGTTATTTATGGATTATTTAAGATAGCAGAACATATTAAAGCGTTAAGACAGAACTAAGATAAAATTGCATATATATGCAGAAGGAGGCAGTATGGAAATACAGGCAGCAATAGTATTGATAATAGTATTCTTTTTATTACTGGCATTCAGTGTTCCAGTATCATTCAGTATTATATCAGCATCACTTGTTACATTAATTATGTTCCTTACACCACATTTTGGTGTATTTATATCAGCTCAGAAGATGGTTACAGGTATTGACAGTTTTACATTACTTGCAGTTCCGTTCTTTATGCTGGCAGGCTTACTTATGAGCAGTGGCGGTATAGCCAAAAGACTTATTAACCTTGCAATGCTTGTGTTAGGCAAGGTTCCCGGCTCTTTAGCCATGACTAATATTGCAGGTAATGCAATGTTTGGTTCAATATCAGGTTCAGGTATTGCAGCAGCAACAGCTATCGGTGGCGTTATGCAGCCACTTGAGGACGAACAGGGATACGACAGGGCATTTTCAGCAGCAGCCAATGTTGCATCAGCACCGGTCGGACAGTTAATCCCACCAACAGCTTCATTTATCGTATTTTCAGCAGCAAGCGGCGGAGTTTCAGTAGCAGCATTACTTATGGCAGGCTGGATTCCAGGACTTTTATGGGCACTGTTATGTATGATAGTTGCTTTCGTATATGGAAAGAAACACGGATATGTAGTTAAGAGAGAGCACCTCACATCAAAAATAGTATTAAAGACAATCTGGGATGCAATCCCAAGTCTGTTCCTTATTGTAATTATTATTGGCGGTATCTTATCAGGATATTTCACACCGACAGAGGCATCTGGTGTAGCGGTTGTATATGCATTTATACTGTCAGTATTTGTTTATAAGAGTATTAAGTTTAAAGATATTCCAGGAATTTTAAGAGAAACTGCTGTTATGACGGCGATAGTTATGCTTATTATCGGTGCATCGTCAGTATTATCATTTGTATTGTCCTTCACAGGTCTTCCACAGGCTATCAGTTCGGCATTACTTGGAGTATCTGACAATAAGATAGTTATCCTGTTAATTATCAATGTTATCCTTTTAATAGTAGGAACATTTATGGATATGGCACCGGCATTACTTATATTTACACCTATATTCCTTCCAGTAATCAAGACACTTGGAATGGACCCTATCCAGTTTGGTGTAATGATGGTTATGAACCTTTCAATAGGAACTATAACACCACCTGTAGGAAGTGTATTGTTTGTAGGCTGTAGTATATCACATCTTCAGGTAGAAGAAGTAATAAAGAAGCTTATTCCATTTTTTGTGGCAATCTTAGCTGCACTTCTTTTTGTAACATTTGTACCGCAGCTTAGTATGTGGCTTCCATCAGTATTCGGACTGCTGGGTTAAGAATAGTAGAAATCGGAGGATATATGTATGAAAAATAAAAAGCCTGATAAAAAAGAGATTGAAAATAAGCTTAATCTTGTTATTGATAAACTTATGAATCTTGGTAAACCAGATAATGACGAAGAACTTGAAAAAGGTGGAGAGTCGATAGGCTTCTTTAAAAGGGACTTTGGAATTAAGGAGTGGGACTGGCCACAGGGAGTTGGATTATATGGTCTGCTCAAGATAATGCAGATTAATGGTAATGAAGAGTATAAGGAATTCCTCTATAAATGGTTCAAGGAGAATATAGCAGAAGGTCTTCCATCAAAGAATATTAATACAACAACACCTTTACTTACTCTTGTTGAATTAAATGATTATTACAATGATACACAGTTTGAAGAGCTGTGTATCAAATGGGCAGAGTGGCTTATGAACTGTCTTCCAAGAACAAAGGAACGTGGTTTCCAGCACGTTACAAGTGCGAATGGTGACAGACAGGGAGTAAGACTTAATGAAAATGAAATGTGGATAGACACATTATTTATGACAGTTTTATTCCTCAATAAAATGGGTCAGAAGTATAACCGTCAGGACTGGATAGATGAGTCAATTCATCAGGTACTTATGCATATAAAGTATCTGTGTGATAACAAAACAGGACTTTTCTACCATGGCTGGACATTTAATGAGATGAATAACTTTGGCGGTATATTCTGGTGCAGGGGAAATAGCTGGTTCACATTAGGAATTCTTGATTATATTGATATGTTTAAAGGAACTCTTAACAGTGGTGTTAAAGAAATAATAATAGATGCTTATAAGGCACAGACAGCAGCCCTTAAGAAGTTACAGAGTAAAAGCGGACTGTGGCATACAGTACTTACCGACCCATCAAGCTATGAAGAAGTATCAGGGAGTGCGGCAATTACGGCCGGCATATTAAAAGGAATCAGAATGGGAATACTTGACGACTCTTATATAGAGGTTGCCGACAAAGCAGTAAATGCAATACTTAAAAATATTGATACAGACGGAACGGTACTTAATGTATCAGGTGGAACCGGAATGGGATACGATGCAGAGCATTATAAGAACATTCTTATAGCACCTATGGCATATGGACAGTCACTTACAATATTAGCACTTGTGGAGGCATTACAGAATGATTAGGAAGGCATTTAAAATGTATCTTAACGCCGGGTGTGCCAGAGAATATGAGAAACGTCACAATGAATTATGGGATGAAATGAAAGTAATGATAAATGAATATGGTGGACATAATTATTCCATATTTCTTGATGATGAAACCAATGTGTTATATGGATACATAGAGATAGAGGATGAAGAAAAGTGGTCACAGTCAGCAGATACAGACATTAACAGAAAATGGTGGGATTATATGGCACCACTTATGAAAGTTAATCCTGACAACAGTCCGGTATGTGATGATTTAAGGTGTGTATTTCACCTTGATTAAATGGATGAATTAAAACAGGAGGTGACATAATATGAAACCAGTATACTACCTTGCCGTTGATATTGGTGCTTCAAGTGGAAGACATATTCTTGCTTCAATGGATAATGGCAGAATGGTGCTTGAAGAAGTATACCGTTTTGAGAATGGAATGGTTAATACCGGTGGAAAAAAGCTGTGGGATGTTGATAAACTTTATGAAAATATTCTTGAAGGTATGAAAGAATGTAAAAGGCTTGGAAAAATACCAGTCAGCATGTCGATTGATACATGGGCTGTTGATTATGTTCTCCTTGATGATAATGATAAGCGTATTGGAGATGTTTATGGTTACAGGGATGAGCGTACCGATGGATTGGATAAGGAAGTGTACAGATTAATAGAAGAAGGTATTCTGTATACAAGAACAGGTATCCAGAAACAGAAGTTCAATACAATATATCAGCTTATGGCAGATAAGCTTAAAAGACCTGAACAGTTAGAGAAGGCAAAGACATTTATAATGCTTCCTGATTATTTTCAGTTTATGCTTACAGGAGTCAAAGCATCAGAATACACAAATGCAACTTCAACACAGTTGGTTAATCCAGAAACAAAGCAGTGGGATTATGAACTTATTAATATGCTTGGAATAAACAGGGATATGTTTATGGAACTTAAGCAGCCAGGTACAGTAATTGGAAAATTAACTGAGAGTGTTAAGCAGAAGATCGGTTTTAATACAAATGTAGTTATGTGTGCAAGCCATGATACAGCATCAGCAGTTATGGCGGTTCCAACAGTATCGGACAATGTTTTATATTTAAGCTCAGGAACGTGGTCGCTTATGGGTACAGAGCTGTTAAAAGCCAGATGTGATGAAAAAAGCCGTAAGTGTAACTTTACCAATGAAGGTGGATATGATTACAGGTTCAGGTATCTTAAGAATATTATGGGACTCTGGATTATACAGTCGGTAAGACATGAACTAAACGATGAATATACATTTGCAGAACTCTGTGAAGAAGCAGAAAAAGCTGATTATATAACATCGGTAATAGATGTCAATGATGAGTGTTTTCTTGCACCAGAGAATATGACAGAAGCAATAAAGTCATATTGCCGTAATAACAATATGTCTGTGCCGGATACAGTTGGTGAAGTGGCAGCAGTTGTATACAAGAGCCTTGCTGGCAGTTATGCAGATACAGTGTCACAGATTGAGGAAAATACGGATACTGTATATGAGGCAATATATGTAATCGGCGGAGGTGCCAATGCAGCATATCTTAACAGGCTTACAGCCATTTCTACCGGAAAGAAAGTTATAGCAGGGCCTGTTGAGGCGACAGCAATAGGAAATGCTATGGCACAGATGATAACAGACGGAATATTTAAAAATCTGAAAGAAGCAAGAGCGTGTGTAATGCAGTCATTTGATATAAGGCAATTTGAAAAATGTGAATAACGAAGCAGATAAAGTAAGATAAGGAGGATAATGCAGATATGGCTAATGAAAGATATGAGTCGGCAAGAAAAATGTATCAGAGTATCGGTGTTGACACTGAAAAAGCAATAGAAATATTAAAAAATGTACCAGTATCAATGCATTGCTGGCAGGGCGATGATGTAATTGGATTTGACAGCAGGGAAAGTCTGTCAGGAGGAATTCAAACAACGGGTAATTATCCAGGAAAGGCAGTTACCCCGGAGCAGTTAATGCAGGACATTAGTAAGGTGTTAAGTCTTGTTCCCGGAAAGAAAAAGCTTAATCTTCATGCCAGCTATGCAATAATAGATGATGGTTCGGACAGGGATGCTATAAGACCTGAACATTTTGCCAGATGGGTAGAATTCGCTAAGAAATATAATATGGGAATTGACTTTAATCCTACATTTTTCTCGCACAGAATGGTAAAGAACGGACTTACATTATCATCACCTGATGATGAGGTCAGAAAGTTCTGGATTGAACATGGGAAAAGGTGTATAGAGATATCAGAGTACTTTGCTAATGAAACAGGACAGCCTTGTGTAATGAATATATGGATTCCAGACGGTTATAAGGATATTCCGGCAGACAGACTTGGTCCAAGAAGAAGGTTTAAGGAGTCGTTAGATGAAATTCTGTCAGTGCCATATGATAAGAGTAAAGTGTTTGTGTGTCTTGAGTCAAAGGTATTTGGAATAGGAGTTGAATCATATACAGTTGGTTCGGCTGAATTCTGTATGAATTATGTGGCAAAGGCTGGTATAACTCCGCTTATGGATAATGGACATTATCATCCGACAGAAGTTGTGTCAGATAAAATATCATCTATGCTGTTATTCAACGACCATCTTGCACTTCATATTACAAGACCTGTAAGATGGGATAGCGACCACGTTGTTTTATTTGATGATGAAACAAGAGAGATTGCTAAAGAAATTGTAAGAGCAGATGCACTTGACAAGGTATTTATTGCAACGGATTATTTTGATGCCTCAATTAACAGAATATCTGCATGGATAACTGGAATGAGAAGTGTCCAGAAGGCTCTTCTTTATGCATTGTTAGAGCCGGCATCACTTCGTAAGCTTCAGGATGAGAACAGATTTACAGAGCTTATGGCAGCACAGGAGGAATTAAAGATTATGCCGTTTGGAGATATATGGCAGGAATATCTTGACAGAGAAAATGTAGCTGCTGATTATATCAGTGAAGTTATGAAATATGAAAAGGAAGTACTGGAGGTAAGATAATGAAGGATATATTAACAGCACCATTTGTTAAGGAAATGTGCGATACAACAGCTAATATGTATCGTCTTGGCTGGGATGAAAGAAATGGTGGCAATATCAGTTATATGCTTTATGAAAATGAAGTTGCACAATATATTGACGTTAACAATGTTATAAGAGAAATACCAACAGGTTTCAGGGCAGATGAACTTATTGGCAAAATATTTATTGTAACCGGTACAGGTAAGTACTTTAAAAATGTAAAGGCTGACCCGGAAAATAATCTTGGAATAATAAGAATAGCAGAAGACGGAACGACAGCACAACTGCTGTGGGGATATAAAGATGGTGGCAGATTTACAAGCGAATTACCAGCACATCTTATGAGCCATATGGCAAGGCTTTCAGTAGATAAGGAAAACAGGGTTATTATACATTCTCATCCTACAAACACACTTGCCATGAATTATGTACATGAACTTGATGAGAAGAAGTTTACACATACACTTTGGGAAATGTGTACAGAGTGTATAGTTGTATTTCCTGATGGTGTAGGTGTCCTTCCATGGATGCTTTGTGGAACGAATGAAATCGGTGAAGCAACCGCAGAAAAAATGAAAGAATTCAGGCTTGTTATATGGGCTATGCATGGTATATACGGAGCCGGTAAATCTCTTGATGAAACTTTCGGACTTATCGAAACCGTTGAAAAGGCTGCACAGATATATATGCTTACAGTAGGACTTGAGAGAAAGAATACAATAAAGGATGAGGATATGGTGAAGCTTGCCGAATTCTTTAAAGTAGATTATAGAAAAGACTTTCTTAATATATAATGATACCAGGGTCAAAAGGGCTAAACCCACATGAGCTTGCTCATAGGTGGGTGAATGACCTTGTGACCCGCCCCGATATGAGAATAAAAGTGGGATGATAATCCCACGATATGCGAATATTGGGGAGAATTGTGAGAGTGCGTAGCATGGAACAATCCGTAGGTATCATAGTTGGGGGCTTTTGACCCCAACATCATATAATAAATATAGATGAAAGTAACAAACCAAACCTATTAAGCAAAAAGAGTCCCTTCTTACTGGGTAGTATACTGACAGTTAATCGTTGGATTTCAGGTCTGACGTTTTGAGGTGGTATGTGGAACAGTAGGGAGGGAGTCTTTTTAATATGAGGTATAGTAATTTTCCTATAAAAGCAGTTATTTATATAGTTTGATATTGGTTAAAATATTTATTTACAGAGCAATCTAACTTTAAACAATCTGGAAATTTACAGTATATTATATATTTTATTACTTGACTTTATATTATGTATGTGTTATAAATGATATTATCAATATGCATAGTGATAATAACTTAAGAAGG
>FR886331.1:77867-142852 GCA_000436535.1 Eubacterium sp. CAG:252 | reverse complement strand
CTAAGACTTACCTCTGTGATTGGTATAAGCTTCTTTTCTACTGTCACTGTACAGCTTGCTGTCTTTCCATTTGTGCTTGTTGCTGTAATTACAGCTGTTCCTACGCTCTTTGCTGTTACCGTTCCATCCTCAGATACTGTTGCAACTGCTTCATTGTTGCTGCTCCAGCTTATGTCCTTGCTGTCTGTTGTATTAACTGGAAGAACTGTTGCTGTAAGCTTGAAAGTATCTCCTTCATACATATCAAGTGCTTCTCTGCCAAGCTGTACCTCTGTTATAGGAACCTCTACCGGCTGCTCCGGCTTATCAGCAGATTTTACTTCATAAGAACGAACAACTGCTTTACCAGTGTCACTGTCAAGATATGTCGCATATATCTTAGAATTACCGTAGCTTATATTAAGACCACTAATATCCTGAATAGATACATTAGTTCCAAGCTGCTGCCACTCGCCATCGACAAGTCCACTTACAAATGTAATGTTATCACTTGCAGTAGTTCCTACATATACATTATCACCATCAAAGCACAGACTTGCGTTATTAACACCCTTGTCTGTTATACTATTAGTCCCTACCTGAGTCCACTCTTTAGCAGAGTTGGCATAGTCAAGGCTGTATAGATAACTGTCTTTTACTGTATCGAAAGCAGTTCCTTTCTTAAACAAATAAAGCTTTCCATTATTATTACTTAATACAACCTCATTAGCCTGTATTGAACCATTTAATACAGCATTCCAACTGTTATCAATTTGATTATATTTTTTAATATATATATTACTATTATTAGCTGTATCTCTGTATTCAACAAATATATTTTCATCAGCATCTACAGATATAGCAGCATTAGCCGGCATACTACTTACTGCTCCTGCTAATATATTATCAGATAAATTCTTTAATGTATTTCCATCATACTTATATGCATAAATATTGCTGTTATCCTGACTTGTATATGAAAAATATATGCCTTCAGAACCTGCAACAAGTGATACATTATCAGAATAACCTGAGGCTTTATATATATTCTGCCAACTACTTCCATTCCACTTATCTACATGTGCATAAAAATTAGTATCAAGATATGAAATATACACGTCACCATTGTAAGTAACTATAGACTTTCCATCATTAACAGCCTTAGGTCCGTCTGTAATCTTACTCCATGCTCCATCACTATACTTAAATAATACTGTATCATTTGTCGCATAACCATAGCCATCACCTATATTGGCTATAAAATATTTATTCTGTTCACTATCTGTATATGTTTCTATATCACTAAGCGAAAGTCCAAGTGTATCCGTACTTTCTGTTATCCAGCGACCTTCCTGTCCGTCATCTGCAAATGATATATCAAATGTTATTGTGTCGCCAGAAGCACTGCCTACATTTTCTATAACAATTCCGCTGTTAGTTCCATCTGAATATGTAATAGCATTGTCAGCTATACCTGCATTCTTATCATGTGTTCCATAAGATGTACGGCCGCTTTCCGCTGATAAGAATGATTTATCTAAGTTAGTATAATCTGCCTTTTCATAGCCATTAAGTATAGAATCACCTGGCCTGAATACATATGCCTTATATGGAGGACCATACATATTACCACCGATAAGAGAGGCGTTTATTCTATATATGATAAGTCCTGAACCATATATCTTGCCCTCGTATGACTTATCATCATAAGAAGCAACATCATATTTAGCCTTCTGTTTTCTGTATTCAACAACAAAGAATTCATTAGATGAATAATCTGTTCTTAATATAACCGCCTGATTATTTCTTGTATCAAATGTTGTAGAAGAAGCTGCATATATTGAACAATTCTTCTTTGACTCTGTTACTGTCGGTATATCAAACCAGCCTGAATAAGCTGACCTGAAATATGCCAGAGGATACTGGATGAACTTGCATTCCATCGCCATAATATCCCACTGGCCTACCGGTACAACACCAGAAACATTAGTATTAACATAAAGGTCTGGATATCCAAGCGTATGCATAAATTCATGTATGACAACGCCGGTTTCACTTAATCCGAAGTATGCTAAACCCTCTGGAATAACCGTATAACTGCCTATTTTCTTGGAATTAATCTCATCTGTTCCTGCATATGTTGACTTATGTCCATACATCTGTGAATTAGAATTACCCTTTTCACAGGCTGTTACAATCATAAGATTATCAACACATCCATCACCATCATAATCTACTATTGCATCCCTAGGAAATCTGCTGTCTTTAGCAAGTAATTCAGAAATCTCCTTAACCATTCTTGTATCTCCGAGGGCTGGTCCTGAAGTTCCAACAGTCCTGTCCCCATAATATGATACGTCATTGCTTAACACATATGGTTCTATCTTATTATTCTCACTGTCATACTGTGGAATAATATTCTGGACATTAAGCTGCCCATAAGAAATGTTAGAAACATACTGCTTAAGCGCTCTTGGGTGCTCCTCATCCCCCTCGAAATATTCTGTGATTTTAGGGTCTTCCTTATAACACTTCCCTAGTTCAGTTTTTTCGTGTTCATGTGTTGTATCCTTAAAATCTACAAATACAACTATGTTAGCGTATTTGCGGGTTGATACACTCTGTGTCTGCACTGTATCAGACACCTGTGCAGCCGGTGCTATACTTACTGATGTAAGCACAAGCATTACACTTAAAAATGCCGAAGCTATTCTTTTGAAATAGTTTCTTTCCATATACTTCCTCCTTTTCGTATTATGATTAATATATACTTGTCTTTTTGTATCCCAATATATGATACCATGGTCACAAGGTCATTCACCCACATACACCTGCTCATAGTTGTGGCTTTCACCCCAACATCATAATATTATGCTGTTCACAAATTTAAAGCCCTATCATATATTATATCGGCAAATATTACACATAATCTTACCTGATTGTAATATTGCGTGTATTACTTTATCATATTTTGTTCAAATATAATTATATATACTGTTCACGGTTACAAGTAAATCTAATTTTAGATATAGTATATTATATATAAACAATTAAGTAAACAAAAAATACGCCAGAAATCAGCTTTTATACCATTCTGACGTATTTTTAATATTTGTATTATATATCTTTATACTATATTATATTTTCACGCAGATTATAAATATCATACGTTCTTAACTTGAGCTGTAACTTCTTATATTGTAATAAACCACTTAATATAATTAGTTGCTTCTTACTGATAACTTTCCTGTTACACTAGCCATTTCCAGGATATAGGTATTTACTGTGTTCATAGTAATATCACCTGACATAGCCTTATCATCTACATCCTTGTATGTATGATATATATAGCTATAATCAGAGTTAGAACCGCCAATATTGATTTTTCCTGTTTCATTTTCTATTGAACCCAATAAATTTCTCTTCTTAGTCCAGCCTTCATCTACAATATACTCTTCCTCACCTGATGAAAAATCATATGATATAGTTGAATTCCTATTAACAAAGCAATTAATGTCATATGTTATTGTAGTATATTCCCCTGGGTTAAGTTTTTCCATTATCTCTGGCTTTACAGCTAATCTGCAGTAATATGTAAGATTAGCTATACCATCAGCATCATATTCAGGTACTATACATTCATATACATATAAGTAATCCTTCCAGTTATCCTCTGTAATATCTACGTCTTCATATTCCGGAACTATTACATCAGTGTAATTATCCCTGTATGTATCTCCACATACTGAGCATGTGTGCTCTGTATAACCTTTTTCTGTATCTGTTGGCTCAACTACTGTATCTACATACTTATGACCTGTCTTTTCTATAGATTCTGTGTAAGTATCATTACATATTGAGCATGTATATGTCTTTTCACCATCCTCAGTACATGTTGCCTTTTTAGTTACTTCAGATGTATATAAATGATTATGCTTAACTGCAATACCATTTATTACTTTATATGTAACATCATCACTCTTTACATAACCATTATATTCTTTATTAACCATACCATTTTCAACATACCAGAGAACACCTGCACTATCCTCTACTACACCTGTATAGTCCTTATCAAGAATGCCGTTCACTATATAAGCTGTGCCATCTTTACTATATACAAGTCCTGTATAACTCCAATCGAGTACACCTTTCTTTATATAAAATGTACCGTATTCATTACTTGCAGTTCCTGTATAACTCCAGTCAACTATACCACCTGAAACATAGAACCAGTTTCCTGCATACTCTACAAGTCCTGTATAGTTCCAGTTAACTATGCCACCTGAAACATAGAACCAGTTTCCTGCATATTCTGCAAGCCCTGTATAACCCCAGTCTAATATGCCACCTGAAACATAAAACCAGTTTCCTGCATATTCTGCAAGTCCTGTATAACTCCAATCTAATACACCATTGTTAACATAGAACCAGCCATATTCGTTCTGGGCAAGTCCTGTATAGCTCCAGTCTAACACACCATTGTTAACGTAAAACCAGCCATACTCATTCTGGGCAAGTCCTGTGTAGCTCCAATCTAATACGCCATTTTTAACGTAAAACCAGCCATATTCATTGTTGGCAAGTCCTGTATAATCATAATCAACCTCATCATTAACATAGTACTTCCATGTTCCATCAGCTTCCTGCAGCAGACCTCTTTCTGTTCCATAAGCTGAACCATCCTTGAATATACCATGAAAACTTACACTATCCTCATCGCTTGTATACCATATAGCCATATCACCATACATAACTGGCTCGCACTGTGACAGCTTACCCGTCATAGTTCTTATCTTATCAGTCTGATTACCATTATTATCTACAAATGTATAATATACAGTACCCTCTCTATCGCTTCTCTTGCACCAGAGAACTAAGTATCTGTTATCAGCCATCTTAACAAGATGTGGTGTTGTTGCTGAATAATCATCACCTGTATAATCTGTAATCCAGTTTATCTTAGTATTTCCATCGGCTTTAGACTTTGAAAGTATGCATATATTTCTGAGTTTACCATTATTATCCTGGTCTATAGAAGAAGCTGCAACTATATATGCGCTGTCTGTCACTTCAAAACCACCAACTGATGCATTAGTTGTATTATCACCTGTAGTACCAGCTATATTAAGTAAAGATGTACACTTGCAATTATCTCCCCAATAGTCCATATTGGAAATAAACTGACCAGTAGTAAAATCTGTTGGATACTCTATAAGTGCTATACTTCTTGGATAAGCATCGCCATGGTCTACAGCAACAAGATGATTACCATCTGTTTTAATAAACTGATTAAATGAATGGCTTACATAACCATACGCAGAATTCATAATCTTAGTAAATGAATCCGTAATATTCATATTCTTCTCATCAACCTGTATCGTTACATTTGCCTGATGATTATAACCATCTGATGACTTATACATAGTATGGCTTGTTCTTATGAACAGATATCCATCTGATTCTGTCATTCTTAGGCTTCCAGCCTGAAATGGTCCAACTGTGTTGCAATCATATAAACCAGTAGATGTAATTCTGTTCCATGACTTATCGTACTTAGTTATTCTGAAACATTCTACATCTGCTGACTCTGATGGATTACTCTGTCCGCTTACTATATAATAAGCATCTGCACCATCATAAAATCCACCAAACTCAGAAAGTTCTGTAGGAATCTGCTTATAATCCGTAACTTGTAATTCTGAATTATAATATTCTACATAAACATTAGAACCATCAGACTGTACTCTCATAAGATTTCCATCACCAATATTGACAAGATATGCCTTAACAGGTGTTGCCCATCTTATATAATTATTGTCTGATGTCTTTACTGAAATGTTAGTACCAATAGTTGCCTCTGCATAAACCTGTGTGGTAAAACCAGACACTGCTGTACTTACACACACCGCACTGACAAATACAGCCATTGATGCAAGCAATTTCTTAATTCTTTTGTTCTTTAAGAACTTATCCCTTATCATATTTCCTCCTTTTTTTCTCACAATGCACATAATTATATCAGGGTTAAAAGGAATTATATTCCTAACTGATATACCCATATTGATACATTGCTATGCAATTCTTACAATTTCCTAAATCATAATATGCCTTGCTGCTTTATCTTCAAAGCGTTTAACCACTAAGAATACCGCTATAAGTATAATACTTTAAATGTTATATATCCAGTACTTTTAATTAATAAAGCAAAAAACACAAACCTGCATTTACATAACCATTTTCTTTAATAATGGAATTCTTCTTACTATACAAGTTATCACCATACACACAGCAGTCATTACAACAGTTTTTATAAGATTAGCTGCCAGTGAATAATTTTCTATATTAATATATGGATATATATATTTCACACACAATATCAGTAGAATATAATGTATATAATATACTCCCATTGTACACTGGCCTACATATTTTCCAAACACATTTTCCTTATTAGAACTGTAATAATCAAAACACATAAACAGCCCTATTGATGCAAGCATAACCGATATTCTTTTATATCCATTATTAAGATATATGTTATTCCAGCTCATTGTTTTCGTTTCTATATACTTTTCAAGAACAATAAGCAGCACTCCCACAACAAATAAAATAACCGGAATATATCTGTTAATCTTGTTTTTAATATCGTCC
This sequence comes from Eubacterium sp. CAG:252, assembly GCA_000436535.1. Lineage (GTDB taxonomy): Bacteria > Bacillota > Clostridia > Lachnospirales > Lachnospiraceae > Lachnospira. The sequence goes on along the minus strand of FR886331.1, from coordinate 136,219 downwards.
CTGTATTCATGCATAAATGCACCTATAAGAAAATATGTAAGCATAAAAGCATAATTCGTATATGGAACAAGTGTACTCACCGAACTTATATCAAAGCTGCCAAAATATGATAACAATATATTAACTGCACCAACGCCTATATCTCCTATGAAGCTTACTATAAGCATACCAAGTACAAACTTCCTGCCATCGTGTCTGAACAGAAACCATGTAACCGGATATATAAGATAGATTACAATATATGCCTTCATATACCACAGCGCCCCGAAGTCTACACCATTTATATCCGCCGCAAATAATGTTGCTCTTATATATTCGCTTACAGTATGTGTTTCGTCATATATGTTACTTTGAACGCACATATATATTAATCTCCATACTACGAACACTATGTATGTAGTTACAAGCCTTGTGAAATATCTTTTCCAGTCAAATGTTTCTTTCTTATGTAAAAGATATCCTGTTGTCATAATAAAGCATGGCACCGCAACCCAGCATATGCTCATAATTATATTGCCTGCCACCGAATCTGCCGGCAGCAGAACAAAATGACAGAAAACGACTAATAATATACACAATCCTTTTAAGTCATCAAGAAATACTAATCTGTTACTCATCCGTTGTTTCTCCAATGCTGCATTTTTAACCTGTAAATCACTTAGCTTAATCTCCATACAATCATCATTACATAAGAACTATATCTGCTACTTGAGCCTATTGAATGATAATTAGCTGTTATCTTACTATAATCCGTATAAGCATCTATAAATTCCCTATCTATTGGTGCATCCAGACTTTCTACATATATTACAACAGTTGCATTTTCCACGCCTGACTCTAATGCCTCTGACAGCTTTTTATTAAGGTACTCATAATAATCTGTTGTATTAGTGAAATAATTTTCCTGCTGTGCATAATAATTATACTTTGTTCCATTAGCATTTATATCACTTGTATATGAATGGTCTCTTCTCATCTTTTCATCAGTGATATTAAAGTAATCATAATTTACAACGCCCGGATTATCTGGTACAGGGTCATCCCATGTAACATCAACCATATACCATTCTCCATCAAGCATAACTGCATTCCATGCATGTGCTGCGCCATCGCCTTCACCCGTGACAATCTCGCAAGGAATTCCTAATATATCCATACATAACTTAAATGCACTTGAATATCCATCACACACTGCTGTCCTATTCACAAATATTCCTTCTGCCGTATGTGATACGTATGGGATTGTACCATTTATATAATTATAATAATCATACTCTGAATTAAGAACCATATAATTATGTACAGCTAACTCCTGCTCATAAGGTGTTGCGTATGCATATGCTGCATCCAGATATGATGATAAACCATTATAAAATGCCTTTTCACTATCTGTTTCCAATACTGAAGTATCACCTGTTTTATATGCATATTCATACTTATAATACTCACTATCAGTACTAAGATTTAATTGCATTTCTATTGTCTGTGTAACACGGCCTGCTTCTATTACATATATAGTTGTTCCTCTTCTTGCATTACCAGTATAGTCAAATCTGATACGTCCATCACAATACAGCCATGAACCATATTCATTAACTCCAAAGCCTGTATATGTATAGTCAAGTGTACCATCAACCACATACCACCAGCCATAATCATTATAAGCCATTCCTGTGTAGCCCCAGTCAAGCATACCTCCGCTTACATAGAACCAGCCATAATCATTGCTTGCAAGTCCTGTATAACTCCAGTCAAGTATTCCTCCGTTTATATAGAACCAGCCGTTTTCATTACTTGCAAGTCCCGTATAACTCCAGTCTAATATTCCTCCGTTTACATAAAACCAGCCATTTTCATTATATGCAAGTCCTGTATAACTCCAGTCTAATATTCCTCCGTTTACATAAAACCAGCCGTTTTCATTATATGCAAGTCCTGTATAGCCCCAGTCTATTGTTCCATCTTTTACATAGAACCAGCCATAATCATTATATGCAAGTCCTGTATAGCCCGTATCTACAACTCCATTCTTATAATAATACCACTTATTATCTTCAGCCATACTTAATGAATAAGTATCCTGCGCCGCCTGCACATAATTCTGCTGTCCTATACCCAGTCCCAAGCCGATACCAAGTATAACAGCCACAGCCGCAATCGTATTTTTTAACAATTTTTTCATATGAAACATACTCCTTTCGCATAATCCATATAACAATAGATTAGCACATACAAGAAAAGAAAGCAAAACAAACTCTATGTTATTGTTTATAACAAAACTGACATATGTATGCGTAATTATCACATACATATGCCAGTTATATTTTCATTGTATATATGATGCTGTGAGTCCAAGGTCTTTCAGACACTTATGAGCAGACTCATGTGGGATTAGACCTTTTAACTCCGGTATCATATTATCATAATATCAATACGCTCTGGTAATCATAGCTAAAATGCTGCGATTATAGAATACATTAATTCGCAACTACCACACTACAACACCGCCAACGATATTAAATGTATTACCATAGAACACATATGTTCCTGTGTAATCCCAGTCTACCATACCGCCTGATACATAGAACCACATTCCGTTATATTCTACGAGTGTTGTTGACCAGTTGATTGTTCCTCCTGATACAGCAAACCATGCTCCATTGTAGTATACAAGACCTGAATAGCTCCAGTCTACCATGCCATCTGATACATAAAACCATATATCATTGTAATAAGTAAGTCCTACGTAATTCCAGTCTACAACACCGCCTGATACATAGAACCATACATCAGCATAATATGTAAGTCCTGTATAATTCCAGTCTATCATACCACCTGATACATAGAACCATATTCCGTTATATTCCACAAGTCCTGCATAACCCCAGTCTATTTCACCTGCCGCAACATAGAACCATATTCCATTATATTCTACAAGTCCTGTATATTCTGTATCAACCTTGCCATTCTTATAATTCTTCCATACACCATTTTCATTCTGGGCAAGACCATTGAGCGAACTATCTGTTTCGCTTGGTACTTCCCATGTGTCATAATCTGTGTAGTTGTATGTAAGAGTTGCTTTCTTATAAGCTGAATTTTCATATTCATTCACAGAAACATAATTACTATAATCTTTTTCTGAACCTGAGTAATATACATTCTTTAAACCTGTACAGCCTTTAAACGTACTAGATTTTATTGTTGTTCTCTTTGGAATAGATATCTTTTCTAATGATTTTGCATTTTGGAACGCATATGTGTCTATAGATAAATCATAATTATCTTTCTTAATCTTAACCCACTGTAATGATGTATCATCCTTAAAGGCCCCATATCCTATATTAGTTACCCTGTTTGAAAGGTCTGCATATACGAGCTTCTTACAACCATTAAATGCATTAACTCCAATATTTATTCCCGAATTACCATCTGCTATAACAACTCCAAATATATCTGTGTTATAAAATGCTCCATCTCCATATGACGTTTCAATTAAAGTAACTGTTGATGGAATATTAATTACACCACCTAAAGAAGTACAATTAGTAAAAGCTGACTCACCTATGCTGGTAAGACCTTCATTAAATTCTATCTTTTCAAGTTTCGCACAATCTTTAAAAGCATATCTACCTATTGTTTTTGTTTTTGATGGTAACTTTACTTCTTTAATAGCTGTATTATGGAATGCAGAGTTACCTATAGTTAAGTTGCTCTGTACCTCTTTGAATTCAACACTTGATAAATTAGAGTCATTCTCAAATGCATAATAACCTATACTTACAATTCTGTCAGATAATGATACACTCTCAAGCATCTTACAATTTTTAAATGTGCTACCATTAATAGTAAGACCTTCACTTCCATCCTTAATCTCAACAGAAGTTATAGATGTATCAGCAAATGCTCCTGAACTATACATATCATACCCTATTTTAGTTACAGTCGATGGAATAACAAGCTTACCACTAAGATTATTACATCCATTAAATGCACCTTCACCTATAGTTCTTAATCTTTCATTAAGTGTTATACTTGTTAATTCCACATCTCCATTGAACGCATCAGCACCAATAGTTAATGTATTTTCAGGAAATACAACATTTTTTATCGATGTGTTCATAAATGCTTTATCATATATTTTAAGAATATACGCACCAGCTTTTAACGTTATATTTTCAAGACTGCTATCATTTTTAAAAGCGCCATCACAAATATCAGAAACATTTGATGATAAGTTAACTTCTGTTAAGGATTTACAATCAGAAAATGCATAGTTACCAATTATAATTTTACTTGTTCCTTCTTTAAACACAACCTTTGATATTGATGTATTGTTAAAAGCACCTGATTTATATGTATCACCAACTCTTATTACAGTTGACGGAATAGTTATTGTACCTGTAAGATTAACACAGCCATTAAAAGCATTATACCCTATAGTTTTAAGCCCTTCACTGAATACAACACTCTTAATATTAACATTATTTTGGAATGCTGAATTTTCTATTCTTGTTACATTATACCCATTAATCTTAGCTGGAATAATAAGATGAATATCAGTATCAGATGCTGCTTCATCAGTAAGTCCATTTATTACTGCTTCATTATTAGAATTAACAGAATACTTAAACTGACCATATGTAGCATAATTTGATGCCCCAACCATCTCATAGTCTGACACAACCCCATACTGTGGCTGAACTGCTGGTTCCTGTGCTGCCGATACTGCTGTTACTGATGCCAATGTCATAGCAGCAACCGACAGTGGAATAATAAATTTCTTCTTCATACGCATTTCTCCATAAACTATAATATTATATGATATACTCTTTATATACCTATATATATTTATATATATTATATATATATAAGTTTATTCTTTATTTATAAAATTGTCAATCTATTTATAAAATTTAATTGAATTTTTTAATATTTCCTTATACTTCTGTACTTGAGTTGTTCCTGGCACCTCAATATCTAGTTTTTTATAACAAAAAAGGCATATGTATGTGTATTGCAATCACATACATATGCCTAAGTATTTATTATACTATATTTTTTCTTCGTTTGATATTCTACAGATCTTAAGTTCTTCATTAGCTGTATACTTCTGGCCTTTCGTACTCCGTTACTATATATTTTTTAGTAAATATGTTGCCATCAATTAAGAATTAATTAACTCACGATACCTTGCCCTGTCTTTTTCTTCTATGTCAAGTGTATCCATAGCTTCATCAACAGTCTGGTTCAGCTTTCTCATAATAGTTTTTATGCTGTCTAATCGCGCCTCTTCCTGACCTTTGAGCTGTCCCTCAATTATGCCTTCGCGCTTTCCTTCAAGTCTGCCCTCGCGTCTGCCTTCAAGTCTTCCTTCCTGTACGCCACTATCTCTGAATTCTTTCATTGCACTCCACATATGCACATCATCCTCCCTGTCTTCCTTTTCTTTATTCACCATCTTTGCCAGTTCTTTGGTTCCTGTCATCTCACTTATCATGTCGATAAGCTCTACGGATAATGACTTTTCTGAATAATTTCTTGAGATAGCGTTAAAATCTTTGTTGTATATACTATTCGTAATATCAAACAACGCTTTCACTTCGTCATTATTAAAGTCATAATCCGCTGTATCGCCTATCTGTACAAGATTAATGCGGTAATCGTTAAACATCTCCTTTACTTCATCCGGCATATCTACCATCATATCACTTAAAGATATCGGACCGTTCCACCTATGTTCTCCATAATAAAACACTATTGTTATTATCGGGTGAAACCTATCAGAATAATTTAATCCTGATAAAAACTCCTCACTAGTTCTATAACTTGCTGCTTTATTATCACTCTTATATTCAGTATTAGTTTTATTATCCGCCTTATCTTTATCATCAGTGTAAGCTTTACGCTTTTTCTTAATACTATTCTTAGTGTTATTGCTCTTGAATTCATTATATTCCTTGATATATCCAAGCGCATCATATACCATTGTTCTTAAGGGCATAGCCAGATGAACTTTTTCCTGCATCTCTAATCCTAATATATTAAATTCTACACCATTATAGTATTTCTTGACAACATCTCTGGCTCTCTTTAATGTTTCCTTATATTCCTGAACTCTGATTGTTCCCGATACATCTGTATCTATCTCCTGCAGATTTTCTGCCTTAATCACACATTTACCCTTGAATAATACCGCATTAAAAAGGTCAGCAAATCTTTCATTATTTCTCCAGAATTCTTTGACGATAATATCATCAGAAGTCCTTTTTCTTGTACTATAACTCATATAACGCCTTTCTGCAAATATGCTTTTGTAAACAAACCACATATTGAATTACTTTTTGTCTTGGGAAATCTTTTTTGAAACTGAATTCAGTTGAGATTATAGATAATTAAATATAATTCTATAAATGAGCAAATTTAAAATATTGCACAATTATGTCCGTGTCAGAAAAACAGATTTTTCATAATCTATTAAAATATATCTGGGGTACAAACAAAAGCAAAGTATTTTTGTGCATTTTTCTGTATTTGCTTATTTATAGTATAATTAATAAAATATGCTAAACACCTAATTAATATATATTTCTTATAAAAAATATATTTCAATCACTGCACACTTCTATAATTATCTATATATTATTTTTATTAGTATACTATAGTGATAGAATATCATATCAAATCAATATTTTCAATACTTTATTTTAAATTTTTTTAATTTCATATAAACAACAAATGAGCCAGCACACATATTATGTACTGACTCATTCATTAATGTTAATTCTTATATTTTATCTCGTTCCATAAGCAATATTAACATCACATCCGCCTGCTATACCTGGAACACTGGCTGTACTTGTATACTGCCATATTCTGTACTTGTATCCTATATCTGGAACATCATCGCCATCTTCCCATAAAACACCTGTTTCATAATAAGCATTCCAGTACCACGCAAGCCAGATATCATATCTTGATGATAATTCATCTGTATCTACATAATTAAGATAATCATACTTGTTAATATATATCATAGGGTCATATCCTCTGTTCTTAACAGTTTCACAGAATGCTATAGCCATAGCTGTACGAAGCTCGCTATCTTTTCTCTTATCTTCTGTTCTATATCCAGAAGTTGTTTCCCAGTCATATACAACTGGATAAGTGATATTATATCCAGCTATTAAATCACAGATATAATTAGCCTCTTCAACAGCCTCACTTACTGACATAGACTGTGAAAAGAAATATACGCCAACCTGAAGGCCATTAGAAAGAGCGCCTCTTATATTTTCATCATAACAAGGGTCTTCATATAAGTTTCCATCATCGTCTATAGACCTTCCTGCTACTTTGATTATTGCAAACTTATATCCTGCATCTGCAACCTGTGCCCAGTCAAGTTCGCCTTGTCCATTATCGTTATTATGGTGTGATATATCTACCCCCATAATCTTCTCAGATATATTATCTTTAGATACGACTATACCATCTTTTACACTATACATATAATCATCCTGATTAACTGTGCCTGCATAACTCCAGTCTATCTGTCCATCACGTATGAAGAACTCTCCGCTTTCATTAGCAGCGATACCTGTAAACTTAAAGTTGACGATACCTGACTCTATTTTCCACCAGCCATTACTATTCTGTCTGATACCAGTGTAATCATATCTTATCTGTCCATTTTCAACATATACCCAGTCTTCTCCATCAGGTATGATATCTGTATAATCAAAATTAACTTTTCCATCCTGAAGATAAAATCTGCCATTTTCATTAGAAGCGAAGCCGTTATAATCAAGGTTAACTTTTCCGTCTTCTATTCTCCACCAGCCTATGCTGTTTGGCTTAATGCCTGTATAGTCATATCTTACAACACCATTTTCAACGTATACCCATGCTTCACCATCATATGTTACATCTGTATAATCTGATGCAACCTTTCCATCCTGTATACATACACGCTGTCCATTAACATCATAATATCCACTATACTCAGTATCCGCAATACCGTCCTTCATCTTCCATGTTCCAGCTTCATCAGATGCAAGTCCTGTATATGTATAGTCGACAACACCATTATTAATGTATACACGCTGTCCGTTGTACTCTGCCATGCCAGTATAATCATATCTTACCTGTCCGTTTTTAACATATACAAGTGCATCATCCTTTGACATAACACCATTAGCGTTAGTATTAACCTTACCGGCTTCTACATAAAATGTGCCATTAGCATTGCTTACATAGCCGTTGTAGTCAAAGTCTGCTTTACCAGAACTTATCATCCACACTTCATCACCATTATCGACAAGTCCTGTATAGTTATAATCTATTGTTCCACCCGAACATTTCCACCAGCCGCTTTCATTTTCTGCTACGCCTGAATAGCCCCAATCGATTATTCCTGAATTAATATAAAACCAGACTGACTCACTCTCATAAAGTCCTGTATAATTCCAGTCGATTATGCCATCATTTACATAAAACCAGCCTGCTCCATTCTCAGCAAGTCCTGTATAATCCCAATCGATTACACCATCTTTTACATAAAACCAACCCGCTTCATTTTCAGCAAGCCCTGTATAATTCCAGTCGATTGTTCCATTCTTTACATAGAACCAGCCCGCTTCATTACTGGCAAGTCCTGTATAACTCCAGTCAACCATTCCATCTTTTATGTAAAACCAGCCTTTTTCATCTTCTATAAGGCCATTACAATCGAAATCGACATTGCCATCTTTGATTACCCACCAGCCATACTCATTCTCAGCAAGTCCATTGTAACCAAAGTTAACCTTTCCAGCTTCTACTCTCCACCAGCCATTATCATTCTGTCTGACACCAGTATAACTATTATTAACCTGACCATTTTCAACATATACCCAGTCCTGGCCATCATAGACTATGTCAGAGGTTATATCGCCTCTTACTTCTGCACCATATGCCGGCATACTTAAAGCCACACATAAGCCACATGCAAGTGCAGCCGAAAACATTTTTTTCTTAAACACTTTATTCTCCTTTATTATCCCAATTTTTTATTTTATTATCTGTTGTAATATACACAATTAACTCCTGCAATACATATAATATGCATTTACCCTGTGTAATATATATTCTTTCAATATGCAATTCATCTTTTGTAATCCATAATGATGTCAATGTCTTATATCATAATATCTTTCTGACATTTTGACAATTTCATCATATAATATTATCATTCAAAGACTATCCATAAGATTTTACACACCCCTGAACGATAATCCTGGCATCAATTATATATATTTTCACTTTATAAGGAACATATACCTCGCAAGCAATCTGCTTCTGCCAAACAACCATATAATCATTATTGATAATATAGTAGTTACTACCGTCATAATAACTGTTTCGAGTGACAGACTTCCATTAAACTGTCCCATATAATTTACTTTAATTGATATTATTAAGACATGGACAAAAAATATTCCCATACTTATCCTGCTGATATATGTAAATACATTGGACAGCTTTACACATATACGATTATCATCAATCCTGCAAAATAATGCAAATATGCAGGATGAGCATATTAATAAAAATGGAAAATCGTACCACACCTTATAAAAATAATAAGAACTGCTTCCCAAAGAATATAATTGAACATATAAAGTGATAGCATAACTACATAAAGAAATCAAGACCAACACTCCATTTTTCAATCGTACATGTCTGTTATTATATATATAATATCCTATTAACATATACAATCCATATGTTGCTCCCATATATGGTATATATGTATCTGAGCCAAATGTCTGATTAAGATTATATATCTTGGATATTACATTAAGCATAGGCACAATATATGAAAATATAAATATTGCGCCCATAACCGGTGCAACTGCCCTGAATGAAAACTTCTTAACTATTACAGCCACAAAAGGCACTCCTATATATACACCTAATATCATAGGCATATACCACATATTGGACATAATTGAATTCTTAAGTAATAACAGCTCCTTAATAAAATCATCTATAACAAATGTCTGCTTTAGCACGAACACATTAAACAGCTCATATAATATAACCCACACTTCATTGACAATAAATAAAGGTAACAGATTATTCTTATAAAATCTTAATATATCGCCTTCATTATTTATTATCTTCTTAAAAAGCAGCGCACCTGAAATCATAAGAAATATCGGAACGCCAAGTCTTCCTATCGTCTGGGTACCAATCATAAAGATTTGTGATGCCATTCCAAGCTCACTAAGCTTAATTGTATCATTATAATAATATGTCATATCACAACAGTGACATAAAACAACACATAATATTGCAAATGTTCTTGCAATGTCAAGTCGGATAATTCTTTTACTGCCTGCCATCAATAACTCCATTTATATAACTGATATTTTATACGTGGTAACTTATCAGTGTTTTGAATTCTGATATATACGCACTTTAACCATTAGTACCGCTGCCCAGTCCATATGAAGCTTAAAACAGATTACTGGAAGCATACGAAAGCCTCGACATTCAGATAACTTTGTTTCTGCAATAGCCTGCCTGAAGCAATCTGTTTTTAAAAGCTTTTTCATATTATGTTTTTTCTGCTTTCCCGTAGCAGGATTATTAACATTATAAGTATCATGTACAAGAATAAGAATGAGGTGAATTAATATATACTGATTATATGCCTTTCTTATCTCTTCTCCATCATTTTTCACATACTTTAATGTGTTATTGATAGATTTTACATAATTCCTAGTTGTAGCAGCATTATAACTTCTTACTGTCGACTCATTATCCCTGGAATAGTGATATAATTCTGTTCTTATCTCTACAGCACTATCTACACACTGCATATATCTGAACAGAAAATCACTGTCCTCTGCAAGTACAAGATTAGTATCAAATCTTATATTATTGTTATTAATAACTTCCCTGTCTAAAAGTTTCCCCCATACAGTCATATACTGGGTAGGATTTTTCAACATACTGCATCGGAAATCCAGATACTTATCCTCATCTTTATATGTAAGAGTTTCCCTGTCAACTTTACCCTCACCACTGTTATGTCCGAAAAATACACATTTTGTTTCATATGCCTGACTTATGCCAGATATATACTGAAACGCTCCATCATAAAGGTAATCATCTGCATCAAGAAAACATATCCATTTCCCTGATGCATTATCAAGCCCCTTATTACGTGCATTGGACACACCTTTATTACTCTGCATAACTTTAATTCTGTCATCTGCATTGGCATATTCCAGACATTTATCATATGTATCATCTGTAGAACCATTCTCAACAATTATAATTTCCCATGTTAATCCAGTCTGTTTTTTTACACTTTCCACAGCTCTGCCTATATATCTGGAAGCATTGTATGCTGGAATTATTACACTTACATCTGTATCAGCCACTTGTTTTCCTTCTCTTTATTCTTTTCTTTATATTTTTGATTTTATATTATCTTAGATGTTGGGGTCAAAAGCCCCCAACTATGATACCTACGGATTGTTCCGTGCTACGCACTCCCACATCTACGCTCCGCTTCGGTCCGTGCTAAACATGTGCCACTGGCACATAGCACCCTGGTATCATCATATATAATTATTATACTACTTTCCAAAAATACTCTCACACTTATCAAGTACAGAAGCAATAGTAGCATCCATATCATAATACTTATATTCTCCAAGTCTTCCACCGAATATAACTTTATCCTCTGCATCTGCCAACTTCTTATACTCTTCGTACAGCTTTCCATTCTTCTCATCATTTACTGGATAATAAGGTTCATCACCCGGCTTCCATTCTGATGAATACTCACGGCTTATAATAGTCTTTGGAAGGTCGTTGCCCTCTTCATCCTTGCCAAACTCAAACCACTTATGCTCTATAATACGTGTCCAAGGTGTTTCCCTGTCAGTATAATTGACAGCCGCATTACCCTGAAAGTTTGGCTTATCAAGAGTTTCATTTTCAAACCTTACTGAACGGTATTCAAGTGTTCCAAGCTTATAATCAAAGTAAGCATCTATCGGACCTGTGTATACAACCTTATCTGCAAGTGCATCAAGCTCCTCCTTATGCTCAAGGTAATCTGTGTTTAATCTTACTTCAATACCATCTAAGATATTTTCAACCATCTTAGTATATCCGCCCATTGGAATTCCCTGATATAAAGCATTGAAATAATTATTATCAAATGTAAGTCTTACAGGAAGTCTTTTAATAATAAATGCTGGAAGTTCCTTGCAGTCTCTTCCCCACTGCTTTTCTGTATAACCCTTTACAAGCTTTTCATATATATCACGTCCAACAAGTGATATTGCCTGCTCTTCAAGATTTTTAGGTTCGCCTGTTATCTCTTTTTTCTGCTCCTCAATCTTAGCCGCTGCCTCTTCTGGAGTTACAACGCCCCACATCTTATTGAATGTATACATATTAAAAGGCATTGAGTAAAGCTCACCTTTATAATTAGCTACAGGACTGTTTGTAAATCTGTTGAATTCAGCAAACTGTGTAATATACTCCCATACCTTCTTGTTATTAGTATGGAATATATGTGCGCCGTACTTATGTACATTGATACCTTCCTGCTTTTCTGTGTAAATGTTACCTGCTATATTAGGTCTTTTGTCAACCACAAGCACTGACTTTCCTGCTTTCTTAGCTTCATGGGCAAATATTGCACCATATAATCCTGAACCTACTACTAAATAATCGTACATTTTAATCCTCCATTTTAATCCATTGGCTTTATAATTTTTACCTTAGCATCCTGATTATAAATCTATTTACTTTTTATAAAACGCGATAGAATTCTATTCACGTTCTCCGTAATAACTTCTTCTCTCATTATATAAAGCATAATTACATATAATCCAAAGAATAATACTGCTGATACAACAAGTTTTATAAATATTCCTGATATTAATACTTTAACAGCAACAGCTCCAATCATTGCAACAATCAACGCAGCTATAATCTTTATATAATTCTGTTTAGAATACAGATACGCTATATCATTCTTAAGATATACCATCTGGACTATAAACACAATAAATTCTGCAACAAGCGTTCCAATAGCTGCACCTGCCGAACCAAAGAATGGTATAAGTATGGCATTTAATATAAGGTCAGCTATCGCACCTGCAAATGTTGATATCATAACTGCATTTTCAAGTCCCATTGGAATAAGCATCTGAATACCCATAATATTGGTAAGTCCTATAAACAATAATGTAGGCATTACTATCATCATAGGAATAACTGCTCCTTCAAATGCATCTCCCGACAGGAAAAGCACGCCTTCCCTTGCATATATCATAAAATATATCATCATCGATGTTGCTGCAATCAGAACGAACTTTATAGCCTTCTTGGAAAGCTTGTAGAATTCCTCCCACATTTCCTGCTCAATATAATAAGCAGCTCTTGGCATAAGCACTGTTCCTAATGATGTGACTATACTTACAAGAATATTTTTAATCTTCGTTGCTGCATTATAATATCCGACTTCAATATCATCCTTCATAAAACCAAGCATAACATTATCAAGATTGGTATATATAGTTGTAGCACACGATATTATAAAAAATGTAAATACCGGCTTGAAATGTCTTCTAAGATTAAGTCCTGACACTTTTCTTTTCCCTAAGATTTTCCTTAATCTTAAGAAGTTAAATACATTAGAAGCTGACGCTGCAAATATTGATATTCCGCCATATATTACATAATCATCCGCATCACGTACCAGCACAAACATTGCAATAAGCGCAACAAACTTAAATATAATTGAACGGACTGTTATATATGTATATTGCTCCAATGCCTTATAAAGCCATTCCACACCTATTGTATTAAAGAATATGAGTGTACTTGTTATAAGAAACAGATTTCTGTCTGCCCTTAGTCTTGGCACACTTGCCATAGCTATAAAAAACACTGCATATGCAAGAATACTCATAAACACATTGATTATAAATAACTCATATACTGTTTTCTTTAACTTTACCGGATTATCCCTTACAACCGCACACGCTCTTATACCATATGTCGGAATACCAAGCTGTGATATCATAACAAAATAAGTCACAACAGAATTCGCAAATGAAACTCTTCCTGTTCCTGCCGGAAGTAACACTCTTGATACATACGGAAATGTTATAAGCGGAAACAGAAAGCTTGACATTGTAAGTATTGCATTCATTATGAAGTTTAATTTTAATGATTTCTGCTTACTCATATTAACGTTCTTTCTTTGACATCTTTGAACTAATGTTACCTATACAATCATAAACCACACCTACTGGTTTTGATAACTTCTGCAATAATGGTATTTCTTTGAAAGTGTCATTATCACAGAACGCATATAATATAAATATGTTAAACGGACTGATAAAGTAAATATCATTTATACAAAATACAGATATAACTATCATAATGCATAACATATAATAATCCTTATTAGCATATGCCTTATACATACATATAACATATAAAAGCACAAGTAATACAAATATAACTAATCCCGACTGCATAGCTATATGCAGATATCCTGAGTCAATAAAATATGTCTGGTCGGATACACCACCATTAAGTACATTATGTACTTCAAAGTCTATATGTCTTCCAAATAGTGTAAAGCCATATCTTGTTATAGCATTTCTACACTGCCATAAACGTTCTGAAAGTACACTATTAAGCTTTATCCATATAGTGCTTTCCGGATTATATAATGGCAGCCAGCATGCGATAAATGCACATATAGCCGGAATTATAACAACAAGCTTTTTAAATGATATTAAGGCTTTCTTTAAAAGCTTTTTCATAGTTGCTGATAACTGGCATATTATAACGACTGCCAACAATGCACTTAACATAAAGAAACTCATCTTTGTGTTAGTAAACTTATACATTAAGATATTGATAACTTCAATTATTATACATTCCCATACAGTTATTTTATTCTTTCTTATATAAATGTACTGTAATGCAACAAATAAAAGTAATATAGGCGCAAGGTTAGGCCAGTTAAATCCCAGCGAATATCTTGAACGCTCATAATCCAATATAGAGTTATCTGCTAATCCTGCAAATGCACACACTACCGTAACAAGCAGAAGTCCAGCCTGAACAATAAAAGCTGACTTAACCACCTTATTTATACTCATACCATATGCTGCACCAAACAGAAATATATAAAAGAACAATGCCTTATCTTTTCCGGTAAACATTCCTATAAATGAAAATACCAGAAGACATATTAAATAAAACAATGTTTCCCTGCTGTAATTATGCTTTATTATATCTGCCATAATAACAATAAATAACAACAGATATGACACATATCTTAACAGCTTAAATATAGTATAAACCTTAGTGCCTTCACTAAATGTATACCATGCTGTATTTGTAAATGTTAACAGGAATATATATATACATAAGCATATAATAACCATAAGCTCATTTCTGGATGCGACTTTTTTTATCTTATCTCCCATATTTTGTCCTTTCTTCATATATGATATAGCAATTACTATATATCAATATTTGCACCTTTTTTTCGTTTTCGGTATTAGACGAGACACAAGTTCAAAAGTCATCACATACAAGCATAAATGACTTTTTTACCTTTTGACCCTCTCATCATAATGTTGTTAATATATCATTAATAACCTGTTCTAAATACTTGCCATTTCTCATTTTCTCTGATATTTTTTTTGTATTTTCAACCATTTCGTAATAAGTTTTTTCGTCTATCTTATCAAATACATCGTTGAAATCATTAATATCATCCACAACTACTCCAACCTTATTATTTATGACGAATTCCGCCTCTGCTGCCTTGCTCCATATTACAACTGGAAGACCAGACACCATATATAAAGAAAGCTTATGAGGATTATTATATCTTAGATATTCACCTGTATTACCACTACAGCCATTAATTCCATCACCATCCCACACAAGTCCAAAGCCTTCATCTAACAGATATGGTATTTCATCTGATGGAAACTTTCCCTTATAATGTATTGACTCTGAATTAAGCACATTTTCATCATAATTAGGACCATACAGATTAACCTGTATATCTTTTTTCAGATTATTAAGTTCTTTTATATATTTACATTTACCCGTATCTAGATTACCTGCTATATTTAATGTTTTGGCATATTTTATTGTTTTACTTTCTGTTTCACAATCGGTTAAATAGTCAAATATTCCCAATTCATATATTTTATCAGGACTGACACCCTTATCAATAAGATAATCCTTCATTCTTCTGTTATGCGCTATGACATAATCTGCTATCCCATACATTGTATCATCTATATGCTTAAACTCTTTATCTGATTCCGGAAACATTTTCCTTAAAGAATCCAAATCATGAATTAAGAAAACAAGCTTAAGATTTCTCTTTTCTTTTGCCTTTTTTAATATATCAATATAGTATTTTTTATTTATATAGATTGGATGTGGAACAAATAATAAACTATTCTTCTCTATCTTTTTAATCTTTTCAAATTCTATCATTTTATTAAGAATGCTTAAGTACTTATTGCCACTTTTTTTTATATTAAGTGTATATGGTTTTACTCCATTATTTTTTAATATCTGATTACAATCATTTACTGCCTTTGAGCCTGCATTATTTATTTCATCAAGCTGTATATTTATATAATATTTATTAATCATTACACCTTGTATCCCTTACATTTATTTTATATAAAACTAATAGCTGTTATTTCATTCACTTATATACTCTGCAAACCTATCTGTCTCTCTAGCTATATCATATCCCGCCTCTGTTAACATCGGAATACTCTTATTCCTCTCATATGTCTTCTGCAAAGTATCATATATCTTCTGCGCCCACTCGTCTGCATTATTATTCAGCGGAACAAAGCTTACATTGCCAGTAACATTTACAATATCAGGAACAACATCCTTAGATGTCACACATGGCAGTCCTGCCGCCTGAGCCTCAATAAGAACCATACCAAGTCCCTCAAATAAAGATGGCAGTACAAACACATCCATTGCCTGTAACAGTTCATTGACATCCTGACGAACACCCATAAGCATAACTTTATCATTAATACCAAGTTCTGATATACGCTGTTTTACCTTATCCTCATTCTCACCTTGTCCTATAAGCATAAGGATTGCATTGTTATCCTGCTTTAGATATCTGCTAAATATTTCTACAAGAAACTCCTGATTTTTCTGTGGCTGGAACCTGCCTATATGTCCTATAACATTCTTATTATTAAGATTATATTTATCACGCAGCTCTTTTCTTTTTTCTTCATCATACTGAAAATGCTGTAACTGTATTGCATTGTTAATAATATGATGTCTTGTGGAATTAATAATCCTGTTGCTAAAGAAATATTTTGATGCAGGCATAGAACAGCTCCAATAATCAGTCGCATACATACTTAATCTCATTTTATTAATATAATGAAGCATACCTCTTAACTTGGATGTTTCATTACCAGAATTATGCGAGTGTATTATTCTTTTCTTTATTCCATACTTCTTAGCATACACAAGATAATCTATGTTAGCAAGCGTACATGTATTATACCATAGCACATCATAATCCTTAGCATGCTTTTCAAAGAATTCATCCATCTTTTCTTTATATGCCTTATAATCGTCACTTCTCTTAGGAATTGTATATATACGTGATCCATCAGCCATAACTTCATCTGCATATACCATATGTTCCCAGTTACATAGAAAATCAAAGTGGACTTCTTTCTTATCTATGTTGCGGTAATAATTCATTACACAGCTTTCCATTCCCCCCGGATTATCCGTCATTCCAAAGACCAAAACATTAATACACATATTTACCTCTTTCTGTCCATATTAAAACTGCTTACATACGCATCCCTGATAATACACTTCCCCAAGCAATATATCATTATAATAAAAAATCCCCTTATAGAAACTTCGTCTACTTAGGGATTTTATATATAACTAAAAACTTATTTTTAATTATGTTTCTTTAAGAATTTTCTCTTTAAAAAATTGTTAATCTTTCTTCCCCAATGTTCATCTTCCATAAATCCCACTGGCAATTCCTTATATTTATAATTTTTAGTGAAAACCCACACATCAAGAAGTCTTTCACTTACAAACCCAAAAACTCTTGCATCATAATCAGAATATCCAGAAATATCAAGCCTTTTTTCAAGCTCGAATAATATGTCAAACAGCCACTCACAATATTTATCAAAATACTTTTTCTTCATAATCATCATATTAAAACGATGACCTTTTGTCATTTTCATGCTTTTATCATAAGCATCAAGATACTGACTATATTTTTCTGCAATAATCTCTCTTGTTAAATCTAAATCTATCTTATGATGTGCATGTATATACTGACTATAATTAGTTTCTATATAATAATTTCTCATCTTTGGAAGAATTATATCGTAGTCTTTTAATATACCCTCAATATAATCCTTTGAGGCTATCGCCTCCCATTTATCCTTGCATTTCTTTTCAAGGAAATATCTTCTGTAATGCACCAGCCCTTTTACGTTGGAATTATCATTCTTCCATAACCAGTACATTCCTGTAAGTTCGCAGAAATTCTTATTCTTGTCCGATATATTATCGCCTGTATTATCTCTTATATAACCTATATCTGGCTTTCCCTGTGAACCAACCTGCATAGGAATATACATTCCGTCTTCTGGCATCTTATACTTCTTATGTGCTGCAATTATTACGCTTATATCTTTGTTCATACCCATTCCTGTTACTTAGCGCCTTTCTTAAAAAAGACTGCCACAATTGTCAATAATATACACTTGATATCTAATATTATGCTGCAATTCTTACAGTAAAAATATTCTAATTCAAGTCTTCTTTCATATGTAGTTGCGCTTCTTCCATTAGCGCCCCACCAGCCACTTATTCCGGGTCTGACACTTTCATATATGCTGTGATTTCCATTATGTGCATCAAGCTCACCCTCAACTAATGGTCTTGGTCCGATAATAGACATATCGCCCTTTAATACATTAATAAACTGTGGAATTTCATCCAGAGATGTTTTTCTTAATACATTACCAATACCTGTAATTCTTGGGTCATTCTCAAACTTCTGATTTTGCTCCCATTCTTCTTTATACTCTTCCTTTTCAAGTAATTCCTCAAGTACCTTGTCTGCATTACTGACCATACTTCTGAACTTATATATATATATTGGCTTTCCGTTCTTACCTATTCTTTTCTGCTTATAAAGAACCGGCTTCATATCTCCCGATATTACATAGCACAACTTTACAACTACTGCTACTGGAACTACGAAAATCAATCCTATCAAAGAAATGAATATATCAAAAAAACGTTTCACAGCAAAATATGCTTTTCTATCTGCACTATTCAGATCCAGCGCTTTTAAGTCTATATCTTTCGTAACTAACATCTCGCCCGCACTAACAACACCGATATCTTCACTTACTTTGTACATAAAATATTTCCATCTCCATTGAATACACACAACTCTTTTGTTTCCATAACCAATTAATAAATATCTCATATCTATATATTCTGCACCATAGATATTTATAATATATTTATCACTAACCTTTTAATATTATATTAGATTATAAAAAATTGTCAATATATAATTCTTACTCTTCAAAAGGTTCATTAAGCTCCTTAGTTCCATCAAGCACAAAACGTCCATTCTTTATAATAGCTGTTCTCTCGCCGTCATAACCAACAACTGTTATATCGCCTATTTCCTCATATGGGATAGTTATATCTGTATGGCAGTTAAAATATGCCTTATCTGGTTCTGTCTTTCTTAATAATGACACCTCATTATCTCTTGATATTATCTCCTTGCCATCAGGATTATACACTGCCACGTCCTCTGACCTTGAATAACAGGTATCACCTATCGCAAAATGAGGCCCCATCTTCTCAACTATAAGTATAGGAAGAAGATACACGATGTCATACTTATTAGCCATAACATAAGCTGTTGTGTTTGTTCCTATGGCAAATTCACCGATAGGGAGAGTGTCATGGTTATATAATACATTTTCTTTAAAAAGTGCCTTGCCCTTCATACCATCTTCAAAGTTATCACAGCTATAATCTATAACAAAACCATCTTTAAAGTACACCTTAAGATTATTAAACTTAATATCATTAAGATAGACACTGCTTACATTAAGCACCCCCTCTGTTCCCTTAAGAACTGGTGAAGTGAATACCTCGCCAAGGGGAATATTGACATCTGCAAGACAGTTTTCAAATACAGTTTCCTTATCAGGATTATTAACCTTCATAATAGAAACCTTCATATCTGTTTCGTTGGCTCCCTGTCCGTGAACCTCTACATATTCTGCCTTATCAAGCACATTTATAATATTCTGCTGGATAACCTTATACTTTTCATAATCCAGAGTATTTATCTTAACTATCTCATTAAATATCTCTGGGAACTTATCACCTATCTGTGGTGATGGATAAGCTATTATAGTAAAGCTTCTCTCCTCGCCCTTAATATAACTGTTGATAATACTTCCAGACTCATTATTATACTTAACAAGAAGCTTCTGCTGTTTATCATCAAGATGACAACATTCTATAGTATCCTCCGGCTCAAATGGTGTTTCACCGAACACCTCCATAACAGCAGGGCCGCCGTGAACCGCTGCAAGCTCACTGTACTTTTCGTAAGCACTCTTAAGTGCGCCTAACTTTCTTTCAACAAAGTCGCCGTCAAGATAAAGTGCATTATCAAATCTGTGGTCGAACTCCATCTGCTTGTTAGGGCTTGCACCATAATAACCTATCTTAATATGCATTTTCTTATTGATAGTATTAACCGCAGCCCTGTATATAGTAGGCTTAAGCCCCATCTTTTCAAACTGTTCTATCTCCGCCCTGACAAGCCTTTCAAAACCAAGGCAATATCTTATATTAACTGTTTTCTTCTTATCGAGCGGCTTATTGCCAAGCACGAAGCCTATTCTGTATCCTTCTGTAAATGTGCGTGCCATATCCTGTATAGCTTCTTCACTTAATGTATTAAGGTGTCTTGCCATCTTAAGCTCATTATCAGTTACATACTCACCATATTTATAAAGATATCTTACATCACTTAAGTCACTTTCCATAATAATCTTAGTTGCAAAGTCAAGTGATGGGTCAAGAAGCTCTCTTATCCTGTAATCTATATAATCATCACTGTAATCGCTTACATACCAGTAAACAGCCTCACCAAGCTGGCGGTACTCTTCATCTGGAATTATATCCGATGCCTCACATCCACACACTGTACTATCAGTATATTGGGCATTATTATTTCTTCCGGCAGCATCAGCTTCATTATCGACAAATATACAATATAATTCTATAAAAAGTTCAATAACGGATGTAGCATCTGATAATCTTTTCTCATACATATACACGATAAGTGCACGAAGCTCCATATAAACCATAGCCATAAGCTTTCCAGCATCCTCACCGAACGCCTTTGCACATACGCGTGGATTAGCATAGCTTGTATCATATGCTCTGTCTGCCACATCTTCATAGAGTCTGTGGTTATACTCACTAAGCTCCTCAAGTGACATACTGTTAAATGCATCATCTGCCACATCATTTTTAAGCTTATCCATAAGCAGGATAAATGCTGACACTTTATTAAAATAATCTTTATGCTTATTATTCTTTATCTCACACTCACTATTAATCTCTGCAATTCTTTCTATAGCAAGCGAATAACGCTCTAATACATTATCATCAAACACAACCATATCTCCTTAATAAATCATTTATAATCCTATAAACCTATATAATCCATATCAGCATACTTAATTATAATCCCATAAGAAATACCGCTATCATAAATACTGCAAGTATTCCACAAAGCATCGAACCAACCTTTGACAATGTATAAAACTTATCGTCCTCCTTGAAGCTTAACAGTCCGATAATTGTTCCAATAACAGATATAAAAAGACTTAAAAGTCCCAGACTTCCTACTTTAAGTCCGGCATATCCCTGCGCCTTAAACGAAATATACACTCCATATATTAAAGATGCCAAAGCTAACAACCCCATTATAGTAGATATTATTCCACCAAGTGACTGTCTTTTATCCGAGAACTTGTACTTATTAAATAACTTCACTTTAATCTTCTATCCTTTCTTAATATGTCTGTATATGCTCCAGAGTATGTATCCTATAACTCCACCAATCGTATTAAGTATTATATCATCCACATCGCAGCTTCCCACTCTGGTTATAAGCTGCACAAGCTCTATTGTCAGCGATAATCCAAACGAATACAGAAATGTTAATATAAACTTAAGCTTTCCTTCTGATAAATATGGCAGAAATATTCCAAATGGCACGAAGGCAATAATATTGCCAAATATATTAAGCCTTGCTATACTGCCCAGTGTATCATTATCAAAAATATACTTCCAGAAACGCTTAATTTCCCTAAGAGGAACAAGGTTATACACATACTCCCCCTGAGGTGTCCTCCCCATTGCTTCTGCAAAAAATACAACGTATATAAGAAGACACATATATATAATAAACAAAAGCTTCATTAGAGCCTTTTTATTTTTTTCAAATTTCATACTTTCTTTGCCTGTCTTTATAATTTTCTATTATTCTCCCATTATCTTGAATTCTGTTCCCTACAATATGGATAATTACTTCTTTTGTCTTAAGTAATCCATATACTGCTTAATCTTATTTTTATCAGCCTCTATTTTAACTAACTCTACTCTATCATTCTGCTCTATTACAACATTAATATCAATTATTAATAATTAAATACTCTCTACTACAATACTAATATTATCCATATTCCAGATATTATTTTCTGAATATTTCTATATTCCACCCCTGTCTCAACAACGCAATATGCCCGGTACAGCATAATTTACAATATTTCTTACTCTCTCCTCTACTGTAAATATATGCCATACCAGGCAGTTAATCAACATATTTAAAAAAGTACATCCGACTTATGTGCAAGAAGTCTTGCGCCATTAACAATCATCATAACACCTGCACCTATTCCAAATGCTATAGTTACGATACCAAATACCAGATTAGATACACCTACTGACTTCATCTTTTTATATAACTTTTCTTCCATGCTGCCTCCTAATATTCATATGATGTTAAGTTCAAAACATAGTTCAAAACATTTTCGCTGCCAGCCATTATCTTTGGCAAAAACATTTTCTCACATTTTATGCAATAGCAAGCATATTAATTTCTCACACCATACTGCTCATAATAAGCATCTATAGCTGCCTTTAATGTATCATCTATAACAACCTTGCCTTCACATTCCTTATTATAAAGGTGTTCAACAACATCCTCCATAGTAACGATTGCACTTGTAGGGAAACCATATCTTTCCTTAATCTCATCGAGTGCGCTCATCTTACCACCAAGACCTACTTCCATACGGTTAAGGGATACCATAAGACCTACGATAGTAACGTCCGCAGCTCCTCTTACCTTTGGAACTGTTTCCTCCATAGACTTACCAGATGTAGTAACATCTTCTATCATAATAACCTTGTCGCCGTCCTTTAGCTTGCTTCCAAGGAAACCGCCCTTATCTGCGCCGTGGTCTTTCTCTTCCTTACGGTCTGAACAGTAACGTACTTCTTTGCCGTATAACTTAGCATAAGCAACAGCAGTAACTACACTGATTGGAATTCCCTTATATGCAGGTCCGAAAAGTACATCGAAGTCATCGCCATATGTTTCGTGAATAGCTTTAGCATAATACTCACCAAGACGCATAAGCTGTGTACCTGTTACATAAGCACCAGCGTTCATAAAAAATGGTGACTTTCTTCCACTCTTTAATGTGAAATCACCAAACTTTAATACATCACTCTCTACCATAAAATCTATAAATTCCTGCTTATACTGCTCCATTATATCCTCCTTGTCAGGCAGCATTAATCATAAGGTTCTGGTGTTATGCTCTGGCATCACATATATCCTGCTCAGACACATAATCCAGCCTCACTATCCTGCCGCACTGTATTTATTTCAATATTTAGATTTATTTTATCATAAAAATTTATGCGTTTCAATCTGTATTTGACATATATTCAAATTCAAAAATGCCCTCAAAGCCTTTATTTTAAAGCCTTGAGAGCACCTATAATGTTAAATATTATTTATTTACCTTTTACAACTTTATTTATTCGCCCTTTACAACTCCACAACCCGAACATTCATCATGTGCTGGTGTTATGACTGTTGTGCATTTCTCTCCAGAAACAATGTATTGAACAAAATAATTTTGACAGCCTACATAGAAGTCATCTGAGACTGCGTGATGAAGCCATCTTTCTACTGCCTCATCATCAGATCCAAAGTCTTTTCTACATGTTCCACATATAATATGACCTTCTTCTACAACTTCATATCCATCATCAATGATATATGTTCCACTATCATATCTACGCATATTATCCTTTGATATAAACTTCTCACCATATTCATCATCATGATGTACCCAGCTATGTTCATGTCCTACTACCTGTCCGTTAACAACACTTACATTATTAATAGTACCTGTATAATCAAATGCTACTACGCCATTTACTATGTACCATGTTCCGTATTCGTTACATGCAAGACCGGTATAACTCCAGTCGAGTGCTCCATTCTTTATATAAAACCAGCCATATTCATTATTAGCTACCCCAGTATAGCTCCAGTCGAGCACTCCATTCTTTACATAGAACCAGCCGTATTCACTATAAGCTACACCTGTATAACCCCAGTCGAGCACTCCGTTCTTTATATAAAACCAGCCATACTCGTTGTTTGCTACACCTGTATAACCCCAGTCAAGTGCTCCATTCTTTACATAAAACCAGCCATACTCGTTGTTTGCTACACCTGTATAACCCCAGTCAAGTGCTCCATTCTTTACATAAAACCAGCCATACTCATTATTTGCTAAACCTGTATAACCCCAGTCAAGTACTCCATTACTTATATAAAACCAGCCATATTCGCTATTGGTTAATCCCGTATAACCCCAGTCAAGTGCTCCGTTTCTTATGTAGAACCAGCCGTATTCATTACTAGCCACTCCGGTGTAACTATAATCCACAGCACCATTTACAACACGATACCAGTTGCCATCATCAAGTTGTACAACCTTTGCATTATTAGTTGTATTACCATTATCATTGTCATCTGAACTGTTATTTTCATCCGCAACAGGCTGCTGTGCCTCAAGCCATGTCTTACCTGTCAATGAGTCGCCACTATCTTTATATCTCTGGCAGACCTCATACCCAAGTATAAAACGTGATGCTACTCTTCTATAAGCGCTTTCTGGTATCTTATTGCCATAAAGAAGTACTCTTCCCTGTAATGTATTATCTGTATCATAATATAAGAAATCAGAGTCATAGTAATCAGTATTACAACCATCAAAAAATAGCTTTAAAGATTCTATATCCGTTATATTATTATTCTGCAATGCTAATCTGTATAATTCGTTATATTGTGACAATGCGCTTATATCACTTATGTTATTATCATTTAACAGAAGAATTTTCATTTTAATTGAATCTTTTAAAGAACTGATATCTGATACATTATTATTATTAAGGCATAATTTTTCCAGGTTAACAAATCCTTCAAGTGCGCTTATGTCGCTTATATTATTATTGGCAAACATTAACATAACAATCTGTGTCATGCCTTTTAACACACTGATATCCGATATATTGTTGTTATCAAATTCAAGGTGTGTAAGTGTGCTGTGATTACCAAGTGCACTTATATCACTCACATTGTTATTGCTCAGCCCTACATAAGTAACTTTATTAAGATTCTTAAGTGCTGAAATATCACTTACATTGTTATTATTCATCCATAACTTAGTAAGATTCTTAAGATTTCCAAGTGCAGAGATATCACTTATATTGTTATCATCAAGATTCAGGGTTCTAAGACTAGTCAAATTTTTCAGAACACTTATATCAGATATATTATTTCCACACAGCTCAAGTATTTCCAGACCATTCATCTGTGTTAAAGGGCTTATATCTGTTATATTGTCATTATCCAGAACTAATGTATTCGTTACATTTATCTTATCAATACCTTTAAGGCTTGTAATATTCTTTTCTTTAATTGATAAGAAATACACTCCTTCATCTGCCTCTTCTTTAGTAAGCACACCATCATTATTACTGTCAAGCTTTTCTAACAGCGCATCATATAATACCTTATCTGGTATGCCATTTTCATCATTTGTTATTACTGTCTGTGCATCATCACTGGCATATACTGGTGTTTTTAATGTATTAAATCCCATTATCAGACCACCGCATAATGCCAATGTTGTAATAATTGTTTTATATTTTTTAAACATTTAATACTCCTCTTTAATCTTATTCACCTTTTATAACACCGCAATCTGCACATTCATCATGCGCTGGTGTTACAACTGCTGTACATTTCTCTCCGACAAGAATTTCTTCAACGAAATAGTTCTGACAGCCTGTATAAAGAGGACTTTCTAATACATGCTCTACCCATGCCTCTTCTGCGCCATCCTCTTCTTTGCCAAAATCTATCTTACAGTTACCGCATATTATGTGGCTCTCGTATACAGCCTCATATCCATCATCAATTATATAAGTTCCGTCATCATATCGTTTCATATTATCTTTTGATACGAACTTTTCACCATAAATGTCTTCACGATGTATCCAGTTATGTTCATGTCCTACTACCTGTCCGTTGACAACATTTACATTATTAACGCTGCCTGTATAGTCAAATGCAACTGTACCATTTACTATGTACCATGTTCCATATGCATTATATGCAAGTCCTGTATAACTCCAGTCTAATGCACCGTTCTTTATATAGAACCAGCCGTACTCATTACCTGCTACTCCGGTATAACTCCAGTCTAACACTCCGTTTTTTATATAGAACCAGCCATACTCATTACCTGCTACGCCTGTGTAACTCCAGTCGAGTACTCCGTTCTTTACATAAAACCAGCCGTATTCATTACCTGCTACGCCCATATAACTCCAGTCAAGTACTCCGTTTTTTACATAAAACCAGCCATATTCGTTGTTTGCCAAGCCTGTATAACCCCAGTCAAGGGCTCCATTTCTTACATAGAACCAGCCATATTCATTATATGCCAAGCCTGTATAATTCCAGTCAAGCACTCCGTTATTTATATAGAACCAGCCATATTCGCTGTCTGTCAAGCCTGTATAACTCCAGTCGAGGACTCCATTTCTTATATAGAACCAGCCATATTCGTTATTCGCTACTCCATTATAACTGTAGTCAACAGCACCATTTACAACATAATACCAGTTGCCATCATCAAGCTGTACAACCTTTCCAGTATTTGTTGTATTGTTATTATCATTATTATTGTCACCTGAGCTGTTATCTTCATCCTTTACAGGCTGCTGTGCTTCAAGCCATGTCACACCTATTAATTCACCATCTTTTGTTACCGGATAGTTAAGTATATAACGGGAAGCTGCATTTCTGAATGAACTTTCAGGTATCTTGTTACCATAAAGAAGTACTCTTCCGTGTAATACATTGTCTGCATCATAGTACAAGAAATCACTATCATAGAAATCTGTATTGCAGCCTTCAAAAAACAGCTTTAAAGAATCTATATTGGTTATATTATTATTCTGCAGCTTTAATTCCCATAAAGAATCATACTGTGCTAAAACACTGATATCGCTGACATTATTATCATTCAGCCTTAAACAATTCATTTCATAGGAGTCCTTTAAAGCACTTATATCCGAAATATGATTGTTTTCAAGATGCAGCTCTTTTAAGTTAGTAAAGCCTTCAAGAGCACTGATATCGCTGACATTGTTATTAGCAAGTCTTATCATAACAAGCTGCTTCATATTCTTAAGCGGACTGATATCACTCACATTATTATCATCAAGGTCAACATGTGTTAAGCTTGTAAGACTGCCCAGTGCGCTTATATCACTTATATTATTGTTGCGCATTGTTATCCAGTCAAGCCTGGTAAGTCCCTTAAGTGGTGAAATATCACTTATATTATTATCATCAATACTAATTTTCTTAAGTTTTGAAAGATTACTCAAAACACTTATATCGCTTATATTATTTCCCTCAATATTAAGTGATTCTATTTTTTTTAGACCAGCTAATGGACTGATATCTGTTATATTATCGTTAGCTAATGTCATAGCTATTATATTGGGTATATTATCAATACCTTTAAGAGTTGTGATATTTTCATCCTCTATTGTAAATGCATATAACTTCTTACTGGCTTCCTCTTTAGTGAGTACGCCATCATTGTTACTGTCAAGTTCTTCTAACAGAGCATTGTACAAAACCCTGTCAGGTATGCCATTTTCATCATTGGTTATTACTGTCTGTGCATCATTATTGGCATATACAGGTATTTTTAATGTATTAAATCCCATTATCAGACCACCGCATATTGCCAGCGTTGTAATGATTTTGGGTATTTTTTTATCATTCATCAAGCCTCCTTTGTTATTGCTATGTGTCATTATAGCATGTATTATTTGCTACGCCATGCATGTCCAGAAAAGCTGTTGCTTTTCCGGACTGTCGGGCATTCGCCCTATATAACAAAAGTCTAAAAAAGAACTCTGTACAAGTACAGTTCTTTTTTATTCTTTTATCATGCACGGCTCATTGCTTACGCACATTATAGCACAATTTACATTTTTTCCTATCTGTCTATAAATTCTTCCATATCTGCCCCCATTTCTACACGTTATACACTTATTATACTTCAAAGTATAATAATTTCAAGTATAACTAGTAACTGCAATTTTAATAAAATTCCATAAGCAAAAACAATAAATTTATCATCATATGCATTAAAACTGAATAGCATATATTTTTAGTCCTATAATAAACACTCGCAAAGCCAACTCCTAATATAAAGTATGGTAAAATCAGAGGAAGAACAGATATTCCATCACTTATAAGCTGAAAATCTATATGAAGTAAAGCATATATAACTGAAGATATAATAAACCCCAATATTATACTTTTTTTACTAATAATCCTGAATACTACACCTCTGCAAATTGCCTCTTCAACAACTGGTGCTAAAATTACCACTGACAAAAATTGAATTATATAATTATTATGTAACTCTGTAACAAGAATTTCCTGATTATCACTTGATATTCCCCAGTTAATAAGCAAGCTGGAAATTGTTATATTAGCAAGAAGTACAATTAAAGTACTTGATAATAATATCCATATATTGCTAAAAAAACTCTTTGAAAAAATATCCCGTATATTACATATAATTCTATCTTTATATAATATTACTATAACTACAAATGTAATTATAACAATAGCAAAATCTAATATCTGACCTTGAAAACTGCTAATATCTTTCCTTAATATGTATTTCGAAGAAAATGCAATCATATATGGAATAACATATTTTCCTAAAAGCAGTATTATAACTGCCAATAAATCACGTTTTTTATTCATTTTTCTATCTCCAATCTCTTTAGTATGAATTCTTTAATTTATATTATTTTTCTCCTGTTTTCAAACCTTTTCCTTGTGCTCATTATATACCATAAAAAGATAAGAAGCTACTCCTAAGTCTCCACCCTGCGGTTATAAGTCTTAAGAATAGCTTCTTCAACTACTCATTATATTATTTTCATTTATATAACTTGTATTCTAAGTCTGTAAGCATTATTACTTTCTTACTAAACCTCTCTTCTTTGCAGTAACAAATGCAATTCCTGCCATTCCCATAATTGCAAGTAACATCCACATTGAAGCGTTTGTATCACCTGTCTTAGGTATTGTATCAGTTGTGTCTGTTGTGCTGCCTGTAGATGTACCGCCGGCTGCATTATTGCCATTATCTGGTGTTGTTACTGTTGTATCATCTTTCTTGCCATCATCTGGTGTTGTGATTGTTGTATCATCTTTCTTACCATCATCTGGTGTTGTGATTGTTCCATCATCCTTCTTGCTGTCATCTGGTGTTGTATTTGTTCCATCATCTTTCTTGCTGTCATCTGGATTTGTGTTTGTTCCATCATCTGACTTTACAGAAGCATCTGCATATGCAAGTGCATATGTTGAGAACTTATCTGTTGCAAATGTTATCTTGCCACTTTCAACCTCTGCCTGGCTGGCTGTTGCAATAACCTCAGCCTTATTATCATGCATTCTTATAATATAGTAAGTTCTTGATACATTCTTATCAGTATTCTTCATTGTTTCTGGTATATCAACAGTGAAGCTGATTTTCTTAGCTGTTTCTTTTACATCTGTTGGTTTTTCTCCACCTACTGTCTTCTTAATAGATATATCAAGATACTGTCCAACATTGACAGATGCATCCTTGTCTGCTGCTGCCTTAAGTGCAGCTTCTATTGCTATCTTAGCATCTGCTGATACTTCATTAGAAGCATCTGTTACACTAATCTTTATATCTACATTCTGACCAGCTTCAAGAGCTTTCTTATCATCATCTGTAAGTATAGCATTTTCTACTTCTTCTTTATCAACAGATACTGTATCGTTATCAATCTTTGTATCTGTCTTGCCTGGCTCTGGCTTATAATTTTCAACAGCTGTGCTAAGACCCTTGTTAGTCCAGTTAAAGCCTGCCATCTTATCGAAAGCTCCCATAGTAGTTTCTGCCTTCCACCATGTATCTCCTGTCTGGATTGTTACTGTGTGGGCATCTGATGCCTTAAAGCCTTCTGGAAGATTTTCTTTCTTAATTGTATAAGTTGTTTCTTCTGTTGTCTTTGCTCCATTAACTGGATTGAAGTACTTATCAGAACCATAAGCTACACCATCAAGGTATACACGGTATCCGCCAACCTTTGTATCATCTGTTGCTGCATCCCATGTTATAACGATGTCACCGGCTTCATTTTCCTTAGCTGTAACTGCAGCATCGCTGCTCCATACAGGAGCCTTGTAATCATAGTTTTCAAGTGTCTTAACTGTTGCTTCTGGATACTTGTATTCTACTCCTGCATCTGTAAATGCAACAATCTGAACCTTATTTTCAATACCCGGTGTAAGACGACCAACCTGATTGCTTATAGTATCTACTGTGTCATACTTATTTATCTGATAGTTGTAAAGTGTCTTAACAAGATTGCCATTAGCATATATCTTATATCCACGAATTCTTGTATCATCCTTTGAAATTCCTGTCCATGTTGCCTGTGCGCATGTATATATAGCACTTGCAAGACTAACTTCTGTGTCCTTAGCTGCAATAGCTGCTGTGTCCTTACTTCCTTCTGTTGTAAATGTTGCTTCACCAAGATATGTCTTGTTGTTGCCTGCATTTAAGCTGTTAGCATTATCAGCCTTTTCACTTACATATACCTTAAATGTGTACTCAACACCTGCTGATAATCTGTCAATAATTGTTGATGTATCTTTAATTCCGTCAACCATATCAACCTTTACACCATCAACATATGTGTCAACTCCATAGTATACTTCAGTATCATTGTCAACTGCTGTCCATGTAAGCTTAACTGACTTATCTGAAGCTGTCTGTGTATCACTACTATCTGAACCACCTGTTGCTGTTTCTTCCTTAAGTAAAGAATCTGCGTTAGCTACTGGTGCATCAAGATATATACCATATACCATTGGCTTAGAACCAGCACAGTAATAGTAATATGTCTTACCTGCCTTTAAGTTAAATTTCATAATAGCTTCAACTGTTGAGCCTGTTGCACTATTTGTTATTTTTGCTCCATCTGGTGACTCTACAAACCACCATTCCTTACTTGTTGCTCTGTTATGTAATGTAACTGAGCAGTCTGTCTTTGCCTTGAATACATATGTTGCTGTACCATTGTCTGGAACCTTTACACCTGAACCAGCTGCTGTAGATGCCTGTATAAACTGTGTATATGTAACACCATCTATAGTTACTGGCTGTTCTGGTGTTGATAACTCTGAAAGTACATTAACACCTGCTGTTTCAAGTGTAGAAACTGTAGCATATGCGCTGTCCTTGTTATATTCTATTCCTTCTGTAAGACCATTTGTAAGGTCTACTGATTCCTTAGCTGCTGCTCTGCTGTCAGCTGCCTTTGCTGTTGCTGTCTTAATACCCTTAAGATCTCTTGCATTGGCAATATAATTAGCTGTATTGCCTGTTGATGTAAATACTACAAATATCTTATGAGCCTTAGTTGTATCTACTCCCTCTGGAAGTGTTACATCCATCTCATAATCGACATAACCATCATTCTTAACACCCTTAAGTGTTGTCTTGGCAATCTCTTTACCATCCTTAGTATCAAGACGTACTGAAACTGTCTGTGTTCCTGCGTCTGTCTGTCTGCAGATTGGTAATACAAGCTTTGTAAGTCCTGCTATATCGCAGTTAGTATAAGCATAACCCTGCTCGTAGCCTGGATACTGTGTATTCTTGCCCTTATTATGTTCATTATCATACAGATAACCGATGTTATGAGGTGTATTCTTTGTTTCTACCTTAGGTACTGCTTCAATAGCATCTGTCTTTCCCTTAGTTGCATCCACTGCATCATTAAAGAAATCTGTACAGTCATCAACACTTGATGTCCACTCTGTTGCTGTACCTGCATCTGGCTTGTTATTATCTGTGTCACCTGCATCTGGTTTATCTGGTGTTTCTGGTGTTTCCTTATAATTTTCTGCCTTAACTGTATTATCCTTTACAGTTATTCCACTCATAGCAGCCTTCATATTATCTGTGCATGCATTAAGTGAATCCCATGTAGTTCCCTGGAATACAAGGTTATTACAATACTGGATATTATTCCATGCCTTGTTAGTCTTCTTACTTTCTGCTTTCTTGTTATATGATACTGTCTTTACATTGTAGAATACTGAATTGTCACAGCCTATAAGTGTTTCCCAGCCATTCTTGTTCTTATAAGAACCATTAGAACCTACATTACCAAATGTAATATCCTGGAAATACATATTGTGGTGTGAATGTAATGGCTTGCTTGTATTGCCTACAGGGTCAATATCTGCAAGTACCTGTATTGTATTCTGGTTAGCACCATATACTGAAATATTATATGATGCAAAGTTATAGAACTCACCGATTTCAGCATATTCTGTAGATGATGCTGAGTTAGGGTCACCATAGCTTGTTGTAAATACCCAGCCCTGATTAGTATCAGCTACTGCACAGTCGCGCATAGTTATGTTAGCACCGAAACCACCATTAGTAGGTGCTGACTTAAATCTGAATGCCATATCAATATGGTTCATAACTGTATCTTCAAAAAGGACATCCTGAATACCATTACCTGTGTGACTTCCTGCTGCAAGACCACCATGACCTTCACGAAGGAAGTTATCAAACATCCATACTTCTGAGTTTGTCTGGATTTCTGAATCTCTTGCGCCCATACCAACTGAAGCACCAAAACCTAAGTTATCATCACCTGTATCTGTGAAGTTACCCCAGCAGACTACATTCTGTGAACAGCCATATCCAAGACCATCACCGTTGTTACCATCATATGAGAATACCTTTACATTAGTTGTTGCAATATTTCTTGAATCAAGAATATTAACTGAATGGTTAGATGGATTCTCAATAGTGATATCACCAACATAAACATTTTCACAGTTTCTCATAATAAGAAGACTTGAACGTGTTGCATATGCAAACTTAAGGTCATCTGATGATACTCCTGTTGCCGCTTCTTTTGCTTCATCTGCTGTTGTGGCACTAAACAGCGCTGTAAGCTTGTCTTCATCATAGTTACCTGTATTCTTAAGGTACTTATATGCTGAATCCTTTGACTGGATACCCTGATAGAATACTTTTACATTACCGCCTCCAACATATCTTGGAAGACCCCAGTTCTCAGTGTCTGCTGGGTCACCTGCCTGAGTGTTCTTACCCTTATTAGATGTGTAACCATCTTCATATATAGTTGAACCGGCACCATATTTCCAGCCGTTACCATAAAGAGTACCAGTTCCTGTTACTCTTACGTTCTTGATAGGATTAGACTCATCTGCTGTCATCGCATTAACAAGTCCCCATCCTCTTGTATCTGTGTAGAATGGATACATAAGGAAACCTATCTCGAAATGGTCACTGTTAGGTGATGCCCATAATGTACCATCAACTTCAAGTGTCATATCACTCTTAAGCCATACAGCGCCACTTACGAAAACCTTTCCATCTGTGTTTTCAGGTATAACAACCTTTCCACCTTCTGGACAAGCATCGATTGCTGCCTGAATAGCCTTAGTGTTGCTCTCTATAACTGCATTAATCTCATCGTTGTAAGATGTATATCCTTCTGTTTCAACTGCACCGAAGTCCTTGATATTAACAACCTCTGGTGCCTTTGTTGTTCTCTGCTTTATTTCTTTAGCTGTACCGATTTCTTTGCCACTCTCATCTACAGCTACAACTTTAAATGTGTATTCTGTGTCAGGCTTAAGTCCTGTTGCTCTGTATGCATGGATATCTACATTAACCATCTCAACATCGCTCTTGCCCTGTGTATTATAGTAATCATAGAATGATTCCATATACTTTGCTGCCCATGCAGCGTTTACTTTGTAATTCTCTCTTGCTGTTCCAGCAGGCTCACCGTTTATGTATACCTTATAATCTGCTACATTAGCGTACTTTTCCGGCTTCTGCCATACAAGTCCTATACTTGTATCATCATATGCAAGTGTAGGAACCTGT
Source organism: Eubacterium sp. CAG:252 (assembly GCA_000436535.1). GTDB lineage: Bacteria > Bacillota > Clostridia > Lachnospirales > Lachnospiraceae > Lachnospira. The sequence goes on along the minus strand of FR886331.1, from coordinate 101,390 downwards.
AAATCTGTAATATCGTTTGAACCTGTTGTCTTATCAAATAATGGGCTCTCAAGTTCCTTTGTACCGAATGTATCACTTGATATAACATCAAATACATTCTTGTTGACATACTTATCATGTCCCTGTGTTGTTGGCAGCCCCGCTGCTCCCGCCGTAGACGGAATGCTAAGTGAACCGACTGTCATAAGTGCTGCTAGTCCCAATGCCGCAACCTTTCTTAATCTTAACATACTTCCTCCTATCTGCCTTGCGCCTAATACATGCAATTAACATTTAGTTGTAAAAACCTTAAGCAAATGTAAACTTATCTTATTAATTATATTCACTCCCAACACTGAATATGCCAATAACTTTTATATAAGTATTTTGTTTAAGTAGCTTGAAAATACATCTTTTTCACATTTTTGTCAATATTATAAAGTTTTGTTTTTCTATTTTTGTTAAATATGTATAAAATATTCATTTTTAATGCCCTGCAAACGCATATGACATTGTGATTTCCTCTAATAAAAAAATTATTCTATTTTTATATAAGTCTGTATACGGATAGTTAGGATAAACTTACTTATGCAGTATATTTATGAATTAATGTATTTATAAATTTCTAATTAAAATATAACTGCTGATATATAATTTTATAGATAATGTTAAAGATTTCTGACTTGTAAAATAAAGTTTTTACGTCATCCATTGACAAAGGACCAAATAAAAAGCCATATTCTGTATATATGTTAATGCATTTTTTACACAATTATCTAATAAAAAACGCTACACATACAGAATATGGCTTTATTATCTATACAACCTTTTTAATCCATTTACCACTTAAAAATCTTGTTGTAAATATTATTCCTCTTATTGTCCAGTCTGCAAACATACCATACCACACAGCCATAGGTCCCATTCCAAAAACTCTTACCAATGCAATACTTAATGCAACTCTGCATCCCCACATAGTTATAATTGAAGTCATCATTGAAAACTTTACATCGCCCGCAGCTCTCATACCATATGCAGGAACAAATGAGAATACCCACACAAGCGGCTTTACAATAGTTATTGCGCCGACCATCTCTATACACATACGGGCACTTTCAGGCTCCATTCCGCCAAGCTTTGTAATAGGCTCAACAAGCAGATATACTAACAGACATGAAGCTATTATTCCAAGCTCTGCTATTCCTGCAAGCTTAACCACATAGTACTTTGCTTCCTCTTTACGCCCTGCACCGAGTGTCTGTCCTACCACGGTCATAAGACACATACCTACACCGATACCGAATATACCATTAACATTTTCAAGGATATTGGTCATAGCCTGTGCTGCTATGGCTGCTGTTCCAAGTGTTGATACTGTTGACTGTATAGCAAGCTTTCCGAACTGGAACATACTGTTTTCTATACCCGATGGCACGCCTATTGCAAGTATTGACTTTATAAGTCCGAAGTCCGGTCTTATCGCTGCATAGTTATTGACAACTATATCAAGCTTAGGCTTTGACAGTGCTATAAATATAACTACCATACAGAATACTCTTGATATAAGTGTAGATATCGCTGCACCTGATACTCCCATCTTAAACACGAACATAAGAAGTGCATTTCCTGCTACATTAAAAACATTGGATATAACTGATACAACCATAGGATATCTTGAATTACCACATGACCTGAATAACGCTGAACCCGCTGAAAACAGTGCTAAAAATGGGTAACTGAGCGCTGTAAACAGGAAGTAATCCACCGCATTATCCATAACCGCTGGCTCTACCTGACCAAATATAAGACTAAGGAGTGGTCTTCTGAATATAAGCCCAAGTATGGTTATTGCAAGTGATATCACCATAACAGTAAGTACAACCTGTCTTGCAGCCTTATTAGCTCCATCCTTATTTCTCATACCAATATAATGTGAGCATATAATCGCTGCTCCTGTTGCCATTGCTGAAAAGAGCTGGACTATCAAGTTATTCACTGAGTCGACAAGTGATACTCCCGATATCGCCTGACTTCCTAAGTTACTAACCATCATCGTATCAACCATACCCATAAAGGAGTTGAGAAGCTGCTCAACAACTATGGGTATCAGCAGCGCAAACAGCGCCCTGTTATGAAACATAAGATTGCTCTTATCTATATCAAATAGTTTTCTCTTGCTCATGTCTGTACATTCTCCATATATTTATATTATGATTACTTGTCGAGTGCAGAATATGGGCTGCTTATAATTAGTCCTGCATACTGTCTATATATATCTTTCATTTAAGTTCAGAATATGCTCTGCCTATAGGCTTATATTCCTATACCCGTAAATGCTGCACTATGTAACTGTAATACCCTCCGGTATACCGGCATTATTGTCCATATAAAAGAATAGTACTTTAATATTCATTAGTCAATGTTTACTTGTGGGGAATTGGAAGAATTAGAATTACTGTTCAGAGGCAATATTAAAAACGCTATGATTTCCTCAATGTGGTGTATTACATTTATCAAGTGGATGAAATAGAATATTTTTACTTTCTAAGAATATGTCACAGATACATTCTTTTATCATAAACATAAATGCACATCTTTACTGCATTACTACATCCTTGTACACGTCTACATTAAAATCAATCAAAAAAACACATAAAATTAAGTGAGAAATCCCCTTCTATTCTTCTCACTCAATATACTTCCCACTGGATTAACGGATGTCACACTCCTGCAATAAATCTCATATACCGATAAAAAATCATTCCACCATAAACAATACACTTTACATAAAGAATGTAAATATTGAAAATATCAGACATAATATAAGCGGATGCCTGTAGTGCAGACCGTGTGAGATGCGCTATAGGCATCCGCTTATATTATGTCGTCCGTTCGTCACCACAACTGTTATTTATCACATTTAACTATATTTACAAGTGGCATCCCCAGCCAGTCCTCTCACTGCTCAAACACCACCCTGATTGTAGTCCCCACTCCAAGCTCGCTTTCAAGCTCAATATGCGCATTATCATGCTTTGCAACTATATGCTTTACTATCGCAAGTCCCAGACCAGTTCCACCTGTAAGCTTAGAACGGCTCTTATCAACCCTGTAGAACCTCTCAAATATCCGCTGCTGGTTCTCCTTTGATATTCCAATTCCATTATCAGCCACCTCGACAACAACTGCTTTCTTACCTTCATCCACGCGCTCATATACAGATATATCAACCTTGCCGCCAGGATTATTATACCTTATGGCATTGTCGCATAAATTATAAATAAGCTCGTCTATCATCTGTCTGTCTGCCATTATGCTTAAGTCCCTGCCAGTAACATTTACTATAACACCATTCTTCTGTGCGCTTAGTTCTAACATTTGGACTGTAGACCTTGCTATCTCGTACAGATTGACACTCTCAAATGTCTCATCGGAAGAAGTCGCATCAAGCTCAGATATTCTGATTATGTCATTTATAAGAGTTAAAAGCCTCTGGGAACTCTTATGTATCTCTCCTGCAAATCTTTTGGCATCATCGCCGCTTGCCATTCCACTCTCTATAAGCTCAGAATAACCTGATATCGAAGTCAGTGGAGTCTTTAACTCATGAGAAACATTTGCAGTAAACTCCTGCCTCATATTAGCATTTCTCATAATATCCTCATGCTGCCTTTTTATCGTATTAACAAAAGGTACAAGTTCTTTATACACCTTAATTGAGTCTGATGCATCCATATTGTCTGCAAGGAACTCTATCGGCTCTACGATACTCTTTGTAAGAAAATGTGAACTTACAAGACTTATGATAAAAAGAACAATACACAAAAGAATAACAACCGGAAGGGCACTTAACATAATACTTGTCATGCTGCTTACTTCCCTCGACACTCTCAAAACATATCCGTTATCAAGGGCGACTGCATAATAAAATGAGTTTTTCTGCAAAGTTTCTGACTTTCTTATATCACTTCCATGCCCATTTTTTCTGGCCTCCACAACCTCTGGTCTCTCGTTGTGGTTCTCCATATCTGATATTTCAACGAGATTATCTACAACCGCATAGCCTTCACTATTGATAAATGTAACTCGCAGATTACCATCATAACTTTCTATTACTTTCTGTTCGTTAATGTCATCCGGGTCGCTTACCATTCCCCATGCATCTGCGCCTATAAATATATCAACATAGTTGCGCATATCTCCAAGAACTTCCTGCTTTAATATGTTATAAAACACAAGTGACGATATACCTACTGCTGCCACAATCGTAACGAACGCCAGCACCATATACTGTATATTAATTCTTTTTTTCATATATAACTTCCTTTTTAATAATGCCATTTATGACACATTTTATAATTATAATATGTTATCATATTATCTGTCGTATTTTTTATATAATTATACGGCAGATAAACATACAATATATCAAATTCCAATAAAAATCATTCGCTTAATGCGCTTCATCATCCATAAAATAACCGACATTTCTTACTGTCTTTATATAATTTCCAGCTATGCCAAGCTTATGTCTTAAAGTCTTTATATGAACATCCAGCGTTCTTGACTCACCTTCATAGTCAGTACTCCATATCCTGTCCATAATATTATCTCTTGTAAGAACTATGCCTCTGTTAAGTGCAAGATACTTAAGAAGCTCGTATTCCTTATATGTAAGTTCTACAGGCTTATCACTGACATATGCAACTCTTTTTTCATCATCAATGAATAACTGTCCTATTCCGATAAGCTTCTCCTCATCAGTTCCGCCTGTTCTTCTAAGTACAGCCTTCACTCTTGATATAAGCTCCATAATTCCAAAAGGCTTGGTTATATAGTCATCTGCGCCCATATCAAGGCCCTTAACCTTATCTATCTCTGTTGTCTTTGCTGTGACCATAATAACTGGCACTCTTCTCGTTTCTGGAACCTGTCTTAACTTTTTTAATATCTCAAGTCCATCCTCATCAGGAAGCATAATATCAAGAAGCACAAGGTCTGGAATTCTTTCTCTCATAAGCTTATGAAAGTCCTTGCCACACGCACACTCAATAACCGTATGTCCTGCATTTTTAAGTGCAAAGCTTTCTATTTCACTTATATTATTATCATCTTCAACTACATATATGTATGCCATAATCTACTCCTTTTCTGATATCTGCCAGTATATATCCACACAGCACAACTGATTAAGTATCCTGCCCGAAAGCTCTTGTCTTTGGAAGCTTATACTTTTCCTTATACTCCTTATATTCCTTGACAAACTGCTGGTTATCCTTATTCTTCACTCTGTCAAGATACTCATGTGCATCGAATTCCTCATCATCCTTCTGGATAACATCCACTGCTATATTAGAACAATGTGCTGCTACTCTCTCAAGGTTATTAAGAATATCTGAATGTGCAAAGCCTAATTCAATAGTACACTTTCCCTCACGCAGTCTTCGTATATGTCTTGCCTTTAAGTCAACCACAAGCGTTGCTATAAGCTCTTCGAGCGGCTCGACCTTATCAGCCTCTGCTTTATCATTATTCTTAAATGAATCAAAAGATATATCCACAGCCTCTCTTACTGCTGAACCAAGAATATTAAGCTCTGTTTCAGCTTTAGGTGAGAACTTCATATCCTTTGCATTAAGCTCTCCTGCTGAATCGCATATATTACATGCATGGTCGGATATTCTTTCAAAGTCCCCTATACAATGTAACATAACATTCAGCATTTCTGAATCTTCTTTTTTAAGATTTTTGGTGCTTATCTTCATAATATATGTTCCAAGCGCATCCTCATATCTGTCAGCCCTGCTTTCAAGCTCCTGTACACGTAATACGAGGTCTTCATTGTAATTACTTATAAGTCCCATAGATGTAAACAAGGCTTCCCTTGATATATCTGCCATCTTGTTAATAACCTCCTTGCAGTGTTCAACCGCAAGACTTGGTACCTCTAAGAAACGGTCATCCAGAAGTGCGAACTCATTTTCACTTCTGCTGTCAATAAGTCTTTTCTCATCATCATCCATCTTAATTGTAGCATATGCAAGCTTCTCTAACACCTTCCTTAATGGAAGAAGATATGCTGTCGTGATTATATTAAATGTTGTATGTATAACTGCTATTCCGAATTCTTCTGCTGTCATGCTTAAGAATGAAAAATGTATGACTGCATTTAAAGCATAGAATATTATCATAAATGTAAGCGTACCTATTACATTAAAGTAAAGATGTATAAGTGCTGCTCTCTTTCCGTTCTTTGTTGCTCCTATACTTGAAAGCATAGCTGTAACACATGTACCTATATTCTGTCCCATAATGATAGGAAGTGCTGTTGCATAGCTTAATATTCCTGTTGAACACAGCGCCTGAAGTATTCCGACCGATGCAGATGAACTCTGGATAACTGCTGTAAATACCATACCTGCAAGCATACCAAGTATTGGATTGGAAAATGTTGTAAGTATAGCAGAGAACTGTGGCACTTCTGCAAGTGGTGCTACAGATGAACTCATGGCATCCATACCATACATAAGAAGTGCAAACCCTATCATAATCTTTCCTGGGTTTTTAAGGCTGTCCTTCTTTAAAAACATTAAAAATACTATACCAATAACTGCAAGTATAGGTGAGAATGAAGAAGGCTTTAACAATCTTATAAATATGTTGCTGCTCTCTATTCCAGTAAGACTTAATATCCATGATGTAATAGTGGTACCTATATTAGCACCCATAATTACACCTACTGCCTGTTCAAGCTTCATAATGCCTGAATTAACAAAACCAACAACCATAACCGTTGTTGCTGAGGATGACTGTATAACTGCTGTTACACCAGCTCCTAAAAGTACTGCCTTAACAGGATTGGAGGTCAGCTTTTCAAGTATCTTTTCAAGCTTTCCACCCGATGCTCCTGTAAGTCCTTCACCAAGCAGATCCATTCCGTAAAGGAATATTGCCAATCCGCCTATTAACGATAACACACCAAATATGTCCATACTTCCTCCATAATTTTTTGTCTGATATTTATATGTCTTATACATATGAATATCCCTTAGGTTTCCTTATAATTAACAAATTATATTTTTACCTCTTACATTTCTTACATTATGGAGTGTAATTCACCTATATGAATGTTATCTGAACCTTATGTAAAATCAGTGTAAAATATTTTACTCATTTATTACTTAGATATTACTTACTTATTACTTATCGTCTGGATGTTCACCTGTTATTGAGAATATAACCCATTCTGATATATTGGTAGCGTGATCGCCTATTCTCTCAAAATACTTTGCAGCCATAAGAAGATCAGATGCCTGCTCACCAACCTCTGCATTCTCGTGTATCATGTTTATAAGCTCCTTCTTTACCTTGCCAAAAAGCTCATCTACTATATCATCATGCGCTATAACTTCATTTGCCTTATCCATATCCTTATTTACAAATGCATCTACACTCTGTACAAGCATATACATTGTTTCTTTAGCCATCTGCTGTATATGGTCAAGCTTCTTGATATATGACTGGCTGGAAAGCTCTAATGTAATCTCTGATATATCAGCAGCGTGGTCGCCTATTCGCTCCATATCTGTTATCATCTTAAGCGCAGATGATATAAGACGTAAATCTTTTGCTACAGGCTGCTGCTGTAATAAAAGCTTAAGGCACAGCTGCTCTATCTCTCTTTCCTGATGGTCTATCTCCTCATCATAATCGATAACCACCTTTGCTAGTTCTGTGTCCTGATTGACAAGTGCCTTTACTGTATCAGATATAGCCTTTTCTATCATTCCACCCATTTCTATAAGCTCGTCATTGAGCTGTACTAACTGTCTGTCAAATCTGTTTCTCATAATAATCCTCATTTCTGCGTGTTAAAAAATTTTTCACGCTGCTTTTATTTCTAACTGTTTTTATATACTTTTATTAATTCTTGTTGTTATAAATCATCAAACTAACATATTAAAGAATACATTTATATACATAAAAAGCCTCCACTACAATACATTTCTTAGTAGTGAAGGCGTTATGTTTATATAACCGCATATATACTTACATTTATATATGCTTATACTTATAAAAGCAGAAAAAAGCTTATGTTCTGTCCCTGAATATTATAAATCTTCTGTTAAGTGCCCTTAATGCATTACGGAAAGCCTTGGCTCTCCTTGGATACTTTATCATAGCACCTAACTTATTATACATATAGAACATATATACAAGAACCTTATTAAGTGAACCAATCTTATCCTTGGTCGTTCTTCCATATCTTGTTCCACCAACCTTAGGATGATTACCCTCCTTGTAGTACACAATCAGGTCATCCACAGTCTTTACTGTATCAGGAAGCAAAGCGTATCCCAGACCGACACATTCGCTGCAATGTGCATCACTTCCTGCTGTGAGTGCAATCTTACAGTCGCTTGCAAACTTTCTGGCATATCTGTTGCTCTTCTTACTTTCACAGGCATTATAACCTTCAACGAAATCAAAATGTACCATGTGTGCTATCTGTTTAGGCTGATTCCAGTACATCGTGGAAGCAAAACTCATAAAAGGCTCTCCATAAGGATGTGCTGGACCAAGTATTCCATCACTGCAATGAACTATATAGATGAGCTTATCAAGAGTAAGTCCCTTGTATCTAAGCAGTTCATACACTTCCTTTGGCGTATCCGATGGAAGTATAACTATAAAATGTCCAAACTCAAGACTGTCGTACTCAATTCCCCTTAGCACAACAAAGTCATTATACTTTTTCCCAGCGTTAACATATGCCTCATAGCCGCCATACGAATCATGGTCGGTCACTAACATTCCACCAAAGCCTTTTTTTCTTAATATATTAATATAATCATCAATACTGATTTTCGCATCCACTGAACCCTCTGCTGTATGGCAGTGCATATCAAACTTTACATATCCCATATGTTAATACCTTTGTCCCTTCTTATATGACTGCGTATCTTTAATCTTTTAAGGTTAAATAATACATTTGCTTATTAACTTAAGTGAATATTTCCTTACTCTTAAGTTCACGCTCATTATACTTCCATACCTTACGAATAACAAGTGACAAATCTATGAAATATCTGTGTTATAATTCCTGCCATAATCATATATCAGCCAAAACGTCCTGTAATATAATCTTCCGTTTTCTTATTCTTTGGCATAGAGAATAACTGCTCTGTATTGCCATACTCTATCATCTCTCCAAGCAGGAAAAATGCTGTGTTATCAGATATTCTTGTCGCCTGCTGCATATTATGTGTTACCATAACTATTGTGTACTGGTTCTTAAGCTCGATAGCTAAGTCCTCTATTCTTGATGTTGATATAGGGTCAAGCGCACTTGTAGGCTCATCCATAAGAATAACCTCCGGCTCGACTGCAAGAGTTCTTGCTATACATAATCTCTGCTGCTGTCCACCTGACAGTCCAAGTGCTGACTTTTTAAGCCTGTCTTTTACCTCATCCCATATGGCTGCCTGCTTTAAAGCTCTCTCCACGATTATATCAAGGTCTGCTTTCTTACGTACACCAAACAGTCTTGGTCCGTAGGCTATATTATCATAGACACTCTTAGGAAATGGATTAGGCTGCTGGAATACCATTCCTACCCTGTGCCTTAATGTAATATCATCCATATCTGTAAATATATTTTTTCCGTCAAGATACACTTCACCATCGATTTTTACATTTTCAACAAGGTCATTCATCCTGTTAAGTGTCTTTAAAAATGTTGACTTGCCACATCCAGATGGTCCGATAAATGCTGTAATCTGGTTCTTCTTGATATTCATATTAATATTCTTTAATGCATGGAAATCACCATAATGAAGATTAAGATTTTTTATCTCAAACTTATTATCATCCCTGCCTGTAACTGTTCCTGCACCATTGACTTTGTTATCCATATATATTCCTCATTTCTATTCTTAACATTGTGTAACAACATTATCTATTACCAATTTTACTTATCCGTTATTGCATATAACTGCCGGTATTTCGCAGCTTTCCTGCAAATATTACATTTACTGATACACTGCTGCCCTATGCCTTCTCACCAGCGTTTTTCCTGTTAATCCTGTTACTAAGCACATTGGCACCTATACTGAATGCAAGCACAAGTATAAGAAGCACTGCTGATGCAAGATTGGCAAGATTCTGGTCCTGTCCGTTTACCTGTAAGTCCCATATCTGTAATGACAGGGTTTCTGCCGAACGGAATGGATTGAGAGGACATGTTGAAGAAGCAAGATTCCAGTTGCTCCATCTTATATTAGTTCCTGAACCTGTTGTATACAGAAGTACTGCCGCCTCACCAAAGCCACGACCTGCCGCAAGTATGACACCTGTCATTATTCTTGGAAGACAGGCAGGAAGTAATATGTGAAATATTGCCTGCCAGCGTGTTGAACCAAGTCCCATGCCCGCCTCAAAGTAACCCTTTGGAAGACCCTTTATGGCATCCTCTGTCGTAGTTGTTATAAGTGGCAGTGTTATTATTGATACTGAAAGCGCACCTGCCATAAGGCTCTTATCCATTCCCATAATAACGAGGAATATAAGATAACCAAACAGTCCGACAACTATTGATGGAAGTGATGAAAGAGTTTCTATACATATTCTTATAAACTTTGTCACTGCGCCTCCCTTGGCATACATAGCAAGATATATTCCTGCAAATGCGCCTATAGGAACTGTTATAAGCAATGATAAAAATACAAGATATATAGTGTTAAATAACTGGTTTCCTATGCTTCCGCGGCGTGAAAATCTGAACATAGATATATCAGCCCCGATAAAACCTTTGATAATAACATATCCCGCAAATGCAGCTAAAAGGACAAAAAAGAATATTGCTATGGCGTAGAATATGATTGTCATTACTTTATTCTGTGCTTTCGCACGTCTAATTCTGTTCATATGCTTCTTCCTCTCCTTTAATTCCGCTCGTAGACTACTGTGTTCTGCTTGTTATTATTCTTAGGTGCCATTGTTGCCACACCATTAATAGTCTGGCTAAAGCTATTATCAGATAACTTATCTGTGCTTTTATCTACTGTACTCCTGCTGGTTGAAGCCTTGCCATGTGAGCCTTCCGGCTTCTTACTTGATAATATATGAATAAGGAATATGAAAAACAGTGATATAAGGAATAATAAAAGTGCAAGTGTCCAGAGAGCCGTCTTAGTTTCTCCACCTTCCATCGCATTTCCCATCTGGGCTGTTATCTCGGTTGTAAGTGACTTAGTTGTAGAGAATATATTTTCAGGAAGAGCAGTTGTCTGGCCTATTACCATAGCTACAGCAAGTGCCTCGCCAAATGCTCTTGCAAGTCCAAGGATTATGCCTGAGAATATGCCTGAGGCTGAAGCTGGAAGCACTATCTTATATATTGTCTGCCAGCGTGTTGAACCCATGCCATATGCGCCCATACGATACTCTTTAGGCACTGCTCTTATGGCATCTGCTGACACACTTGTTATAGTAGGAAATATCATTATTGCAAGTACAAGTCCTGCCGCAAGTATAGAGTGTCCCACCTGTCTGTGGAATATATCTCTTATGCATGGAACTAATACTGTAAGTCCTACCCAGCCGTATACTACTGATGGTATACCTGCAAATATCTGTATAACCGGACGATAGAACTTCTCACCAAACTTAGGTGCAATCTCTGTCATAAATATAGCTGAGCCAAGTGCAAATGGAGTCGCGATAACAAGCGCCAGACCACATGTACTAAGTGAACCAACTATGAATATAAGCGTACCTACGCTTCCTCCACCTTCCATACTATCAACTGGTGCCCAGTCTGCTGAGAATAAGAATTCTCCGATGGAATGATGAAACTTTAAAAATGTTCCTGACCCCTTGTATACAAGAAATCCTCCTATTCCCAATGTAATAACTATAACGAACAAACCACATATTGTAACTATGCTGCGCCACAGGTATTCCTTGGTAAACATACTTCTCTTACTGTTCATACATTCTCCATTCTAATGACCATTCTCATACTTATATAAATTTTTACATTATGCAATATTGATGATGTAAGGGTTAAAATGTATTTTGCCCCTTACTGATATTTTCTGCATTGATACGCAATTCATATAATTTCTTAATAAAAAATTATGTATAGGCAGGCACTTTATGATATATGTATCCTTTTCAGATTGTTAAGATACTATTTTTATATTATCTTTCTTAATCTGCTTACCGGAGTCATATCTATTTTGTGCCCGCCTCTTTATAATCTGATTACTGTCAAGTCATTAACATATATTGATTTACAAGTCATATACTATTGTTCAGAGCCATTCAAAATCTGCTTTGAACAATAATGTTATAATTAGTGTTCCTTCACTGTCATCTTAGAAGATACGCCATATCCTAAAGATTCCATCTTCTTACCATATTCATCTGACATAATGTAGTCAAGGAACTTCTGTGATACTTCTTCAGCATTTCCCTTTGTATACATATGCTCATATGTCCATACTGGATACTTGCCAGCGTATGTATTTTCAAGTGTAGGCTCTACACCATCGATAGATACTGTATCAACGCCAGGATTGCTTACAAGGTAAGATAAAGCTACATATCCGATTGCACCCTTTGTTGTCTTAACATTCTGTAAAAGTACACCTGAATCATCTGTTTCCATTGACTTATTAGATGCTTCGCTTGCACCATCAAGTGCATACTTCTTAAATGTTGCTCTTGTACCAGATGACTCTGGACGTGTTATAAGTACGATTGCTTCATCAGCACCACCAACTTCCTTCCAGTTAGTAATCTTTCCTGTGAAGATATCTGTAAGCTGTGCCTTTGTAAGATTCTTAACACCGCCTGCTGTTACATCCTTGTTTACGATAGGTGCCATAGTTACAACACATACCTTATGGTCTACAAGTTCTGCTGCCTTTGCTGCATCAAGCTTTTCTGCTGCTTCTACATCTGAGTTACCAATATTAACTGTTCCCTCTGAAACCTGCTTAAGGCCTTCACCAGATCCACCGGCATCAATTGTGATATTTACATCTGGATATTTTTCATTAAAAAGATCTGCTGCATCATCTACAAGTGGCTTAAGTGCTGAAGAACCTGCTGCTGTTATACTTCCGCTAAGCTTTTCTGCCTTTGCGCTGTCATTTCCGTTATCTGAAGAAGCACTATTACTTCCACAACCAACTAATGCTCCTACCATACATACTGTACTAAGTGCAATAGCTACACTCTTTTTCCAATTAAACTTTCTCATAATCATCCTCACTTTTCCTTCTGACTGCCTGTGTCTGATTTTTTCAATCAATCAGCTTTGCAGTCTGTTTTTCATATTCTATTGCTTTGTTTTCCTGTCAACAGGATACAGGACTTATAGCAACAACAGATGTTACGCACCATCCGTCATTGACTTTACCTGTACCTCATTGACAGTTAACAGAATAGCAATAGTATGTAAAATGTAATACCATCTGTATGGGAAATCTGTGTAAAGTATTCGTAAATTGAAATAAGGGATAAAAAAATATCGCCAGCCATGACCTGACTGACGATACTTGAATTTTATTATTTATCTTTTAACTTAATTTATTTCATTTTAACTTAGCCAATGTTAAAATGCGAGTTTTTAAGTTATTTTAAAGTTTTATAATTATTATAGTCCTGCTTTCCTGCTTAATACTCTATATTCAATAAACTTTTCTAATATAAACAGGCAGCCTATAATCAAAGGCATACATACGCTAATATCCAAAAAGCCTCCGCCCTGATTATCCGGGTCTATTACTCTTACAAATATAGCTGCCATCTGTCCTGTTATAACGAAAGGTGCTATTATACGCACTGTTAATATAAGCTTTACACGCCTTAACACTGATACATCCACAGGGATGTACTTATATTTTTCAAATATATTGACACTCTTTCCGTTTTCTCTCACATATGACACATATGTAGTCACGCCCTGATATACACCAAATATAAATACTGTCAACGTAATCATAATCCTCTTATCGTCTGATGAATAATCATACTTAAAACCATACATTAATGACATAAATACACTAAAAATCAATCCAAGATAAATAGCTATATATGCTCCTTTTGTTTCTTTTACCATACGCTGTTTCCAGTTTTTATGCTCTGTTTTCAACAGCTTTTTTATGTCTGTATCCATATACTCCCTCTTTTCTGCGCTTATTTTTTACAGTTTCTTTTTTGCCTTTTTGCATATTCTATATGACTTATATCTGCAACATTCTATATACATGATGTCGGGGTCAAAAGCCCCCGACTTTGATACCTACGGATTGTTCCGTGCTACGCACTCCCACGTCTACGCTACGCTTCGGTCAGTGCTAAACATGTGCCACTGGTATCATATACATTCCCTAAGCGAATATCTCCCATCTTCTACATCCATAATATAATCAGCTATCTTGGAAATGTCTTCATCAAGATGTGTCGCCATAAGAATAGTCATATCATATTCAGCTACGAATTCCTGTAATATCTTAAGAAAATCATCCCTGAATACAGGGTCAAGATTGGCAGTCGGTTCATCCAGTAATAACACCTGTGGTCTGTATGCTGCTGCAAATGCAAGCTGATACTTGAGCATTTCTCCTGTTGACAGGTTTCCTAAGCTGCTGCCTGAATTAATATTCAGATTTTTAAGCATTTTACGATATTCACCGCTGCTCCAGTTTTTATAAAATGGTGCATACAGCCTTTCATTTTCATATGCATCCTCTTCCATAAAAAATGTTCTCTCCTGCGAAACAACGCCTGTTATATTTTTTATCTGCGTCCTGTTCTTTACAACATCAATGCCATCTATGTAAATATTCCCCTGCATTTTATCATACATTCCAAGAAGCATACGAAGCATTGTTGATTTTCCGGCTCCGTTATCTCCCTGTATGCCCACGATATAGCCTTTAGGAATATTTATAATTGCCGGTTTTATAGAAAACTTTCCTAACTTTAAGGCTGCATTTTCAATCTTTATTATATTTTCTTCCATCATTTTTCTCCTAATACACGAACCATATCAATCACATCATCCAACGTCATACCTGCATTTTCACAATCCTTT
This sequence comes from Eubacterium sp. CAG:252, assembly GCA_000436535.1. GTDB lineage: Bacteria > Bacillota > Clostridia > Lachnospirales > Lachnospiraceae > Lachnospira. Next base: position 86,302 of record FR886331.1, on the reverse strand, counting down.
AAAATATCTGACATCCTGCTCTCTATATTCATCATCTGTTTTTCCCTTAAATGGTCGTTTTTCTGCTCACATACATAAAAACCTCTTCCGGGAACAGACTCAATAACACCTTCCTTTTCCAGTTCCTCATAGGCACGCTTTGTTGTGATAACACTTACAGTAAGCTCTTTTGCAAGCACTCTTATTGACGGCATACCTTCCCCCGCCTTAAGCCCGCCATTTATCACCGCATCCCTTATCTGATTGACAATCTGTTCATATATTGGCATATTTACTGTATTTGAAATAACTATTTTCATATATAACCTCTATTATATTTTTAACTTTTATCCTATAAACGAGCATATAAAAAATTTACAAAAATAAGTTAATTTGCTAATTTATAGTTTCTTCTATAATCCAACCATTTTTATTCTAATTATTACTTTTAATTATCTGCCTTAATAAATCTTAGATACAGGCAGTTTCTCTTTGACATATTCGTAATCTGCCATACTGCTAAACATTCTATCCTGATACTTTATCCTGCATACCAGAATAAGAATCACAGAACTTATTAAAACCAATAAGACAATAATTATATTAACGCTCTCTGTACCTGCTGTCTTATCTGTCTGTACAGCCCCAAAAAACATTAATATCATAACAAGCTTTAAACCAACTGTTGACCAGTATCTATACACACTATTTTTAACTATGTATATTGAAAATGTATTGCTATACAGCAGACTTGCTGATAATATAACTTCACTTAAACACACTATGACCGAAGATATATTTCCCCGCATATATTCTATGTATCCAAATGGTAATACCAAAATAATAATTAACCACATATACATAGCAAAAAACTTATACCTCTGTCCCTTCCTTATAAGTTCTTTTCTCTGTTCTTTGGTATACGGCGCAATATACATATAATCAGGAAGCACAAATACACTTAATCCTGCTGCAATCTCCGGCTTACACGTCACAACTAAAAACAAATTCAAGGCATATATATACTTGTAACTACTGACCTGAAAAAACGACCAGCACACTACTGCAGTTAACGAAATAATAAGCGAAACCAAACTACTTATTAAGATATTTTTCTGCAATAACTTCGGCATTTTTCTCCCCTCCTTTTACAAAATAATACATAAACTCCCTGATATCAGGTATGTGTTTTTCCAATCTATCGTCTATTCTGTACCACTCTGAATTAACTACCATGGCACTTGTGCTGTAAGTGTTCTTCTCCTTATATACAACCACTTCATCCGGTATAAGGTTACACTTATAATCCTCACCAGTAACAATCCTGAAACGCTCACACATTTTATAGCTTTCTGTATAAAATAACATTCTCCCCTTCTGCATATACGCAATATAATCGGCAATCCGGTCAAGCTCTTCCGTTATATGTGTCGCTATAAGTATGCTTTTTTCCCCATCTGCTACAAGATTCGTACATAGCTTAAGGAACTTTTCCCTGAAATGCTTATCAAGCCCGGCAGTCGGTTCATCAAATAAAAACAGCTTAGCATTATGTGACAGTGCAAATGCTAACTGTGTCCTTGTTTTCATTCCCTTGGAAAGCTTCTTATATTTCTGTTTTTTATCAAGTCCGAATTCTTCAATATAATTAAGATACAATTCCATATTGAAGCTATGATATAACTGTCCATAGAACTTTCCTATCTGCGATAATCTCATATTTCCGTCAAAAAAGCCGTCATCCGCAAATACTATTCCAAGCCTTTCCTTGGCTGCTGCCTCATTAAGCCGCATATCACAGCCGTCTATCACTATACTTCCTGATGAACTGTAAAGTCCCATAAGCGCACGCATAAGCGTTGTTTTGCCTGCTCCGTTTTCACCAATCACCCCACATATATGTCCTTTTGGAATATAAAAAGTTATATTATCAAGGAGATATGAATTGCTGTCGGGATTTATTTTATTAAGATTACTGACTTCTAACATGTAGCGTCCCCCCTGTCTTTTTGGTAGTTTATAAAACTGTGCATATACTGTATATGTTAATATATACAGTATATGCACATCTTTGTCAAGAGAATATTATCTTATTAAAAATCTCCTGGCTTTACGCTAGCTGGTAGTAACGAGCCATATTCTTCACCAGCCTTTGACTTATTAAAGTCTTCTTTTATCTTCTTCTGCAATTCAGGAGATTCTATTACTCTTAATGCTGCCTGTGCAAGGATACCTGCTGCCCTGTGCATACCCTTATACGCTATGCTGCTTTTTCCCTGTGCAACTACTGACCAGCCATGCATAGTGCTGTCCTTTGCCATAGTTGTTACTGTTATTGAACCCGTAGGAGCTATCCAGCTTACATCTGCAACATCAGTACTTCCTATTGGAATACTTTTCTTTCCTTTTTCATATGAAGCATCTATATTATCTTTTAAATCATATTCCTTAGAATTAAACTGGCTTGCATATTTATATTCCTCATCTGTGTATTCTACTAAAGGACTATCTATTATGCTGTCCTCCATAACCATATCCATTGCAGGAACTGATAGAAAATCTGCATATGCGCTGACAACTCTTATATCAACCTTCGTTTCTGTCATAAGCGCTGCCCCTCTTGCCACGTCCGATACTCTTTCTATAAGCTCCTTAACATACGATGCCTTGGGAGCACGTAATGCATATAAAAGTGTTGCCTTATGTGGAACTATATTCGGTGCACTTCCACCTGCATTAAGATATGCATAATGCATCCGGCTGTCCGTTTTAACATGCTCTCTTAAATAATTAACTCCCACATTCATAAGCTCGCATGCATCAAGAGCACTCCTTCCATCCTCAGGACAAGCTGCTGCATGTGAACTTTTTCCTGTAAAGTCATATATAACCCTGACATTAGCAAGTGTTTTATTCATAATTCCTGTTTCAAACATTGGGTGCCATGCATAAGCAAAATCAACATCATCAAAACAGCCTTCTCTTACCATAAATGCCTTTCCTGCACCACTCTCCTCAGCAGGACAGCCATAATAACGTACAGTAGCCTTTATATTGTTCTCTTCTATATATTGCTTTATAACACAGGCAGCCTCCATAGCACCTGTGCCTAGGAGATTATGTCCACATCCATGTCCTGCTTTGCCCTCTTCTATGGCATTCTCATATGGGCAGTCTGCAAACTGGCTTAGTCCAGGAAGTGCATCGAATTCTCCTAAGAATGCAATAACCGGCTTTCCTTCTCCTGCTTCTGCAACAAATGCTGTCTTAATTCCAGCTATTTCCTCAGTTAACCTGAAGCCTCTTTCCTTAAGAAACTCTATTTGTATCCTTGAAGACTGGAATTCCTGATATCTCGTTTCAGGATGCTCCCAGATTGCATCACTTACTTCCTCAAACTCCTTAGTATGAGCTTTAAGAATTTCATTTAATCTTTCATTCATATTGATTCCTCATTTCTATTCTTTTTTTGCAAATTGTATCAGCTGCTAATACGCTTTACCCCTATTATACATAAAAAAGCAAAGTACGCCTGTATCAATACAATACAAAGTGTCTTTGCTTTACTGCTATAAAAAATATATAATTAAAGTATTATATACGCATATATATCCTACGCTCAAGAACTAATTGCTTAAGCATTTACACATCCGCCGGATTCACATGCACCATAATATGTTTTACCTTAGGAAAGCTTTTCTCTATATCATCATGAACCGATTCTGCTATTGTATGTGCCTTGCTTAATGTATATGAACCATCTGTTGATATCTCTAAATCCACATATATTTTATTTCCAAATATACGCGTCTGAAGCATATCTATTCCTAATACATCCTCATGCTTCATAACACATTCCCGTATCTGGTTTACAGTATCATCATCGCAGGCGTGATCCACCATCTTGTCTATGGCATCTTTGAATATATCATAGGCTGCCTTTATGATAAATACAAATATTATCAGACTGGCGATTGAATCCATAATAGGAAAGCCTAATCTTGCACCGGCAATACCTATAAGTGCTCCTATTGATGAAAAAGCATCTGAACGATGATGCCATGCATCCGCCATAAGTGCACTTGAGTCTATCTTTTTTGCGTTGTATCTTGTATACCAGTACATAGCTTCCTTGCTTATTATAGATATTATCGCTGCTATAAGTGCAAGAATTCCTGGAACTGCTATATTATTATAATCTCCACTTGTTATGTTTTTAAGTGCAGTAGCTCCTATTCCTAGACCTGTTATGAACAAAACCATTGAAAGTACTATGGCTGCAACACACTCTAGTCTTTCATGTCCATAAGGATGTTCCTTATCTGCTTTCTTAGAAGCGAGTTTTATTCCAATAATAACGACAAATGTACTAAAAACATCAGATGCCGAGTGTATGGCATCACTTATCATCGCATTTGAATGTGCTATAAAACCTACGATCAGTTTCATAACTGACAACAGTATATTACCAATAATTGTTACGAAGGATACCTTATTAGCTACTCTCTGGAATTCATCCTCCGATACAATTCCATTCTGTACCCCATCTTTAGTCCTAATACTTCCTGAAACATTTTCTTTCTTTTCCATAATAATCTCCATTTCTACGCATGCCTTCTGCGCATATATGCTATATATATACCTATGTATGTAACCCTGTAACACTAAGATATGTGGGAGTTGTATGCGAAATGCATATAATAATAAAGATATAAAAACACCCACGAATCAGTATTAGCAACTACTGTCCCGTGGATAGAAAAGATTCCACTGTCACGCGTGTGACCCGACTCCAGGATTATATAATAAGCTTCATTAATAATCGTTATATACGATAATCCCGGTCTGCTCAGTTTGTACTGTAGATTTATATGCAGTGCAAAGAGTTTATTATTGTATATCACGCGTATATATTGTTTGTCAAGTATAACATTATTTATTGTAATCTAACATTTGTTTGATTACATTTATCACCCATTTATCAACAAACTTCACTTGAATAAAATATTAATTAACCGGCAATTATAATTCTTATCGGCAAAATATCCCGCATATTCATGGCATTAAAAGTTGAGATATTTTGCCGGTAATGATATAATAATTCCTGTTAATAATTATGATGGAGGTGAATACAATGTATCTAAATGTCAAAGAAACTGCAGAGAAATGGAAAATTTCCGAAAGAAGTGTACGAAATTATTGTTCACAGGGAAAGATACCCGGCGCTATTATTGACGGTAAATCATGGAAAATACCCAAAAATGCAGTTAAACCAGTCAGAAAGAAAAGAAACGCAATGATACCCAGAGATTTACTTACCCGTCTTACTATTGAAAAAGAATCCGGAATTTCCGGTGGAATATACCATAAAATTCAAATTGATTTAACTTATAACTCCAATCACATCGAAGGCAGCCGGCTTTCACATGACCAGACAAGATATATTTTTGAAACTAATACAATAGGCATACAGAATGAAACCGTCAATGTTGACGATATAGTTGAAACCGCTAATCATTTTAAGTGTATTGACTTAATCATTGATTTAGCCAACTATCCTCTAAGTGAATCTCTTATCAAGCAGCTTCATCTGATATTAAAGTCAGGTACTTCTGATAACAGGAAATCCTGGTTTACTGTCGGTGATTACAAAAGGATTGAAAATGAAGTCGGTGGCATGCCAACTACAAAGCCTGAAAATGTATGCAAAGAATTAAAGGCTTTACTTAAAAGTTATAATAATATAAAGCAAAAATCTCTAAAAGAAATAATTGAATTTCATTATGAATTCGAAAAAATACACCCATTTCAAGATGGCAATGGTCGTGTTGGCAGATTAATTATGTTTAAGGAATGTCTTCGCAATGGCATAACTCCATTTATTATAGAAGATGATATAAAGGAATTTTATTACCGTGGATTAAAGGAATGGAAAAACGAACAGGGATATTTAATTGATACCTGTCTTACCGCTCAGGATAGATTTAAGACTTATCTTGATTATTTTGCCATTGAGTATAAAGATTAATAAAAATTAGTGGATGACAAATACTATTTCTGTCATCCACTAGTTTAATTTACTTTTTAATAGTTTCTAATAAACCATTCTTAAACTGATTACTTTATAAGGCTTTCCTTAATCTTTACAACTGCCTTATGAATGTTAACTGGTTCATCCATTGTGCAGTTAGGACGATGAATATCATTAGTAAAGTATACTGTGAATTCACCTGGATGTAATGTTACGAACTGCTCATTCTCTACATCTGCATAGAAAATATTATCCTTACCTGCTGGTTCTTCACCTGTTACGCCTGGAAGAAGTGGTGCATAGCCCTGTACTTCCTTTCCTGTGAAAAGATACTGGATATCGATGTAATTTCTGTGGCTTTCTGCACGCTTATTCTCAACTGGAGCTGTTGTCTGGTCCTGAATAAGTACAAAAATATTATCTCCATCAAGCTCGTATCTTCCTACTGGAAGTTCTGCTGTTTCTGGCTTTGCAAGAAATTCTAAAGCTGTAGCAATAGCTGCTGGATACTGATAATTTCCTTCTTTTGCATTAAGTGATGCGTAAATCATTATAAAATCTCCCTTCGTATCTGTTTGTAAAACTCTATATAAAATGTATCACTTAAATGATAAAGTTTCAACACTTTTCTATTATTTCAGACATTAATAAAACACGGATATATGTCATGTACAATCTTTCGATTATCACATATCATAATATCCGTGTATACTACTATTTACTAAAAGAAATATCATATATGGCCGGCATAAAACCATATTTACATATAAATACTTATTAATTATTCCTGAATAGCCTTAAATGCTTCATCAAGATCCTCAATGATATCGTCAATATTCTCTGTACCGATTGAGAGTCTGATTGTGTTAGGCTTGATTCCCTGGTCAAGAAGCTCTGCTTCGTTGCACTCTGAATGTGTTGTGCTTGCTGGATGTATAGCAAGTGACTTAACATCAGCTACATTTGCAAGAAGTGAGAATAATTCAAGATTATCAATGAACTTCTGTGCTTCTGCTGCTCCACCCTTGATTTCAAATGTGAAGATAGAACCACCACCGTTAGGGAAATACTTCTTGTAAAGTTCCTGCTGCTCAGCATTAGTTGAGATAGATGGATGGTTAACCTTTTCTACTAATGGCTGGTCCTTTAAGTACTGAACTACCTTTAATGCATTTTCAACGTGTCTTTCTACACGAAGTGATAATGTTTCAAGTCCCTGAAGGAAGATGAATGAATGTATAGGTGAAATTGTAGCACCTGTATCACGAAGAAGGATAGCTCTGATGTATGTAACAAATGCTGCTGGAGCTGTATCCTTTGCAAAACTTACGCCGTGGTATGATACATTTGGCTCAACTAACCATGGGAACTTGTCTGCTGCTGCAACCCAGTCAAACTTACCGCTGTCTACGATTACACCACCAAGTGTTGTGCCGTGTCCACCGATGAACTTAGTTGCTGAATGAACTACGATATCAGCACCGTATTCGATAGGTCTTACAAGGTAAGGTGTTGCAAATGTATTATCAACTACAAGTGGAATGTTGTGTGCATGTGCAATCTTAGCAATTCTTTCGATATCAACTACTTCTGAGTTAGGATTACCAAGTGTTTCAATCTGGACTGCCTTTGTGTTAGGTCTGATAGCTGCTTCGATAGCATCATAATCAAATGGGTCTACGAATGTAGCTTCAATTCCATAATCTGGAAGTGTATGTGCTAAAAGATTGTATGTACCACCATAAATATTCTTAGCTGCTACAATGTGGTCGCCTGCATGTGCAAGTGCCTGGAAAGCATATGCAAGTGCTGCTGCTCCTGAACCAACTGCAAGTGCTGTTACACCACCTTCAAGTGCTGCAATTCTCTTTTCAAATACGTCTTCTGTAGGGTTAGTAAGACGTCCGTAAATGTTACCTGCATCCTTAAGACCAAATCTGTCAGCAGCATGCTGGCTGTTGTGGAATACATATGATGATGTAAGATAAATTGGAACTGCTCTTGCATCTGTAACTGGGTCTGGCTGTTCCTGTCCTACGTGTAACTGTAATGTTTCAAACTTAAGATTTCTGTCTTCGTAATGTTTCTTTGCCATAGTAATATCCTCCATATAATAAATATTAGTTGTCAGTTATTATTCACATACCCTTTTGGTATGTTGTTCTGTCGATGTCATTATAATATACTCTTTAACCTAGTAGGTCAATAGTAGATATTATTCCTAATATTTATTAGCAGTTATAGTTTTTGCCTATAACATTTGTATACTACATATTACCAATATATTATGCTCACTTTGTAATTATTTGTCCGCTGTTTAAAGACACTAAGCTTACAACATGCATATACTTATCTTACACATCCAATAAGCTCATTAACATCGGCAATTCCATTACGCGCACAGTAATCTCTTATTCCTTCTTCA
>FR886331.1:75042-77764 GCA_000436535.1 Eubacterium sp. CAG:252 | reverse complement strand
AATTCGAGTGCATCCTCTGCACTGGCAATTCCGCCCATACCTATGATTGGAAGCTTTACCGCATTGGCCACCTGATATACCATCCTTACTGCAACCGGCTTGATAGCTGGACCTGAAAGACCTCCTGTCTTATTGGCAACTGCAAATGTTCTTCTGTTAATATCTATCTTCATACCTGTTATAGTATTTATAAGTGACACTGCATCAGCGCCGCCTGCTTCTACAGCCTTTGCCATCTCTGTTATATCTGTTACATTAGGGCTTAACTTCATAATAACTGGCTGCTTTGCCACCTTCTTGACCGCCTTTGTGATACGCTCTGCCATAGCTGGAACCTGTCCGAAGGCTATGCCACCCTCTTTGACATTAGGGCATGATATATTGATTTCAAGCATATCTACCGGCTGCTCACCTAATTTTTCAACAGCATCTACATAATCTTCCTCTGTTTTTCCACAAACATTTACAATTATACGTGTATCATACTGCTTAAGAAATGGTATATCTCTCTTAACAAATGTATCAAGACCCGGATTTTGAAGTCCTATGGCATTAATCATACCACCATAGGTTTCTGCAATTCTTGGTGTTGGATTGCCCGGCCATGGTACATTGGCAACACCTTTGGTTGTCACTGCACCAAGCTTACCCAGGTCTACATATTCACAATATTCCATACCTGAACCAAATGTTCCTGAGGCTACTGTTACAGGATTGTTGAATTCTACACCTGCGATATTCACTTTCATATTGACATCAGCAGGACTGATTGGATTAACTTTAGCTGCCATTATAATTCTACCTCCTTAACATCAAACACTGGTCCTTCTTTACATACTCTCTTGTTATTAACCTGTGAATGTTCGTCTTTTTCTGTAGACTTGCATACACACGCAAGACATGCACCTATTCCACACGCCATCTTTTCCTCTAATGATACATAGCAAGGAATGTTATTATTTACTGCGTATTCCTTAATCGCACGAAGCATAGGAGTTGGTCCACATGCAAATATTACATCTCCGGTAATGTTATTTTCTCTTACTGCATCAAGAACATTTCCTTTAGTTCCAACACTTCCATCTTCTGTTGCAACCGTTACATGTGCATATTCATCAAACTCTGATTTTAAGAAAAGCTGTCCATCTCTGTAGCCTAATACCGCCTCTGTATCGCATTCAAGCTGCTTTGCAAGCTCAAGCATAGGAGGAATACCTATACCACCGCCGAAAAGAATAGCTTTCTTAACTGGTCTGTGTTCCTGCTTAAATGTGCATACACCATCCTTACATTCGTGAACTGCAACATTTTCTACCTTATCAAATATAGCCTTTATATCATATCCGTTACCAAGTGGTCCCTGTATATCAAGTGTCTGTCCGGCGCTCATCTGTGAGAACTCTTTAGTTCCCTTTCCTGCTATACGGTATACTATTCTTAACTTATCGCCGTCTATTCTGCATATACTTATTGGACGTGGGAGCAGTCTTGAACCATCGTTTGAATATACTGATATAAACTGTCCCGGTCTTGCCTCTCCTGCTATCTTTTCTGTCTTAAGCCACATCTCATATACGCCGTCTGCAAGGCAGGATGTGCTTATTATAGTGACATTCTCTCTGTATGACATATTATTTCCTCATTTCTGTATATTTTTTGTAACTATGTTACTTTTGTAGCTGGCTTTACCACTTAATTAAAATATCCGTAATATTACTCAGCTACTTTTTTATTTGCATCACTATATACCACATTTCCATTACATATAGTGTATTTTATTTTACCATAAAGCTCATCACCAATAAAAGGACTATTGGCAGCTTTTGATGCAAAGTTTTCACTTACAACCCATTTTTCATCTGGAGCATAGATTACTATATCGGCAGCTCCGCCTTCTTTGATATATCCCTTATCCATCTTATAAAGCTTTGCAGGATTAATAGTCATCTTTGAAAGAAGCTCTTTCATCGTAAGCTTTCCTGTCTTTACAAGATTAGTTACGCCAAGTGCTAAAGATGTTTCAAGTCCTATCATTCCGCTAGGCGCTGCCTTGAATTCCTTAGCCTTTTCCTCCCTGCTGTGAGGGGCATGGTCTGTTGCGATTATATCAATAGTTCCATCCGCAAGAGCTTTTATTATAGCCTGTCTGTCCTCCTCTGTTCTTATAGGTGGATTAACCCTTGCAAGTGTTCCCTTTTCAATCACTATGTCCTCTGTTAATGAAAAATGCTGAGGTGTAGCCTCTGCATGTACATCTGCACCTAACCTCTTAGCTGTACGCACGAGTTCAACTGATACTTCAGAGCTTATATGCTGTATACATATGGTAGCGCCTGTTTCAAGTGCAAGCATACAATCTCTGGCAACCATAATATACTCCGAAAGTGCCGGTGCACCTCCTAAGCCTAACTTGTCAGATACCACTCCCTTATTGATTCCCTGTTGTTCTATGAATGCAGGATTCTCTTCATGAAAGCTTAGTGGCATATCAAGCTTCTTTGCCTCTTCCATGGCTTTCTTTACTAACAGCTCATCCTTAAGTGGTATTCCATCATCTGTAAAAACATATGCTCCTGCCTCTTTAAGACTCTTAAAGTCTGTGAGCTCTTCGCCCTTAAAGCCTTTGGATACCGCTGCTGCTGAATATACATTTATAGGTGTGGTTTTCCCCTTATCCAGAACATACTTAAGTGTTTCAACATTGTCTATCACAGGCTTCGTA
>FR886331.1:70535-75021 GCA_000436535.1 Eubacterium sp. CAG:252 | reverse complement strand
TATCACAGGCTTCGTATTAGCCATGCACATAACCGTTGTGAAGCCGCCTGCAGCAGCGGCTTGGGCACCGGTTTCAATATCCTCCTTGTATGTAAAACCGGGGTCCCTGAAATGTACATGTGTATCAACAAGACCCGGCGCAACTATCATTCCTTTGGCATCTATAACCTGCTCATAATCACTGTCAGATGTCTTATTATTCTTGTTATTACTATTACTTTGATTATTATTCTGCGAAGCCGTATCGTCATAATCACCATCCAGACATCCAATCTTCTTAATAATTCCATCTTCTATGACAATATCTGCATAATCCTCAAAACCACTTGCCGGATCGATTATGTAGCCGTTTTTAATTAATATCATACTTAATGCTCCTTTCCCATTATAAATGTATCATTATGTTTAACTAATTGCTTACATATTCTGTCCTTGTTCCCGGATATATTGATATAAGCATATTCTTTATCTCATCATCATCTTTAAATACTTCCATCCAGACAGAAAAAAAGCCACTCGATTTTGCAAGATTTATCATTAACTCCAGATAAACCCTGCGTTCATCAACTCCTTTTATAGACTTTAATCCCTCTCTGCCTGATATTGCATAATTTCTTGCTTCATTTCTTTTCGCAAATCTTTTATCCCTGTCTTTAGGTGTAACCGGATAATTATCCAGCTTTAAAAGATTGAATAAATTCTCTGCTTTCTCTCTTTCATTTATATCTTTTGTTTTTAAGTATTCTTCATTTAATCTTGGCAAATCTTCATCATACAAATATGCATGAAATGTATCATCTTTATCTGGCCAGATATATTTTTCTTTATCTCCCTTTTTTACATAAATGCCTTTACGTGTATTGCAGTATTTGCAGGAAAGTAACAAGTTATCCCATTCAAGTTCCTGACCGCCTCTCGACTTTGCCTCTTTATGTTCAACTTCAGGAGCGTTGCTAATATCCATTTCGCAAAAAGAGCAGTATGTGCCAAGTCTTTGCTCTAAATATGGTTCAGCATCCCTATAATGCTTATATTCTACTGGCTTTTGTCCTTTATTCACCGGTCGCATTATTCTTCATCTCCGCTTTTTTCTCTAAATACTTTAACTGCATCCATGCATTATAAGCTGGATTATCACTATATCTGGCAGATAAAGTATCCAGCCTGTCCTTCAACTCTTCTATATCTTCATTTGATGCTGCATTTTTTAATGCCTTAAAATATTTCTCTGCCGCCTCATACATTTCAACTTTCTTTTCACTATATTGTGCAATCTTAACATTCATAACATCTTCTGCTATGTCTTCAATGCTTTGTCCTGAATATTCCTCATCAAGAATTGAGTCCAGTGTAATAAGTTCACCCGGCTCTAATGACTGTATAATAAATGGTGAATGTGTAGCGCATATAAACTGGACTTTAGGAAATAGTTCTTTTAATATATCTACAATTCTTCTCTGCCATGTTGGATGAAGGCTCAAATCTAATTCATCTATTACAACTATTCCCGGAGTTAATATTAAAGTATCTTTTCCAAGATATGGATTAAGAATACACATTTTAGTTGCTATATCTGTAACTATTTTAATTACATTTCGATAGCCATCACTTAATGCTGAAAAATTAATAACTGTACCATCTGTATTTTTAACCGCAATCTCTCCGTACCTTGAAGAATATAATACCTGTTGTCCTTCACTCAATTCTTCTTTTAAACTATATCTTACAGCATTCATAATAACTTCATAAGCTGGTAATGGAATTCCATCATTTTCCTCAGCGGCAAGATTACCAAGCAGTTTTATATATTCAAATGATGTCTGATTTCCTCTTTTAGGGTCAAGACATCTTTGATAAGCATCAGTTCTTGCCGGAATTTTTGACATTTCACCTGTCCTGTTTTCGTTCCACAGTCTTGCAGAACTTAAGTACAACACTAAAGGATATATCTGTTCATTATCTGAACCATCGGCTGCTTTTATTGCTTTCTCCCATTTTTCAACATCATCACGCATTGGATTTTTTCCGATAAATTTTGTTCGTCCGCCTTCTTTTTCAAGACTTCTTACACATTTCTTAACAGACTTATCCCACATAAACTGACTTGTTATCTTACATGGATATTGCTGTATGGATGATGTTACAGCAACATTTTTTACAGGTTTTAATGATTTTTTTAATACATCGGCATCCGATATATTATGACTATATCTGCTTGGTACATATTCCTTAAATGCTGCCAGATATGCTCCTAAAATAACTGTTGTTGCCTCCAATAATGAAGTTTTTCCAGATGCATTTTTACCAATAACTACATTCATTCGTGGATTAAATTCATAGGTTATGTCCTCAAACTTTCTAAAATGAAATAGTTCTATATTTTTCAAGTAAAACTGTTCCATACAACCTCCACATTTATAATTTATAAAAAACTTTATAATATTAGAAAGCGGCTTTACCAGCGATTACAACTGATACTGCCGCTTTATATATTATAGTTACTATCTACTTTCCAAGTGCTCCATTAATATCTGCTATCATATCAAGTGCTGCCTGTCTTGATGCCTCACCAAAGTTCTTATCGCCAAACTTTGCATACTCTTCCTTCTTGTATGCTGCAATAATACCTCTTGAGCTGTTTACAATAGCACCAAGTCCGTCTGGATTAAAGAACGCTGCAAGGTCTTCTGCCTTTCCACCCTGTGCGCCATAACCCGGAACTAAGATATATGCCTTAGGCATAACCTTTCTTAAAGTCTTGCCCATCTCTGGATATGTAGCACCGACAACAGCACCTACATTGCTGTATGTATCACCCATACACTGACTTCCCCACTCGTCAACCTTTGCACCTACATGCTCATAGAGTGGCTTGCCATCAATAAGCTGGTCCTGAAACTCACCGCTTGATGGATTAGAAGTCTTAACAAGTATGAATATACCTTTATTCTCTTCCTGACACACCTTGATAAATGGATTGATACCATCTGAACCAAGATATGGATTAACTGTTGCAAAGTCCTCATCAAAAGGAGTTAAAAGCTTAGAGCCAACCTTAACCTTTCCAAGATGTGCTACTGCGTAAGCCTCTGATGTTGAACCGATATCGCCTCTCTTGACATCACCAATTACAACCATATCCTTCTCGTGGCAGTAATCAACAGTTTTCTTGAAAACCTTAAGACCTTCTATGCCAAACTGCTCATACATAGCAATCTGTGGCTTAACTGCTGGAACTATATCATATATATTATCAATGATAGACTTATTGAACTGCCATATAGCTTCTGCTGCTCCTTCCAAAGATTCTCCATACTGCTCAAATGCTGCTGCCTGAATATGTTCAGGAATAAACTTCATCATAGGGTCAAGTCCAACAACTACTGGCGCATTAGTCTTTACAATCTTATCTACTAACTTGTTTATCATACGATAATATCTCCTTAATTATTTTATTATTTGGACAAAATACACTTACTCTGACCTGCATACATCAATGCCCATACTATTCTACAACTTTGGAACATCTTTATCAATAATAACTTCCGTTCCATTGTTATTAGAATACACAACCTTGCCTGCAACTATAGTATATCTTACCTGTCCTGATACCTTCTTTCCATCAAAAGGTGTATTGTGTCCTTTAGATGCAAATGTGTTGCTGTCTATAACATACTCTGCATCCGGGTCAATTATAGTTATATCTGCTGTCTTTCCGACAAGAAGTGTACCCTTGTCAATTCCTATAATCTTAGCCGGTGTATAACTCATACGTTCTGCCATCTGAAGTGGTGTAAGTATACCCTTCTTAACAAGCTCTGTCATAGTGAGTGCTACCGAAGTCTCAAGACCTGTTATGCCAAAAGGCGCTTCTACAAAGCCTCTCTCCTTCTCAGTCTTATGATGAGGAGCGTGGTCTGTTGCTATACAGTCTATAATTCCACTCTTAAGCCCCTCTATAAGCTTATCCACATCCTTCCTTGTACGGAGTGGAGGATTCATCTTAAAGTTGGCATCGTCCTCTGTTATGGCATCCTCTGTGAGAGTAAAATGATGTGGAGTAACCTCTGCTGTTATATCCATACCTTCCTTCTTGGCATCCTCTATCATACGTACACTGTCATATGTTGAGCAGTGGCACAGGTGAAGCCTGGCACCTGTATTCTTTGCAAGAAGAATATCCCTTGCCACAATAATATCCTCAACAGCATTCATAATACCATAGAAGCCCAGTTCTCTTGCGTGATTGCCTGCATTCATAACACCTCTGGCAGCAAGATTTTTATCCTCGCAGTGTGCAAATACCGGAATATCAACCTCCGCTGCAAGCCTCATAGCCTGTCTTGCTACTCTTGCATTCATAACCGATCTTCCATCCTCACTCACAGCTACCGCACCTGCCTCTTTAAGACTTTCAAAGTCTGTAATATACTCTCCGTCCTGTCCTGCTGTTATGGCTGCTACTGGAAGAATATTAATATCTGTA